>NZ_JBMRFR010000023.1:0-52710 GCF_049384845.1 Stenotrophomonas sp. CASM101 | reverse complement strand
GCGGCCAAGCCCCCAAGGACGGGTTTACGGCGTCCCCGCCATCCGACACCACCCCACCTTCGACAGATTTCCGTTGACGGCAAGAAGCATCAGGGGGCAGATCCGTTTCCGCGGGGAAACGGATCTGTCCTTTCTTTGTTCATGGATACCCATGAAGTGCATCCACGCATGGCGTGGATCTATCCGGTGGCACGCAAAAAGAAAGCCGAGCGTGGGCTCGCATCTGCACGGGGAAAGCGTGTCCACGGCAATTGCCGTGAACACGCAACATGATCGTCAGCTCAGGACTCAGGCCCCGGCCATCCACTTCAGGATCAGGCCGGTGACATACGCCAGCCCGGTGCCGGTGGCATAGCCCACCGTACCCAGCAGCACGCCCACCGGCGCCAGCGTCGGGTGGAACGCTGCTGCCACCACGGGAGCCGAAGCGGCTGCGCCGATGTTGCCCTGCGAACCAATGGCGAAAAAGAACAGCGGCGCGCGCAGCAGCTTGGCCACCACCCACAGCACCAGCACGTGGGTGGCCATCCAGATCGCGCCGAGCAGGAACAGCCACGGCCTGTCCAGCAGCGACAGCAGGTTCATCTGCATGCCGATGCAGGCAATCAGGAAGTAAAGGAACACCGTGCCCAGCCGCGAAGCGCCTGCCGCTTCCAGCCGGCGCGCACGGGTGAAGCTCAGGCCCAGGCCCATCGCCGTGGACAGCAGGATCACCCACACGAACTGGCTGTCCAGGCTGAACTGGCTGGCCCAGCTGATATTGGCCTTGAACCAGCCCGACAGCGGCGCGGCGATGGCGTGGGCCAGGCCGACGCCACCTAGTGCCACGCCGACGATCACCATCAGGTCGGTCATGCTGGGGATGCGCGCGTTCTGTGCCTCGTAGGCGCTGATCCGTGCCTTCATCTCGTCGATGGCGCGGGTGTCGGCCCCGTTGCGGGTATCGATCTGCTGCGCGCGGTTGGCCAGGAACAGCAGGATCGCCATCCACAGGCTGGCACAGGCCACGTCGACCACGGCGAACTGGCCGAAGGTGGTGGCGTCGGTGCCGAACACCTCGCGCATGGCCACCATGTTGGCGCCGCCACCGATCCAGCTGCCGGCCAGCGCGGCCATGCCGGCCCAGGTATCACCGGCCACGGTTTCCGGGTGGATCAGCTTCATCAGCTGGAACGAGACGATTGCGCCGAGCATGATGCCAGCGGTACCGGCACAGAACACGAGCAACAGCTTCGGGCCGAGCTTGATGACGCCCTTCAGATCGATCGACAGGGTCAGCAGGACCAGTGCAGCCGGCAGCAGCACGTCACGCGCGACCGGGTTGTACAGCAAGGTGTTGTGGCCATCGATGACACCGGCGGTGTTGTAGATGGCGGGAATGAAGTAGCACAGCAGCAGCGCCGGCACCCAGGCGAAGATCTTCTTCAACAAGGGGGTCGGACCACTGGCAGCCCAGAAGATCAGGGCCAGGGTGGCGGCGATCAGGCCCAGTCCAACGATATCGTTGCTGATCAGGGCGGTAGCGGGTTCGGTCGGCATGGGATCCTCTGTCGATCGAAAGAGCGGAAAAAAAAGCGCCGCATAAAGCGGCGCAGTTCCAGATTAACACTGTCTTCACGCCGGGTCATGCCGCAGCGCGGAGCAGGTCGGCCGCTTGATCAGGCCGGGCGCGAAGCGCCAAAGTCCAGGGTGACGCGTGTCCCGCGCGGCTCGCAGGGCTGCAACTGCAGTGTCCAGCCCAGGTGTTCACACAGCCGCGCGATCAGGTCCAGGCCGATGCCGCTGCCACGGTCGGCACGCCCGCCGCGGGCCATGCGTGCATGGATCGCCGCGATCTCCTCCGGGCTCATGCCGTGCCCGGGGTCCTGCAGGGTCAGCACCGCCGACGGACTCAGCTGCAGTGCGATATGGCCGCGACCGCTGTTCTCGATGGCATTGCGCAGCAGGTTGCCGATCGCCGCCTGCACCACTGCCATCGGCGCGACGATATCCACCGGCGCGGCCTGGATACCGATGCTCAGGTCCTTGTCGCCGAGGAGGTGGCGATGGTCGTCGACGATCTCCGGCAGCAGCTGGTCCAGCGCGATGCGCTCGGCACGCGCCGCCAGGCGCGCCGGATCGCGCGCCAGCACCAGCAGCAACTCGATCAACTGCTCCACGCTCTGCGCCGTGCGCAACACCCGCTGCATCTGCTGGCGGGCGCGCTCGGGCAGGCCCGGTTGCTCCAGTGCCAGTTCGGCGGCACCGGTCATCACGGCGATCGGCGTGCGCAGTTCGTGGCTGGCGGTGCTGATGAAGACCCGCTCACGCTCGACGAACTGCTCATTGCGGTCAAGGTAATCGTTCAGTGCATCGGCGATGGTATGCAGTTCGGAACTGCCGCGTGGATCGACCTCGATGCGCTGGCCCTGCACGCCCGGCCGCAACGCGGCGATGTGCTGTGCCAGCAGGCTCAGCGGGCGCACCATGCGTTCCATGCCGAACGACGCCATCAGTACGGTGACGAAGATCATGATCACCCCGGCCAGCATCACCCAGCGCGTGGCGAACTGTTCCAGGTCATGAAAATCGGAAATGTCCAGAACCAGCGCGACCCGGCCCATCGACTCGGTTTCGCGCACCATCACCGCCGTCTCACGGCCCTTGATCATTACGCCGTCATGCAGCCCCGGATGCAACGTACGCAGAGCGTCGGGCAGGTTGACCGCATCGAAGCGATACAGGCTGAGCGTGTCCGAATCCTGCCAGCGGTAATGCGGCTCATGCTCGACGTGCTCGACGATGCTGTCCAGTTCGGAGTTGAGCAGTGCGCGCCAGGCGGCGTGCTCGGCATGCTCGTGCACATAGTTGCCAACGCTGAACACCGCCAGTGAAAGCAGCGCCAGATAGCCCAGCAACCACCACACGACCCGACGGTACAACGGGCCCGGCTTACGCGCCTTCATCGTCATCCTTGCCGGCATCGCTGGTGGAACTCACCGCCAACCGGTAGCCCACCCGCGGCAGCGTGTGGATCAGTTTCTTGGCGAACGGGCCGTCGACGCTGCGACGCAACTCGTAGACGTGCGAGCGCAGCAGGTCACCATCCGGCGGCTCATCGCCCCACAGGGCGAACTCCAGCTGCTGTCGTGTCACCGCCCCCGGGCTGGCCCGCATCAGCACTTCCAGCAATTTGCGGCAGGCCGGGTACAGGTGCAGCAGCTGGCCCCCACGCTGGGCCTCCAGCGTTGCCAGATCCAGTACCAGGTCGCCCACCTGCAGGCGCTTGCGCGGGTTGCGGCCCTGCGCACGCAGCAACAGCGCCTCCAGCCGCACCTCCAGTTCTGGCAGCGCGAACGGCTTGGTCAGGTAGTCGTCGGCACCGGCGCGGAAGCCGGCAATCTTGTCCGGCAGCTCGTCACGCGCGGTCAGCATGATCACCGGCACTTCCGATGCTTGCTCGGCGCGCAGCCGGCGCAGCACCTCCGGGCCCTCCATGCGCGGCAGCATCCAGTCCAGGATCACGGCGTCGTAAGGGTGGCTGCCGGCCAGGTGCAGGCCGGTGATGCCATCCGGGGCCACGTCAAGCACATGCCCGCGCGACTCGAAATAGTCGAACAGGTTGGCTACCAGCTGGCGGTTGTCCTCGATCACCAACAGACGCATGCACGAAACACCCACGGAAGTTCGTACCATGGTAGCGCCGCGCATGTCGGAATGCGGTCGCCCCGGCCCCGCTCTGACGCTTTTCCCACCCCTGCCACCTCAGAATGGCCGTTTTGCTCCCGGAGCCTGCCGTGCCCGTAGCCCTGCCCCGCCGTTGGCGCCTGCCCCTGTTGTGGCTGTTGATCGTTGCTGCGCTGGCAGCGGGGATCGGCCTTCGGCAGCCGCAGCCGCCGGACGAGCCGCGCTTCGTGCTGGCGGCCCGGACCATGGTCGAAAGCGGGCAATGGCTGCTGCCGCACCGGGGCGTGGAGCTGTATGCGGAGAAGCCGCCGGTCTTCATGTGGCTGCAGGCGGCGGCCTACGAGATCGTCGGCAGCTGGCAGTGGTCGTTCCTGCTGCCGTCGCTGCTGGGCGCCCTGCTCAGCCTGTGGCTGGTGTCGGATCTGGCACGCCGGCTGTGGTCACCGCGGCATTCCCTGTATGCCTTGGCGGCGCTGTTCTGCACCCTGCAGTTCGGGCTGATGGCCAAGCGCGCGCAGATCGACATGGTGCTGGTGGGCATGACCACGGTGGCCCTGTGGGGCCTGATGCGCCATCTCTGCGAGCGCCGCAACCTGCCCGCACTGTGGCTGGCGGGTTTCGCGGCCGGCCTGGGGACAGTGACCAAGGGTGTGGGTTTCCTGCCGCTGTTGATGGTGCTGCCATGGTTCGGCTGGTGGCTGTACCAGCGTTGCCGCGGCCTCAGGGGAGATGGTCCGCACCCGGCAACGCTGCTGTGGCTGATCCCGGCCTTCCTGCTGGGCGTGTCGGTGTGGCTTGCGCCGCTGGGCTGGGCCCTGCTGCACACGCCCAGCGCCGAACTGCAGGCCTACGCGCATGAGCTGTTGTTCAAGCAGACCGGTACCCGCTATGCCAACGCCTGGCACCACCGCCAACCGGTCTGGTACTACCTGCAGGTGATCCTGACCCTGTGGCTGCCCGGCAGCCTGTTGCTGCCGATGCTGTTCAGACCCTGGTGGCGCCGCCTCCGCCGAGGCGACCGCCGGCAGTGGCTGCTGCTCGGCTGGGCCATTCTGGTGCTGGTGTTCTTCAGCGCCAGCCCGGGCAAGCGTGAGGTGTATGTGCTGCCGATGCTGCCGGCAATGGCACTGGCGGCGGCGCCACTGCTGCCGGGCCTGCTGCGCCGGCTGTGCGTGCGCCGCTACCTGTTCGGCTACAGCGTGGTGCTGATGCTGGCCACCGGCGTGCTCGGCGTCATGCTGTTGACCGAGCACCCTTGGGCCCTTGCGCAGCTTGAGCGCCGGGCAATGCCCGATACGCTGCTGCCGGTGCTGGGCGATGGCCTGCTGACCTTCGCCATCGCCCTGGCCACGCTGATCGTGTGGCTGCGGGTGCGCCGCGCCGCAACGCTGGTGCTGCTGACCCACGGCATGCTGTGGATGCTCTACGGCCTGGTGTTGATTCCGGCGCTGGATCCCTACGCTTCGGCGTCGGCGCTGATGCGCCGGGTCGGCGCACGGATCGGGCCGGACGCCGAACTGGCGCTGGTCGCCTGGCGCGAGCAGAACCTGCTGCAGGCCGACCGCGCGGTGCGCGAGTTCGGCTTCAAGCGGCCCTGGGCCGAGCAATGGCACGATGCCGGCCCCTGGCTCGCCGAAGCGCCGGACAAGCGCTGGCTGCTGGTGCTGGACGATGCAATGAGTCCCTGCGTGGACCCGGCCAAAGTGATCGACATCGGCATGGCCAACAGGAATCGTTGGCAACTGCTTCCCGGTACGGCCTGGGACCCGCAATGCCACGCCGAACGGGCCGGCTCGACCGCCGAAGAAGACTGAACGTTGACTCGTGCCGGGGGAATCATTAACCCGGTGCGAACGGGCGTCCGACCCTTCTCCGACATGCAGGTGACGAGCATGACTGCGGATTCCCAAACCGCCCTCCCCCAGCATGCCCGTCCGTCCCCTTGATGCGGTAGCGCCGCTTGCGACACCACTGGCGTCTCGATTTGCCGTAACTCACCTCTGGCTGCCTGTCGCAATCGGTCTGCCATTGTTTACGCTGCTGATGGACTTCGGCGGTGATCAATGGGTGGCCGATCACCTGTTCCGTCTTGAAGGCAGCCACTGGGCGCTGCAGGACGCCTGGATCACCCGCAGCGTCGTGCACAAGGCCGGCAAATGGTTGAGCACGGCGGCGGCGCTGGTCGTGATCCTGCTGTGCTTCCACCACTGGCGTAAGGGTCGCGATCGCACCCTGCAATGGGCGCTGCTTTATGTCGTGATTGCCATGGCACTGGGCACCGGCGCGATCTCCCTGCTGAAGTCGCTGGTGCCGATGGAATGCCCGTGGGACCTGCTGCGCTACGGTGGCCACCAGCCTTTCATCGGGCTTTTCACGGCGCGCCCCGCTGGCATGGCCGCGCAGGCCTGCTTCCCGGCCGGTCACGCCAGTGCTGGCTACGCCTGGCTGTGTCTGTACTATTTCGCCCTGCTATGGCGCCCGTCGTGGCGCTGGACCGGGTTGTGGATCGGCCTCGGCGCCGGCCTGGTGTTCGGCATCAGCCAGCAGCTGCGCGGTGCACATTTCCTTTCGCATGACGTTGCCACTGCATTGATCTGCTGGTTGCTTTCGCTGGGCCTGTATCTCATCGTCAAGCGCGTCCTGACACACCGTCAACCGAACCATGCCAACCGCCAGGAGGCAAACGCATGAGCGCATCGGTCCAACGGCCCGCCCGCCTCCCCGCCCTTGCGGGTCTACGCCACTGGCGGCCGCAGCTGTCCACCGAAGCGCTGATCGCGCTGACCAGCCTGTTCTTCGCGGTGGCCGGCAATGGCCTGTTCTGGCACAGCGCGATGGCCAGCCATCCAGGCAGCCTGCGCTACGCGCTTTCACTGCTGCTGTTGCTGCTGGGCGCTCACGGCGTGCTGCTGGGCATCCTGGTCTGGCGCTGGAACGCCAAGGTGGTGATCAGCCTGTTGCTGCTGGTGACCGCATTCGCCGCGCACTACATGAGCCGCTACCACATCTACCTGGATGCGGACATGCTGCGCAACGTGCTGGCGACCGACCCCAAGGAAAGCCGCGAGCTGATGACCGTGTCGCTGCTGTGGCCGGTGCTGTTGCTTGCGGTGCTGCCGATGATCGTGCTGTGGCGCGTGCAGCTGCGCGGCCGCAGCTGGGGCCGCAGCCTGATGTCGCGGCTGGGCTTCCTGGCGGTGGCCGCAGTGACCGCCATCGGCGGTGCCCTGATCTCGTTCCAGGATGTCTCGGCACTGATGCGCAACCAGCGTGAAGTGCGCTATCTCGCGACACCGGCCAATGTCCTGTTGGGCATGCCGCGTGCATTGCGTGGCGACAATCCGGTGCAGCGCGCGCCGAAGCTGCCGATCGGTACCGATGCCAAGGCCACCCCGCGCGCGCCGGCCAGCAAGCCGCGCCTGCTGGTGATCGTCATGGGCGAGACCGTGCGTGCGCAGAACTGGGGGCTCAACGGTGGCCGCAACACCACCCCGGAACTGGCGCAGGCCAGCGTGATCAATTTCCCGGACATGCACTCGTGCGGCACCAGCACCGAGGTTTCGCTACCGTGCCTGTTCTCGCCATGGGGTCGTCACGACTACGACGAAAAGAAGATCCGTGCGCACCAGTCGCTGCTGCACGTCCTGGACCGCGCCGGCATCGTGCCGTTGTGGCGTGACAACCAGTCCGGCTGCAAGGGCGTGTGCGAAGGCCTGGACTTCCAGTCGCTGTCCGATGCCACCACGCCGGGCCTGTGCGCCGATGGCCGCTGCATGGATGAGATCCTGCTGCAGGACCTGGCCACCCAGGTGCGGGCCAGGCCCGGCGACCGGGTGGTGGTGCTGCACCAGCTGGGCAACCATGGCCCTGCGTACTTCGAGCGTTATCCGGCCGCCTTTGCCCGCTTCAAGCCAACCTGCGACACCCGTGACATCGGCCGCTGCTCGCGCGAAGAGATCACCAACAGCTACGACAATGCCGTGCTGTACACCGATCACTTCCTGAGCAAGACCATCGGCACGCTGCAGGGCATGCAGGATTACGACACGGCGATGATCTACCTGTCCGACCACGGCGAATCGCTTGGCGAGAAGGGCCTGTTCCTGCATGGCGTACCGTATGCGATTGCCCCGGCCGAGCAGACCCGCGTGCCGATGACGATGTGGTTCTCGCCGGGCTTCGCCAGCAGCCGTGGGTTGGACCTGCAATGCGTGCGCAAGCGCTCGACGGTATATACCGACCATGACAACCTGTTCCCGTCGGTGCTGGGCCTGATGCAGGTGAAGACCTCGCTATACGAGCGCGACCGCGACGTGTTCGCCAACTGCGAGAGTTGAGGGTTTGTCGGCAGGGCTGCGCCCTGCACCCGCCGAGGCCACTGCACAAGCAACGGCAACAGCAGAAGCAGGCGATTCGTGGCTTGGCGGGGCGGTGTCGGAATGCGGGGACGCCGCAAGTACGTCCATGTAGGCTTGGCAGCCGCATCCATGCGGCTGACACCCCGCACTCTGACACCGCTCCACCTCTGACAGATTGTCCCGATCTGGTAGATCCACGCCATGCGTGGATGAATTTCCATCGGAATCGAATAGTCGAATTGAATTCGAAAAGCATCCACGCATGGCGTGGATCAATGACAGGTCGCGGAAATCTGTCGAAGGCGGGGTGGGTCCGGTTGCGGGGGCGTGAGCGCCATGGATGGCGCGACCGAGCCTCCATGGACGGATTTACGGCGCCCCCCGCAACCGGACGCGCCCCGCCAAACCACGGATAGTCCGCTGTTGCTGTTGCTTCGGCTTTGCCGTTGCTTGAAAGCCTCTGCGGGTGCCGGGCGCGGCCCGGCCGACTTCCGCCACTTGCGGTGGCAGCGACGGCCCACTAGCCTTCGGCCGTCGTTCACCACCCAAGGACCGCCCGTGAAACACCGTCATCTCCTGCTGGCCTCGGCAATCGCCGCCGCCACGCTGGCCCTGGCCGCCTGCAAGAAGGAAGCTGCGCCAGGTACCGATACTGCCAGCAGCAGCGCCCCGGCCGGCGAAACCGCCGACCAGTTCGTGGCCCGCATCAATGCCGAATTCAAGGCCGCCTACCCGGAGATGACCTCGGCGCAGTGGCTGTCCTCCACCTACATCAACAGTGATTCGGAACGCATCGCGGCCAAGGCCAACGAGCGCTCGCTGACCCAGCTCAACAGCTGGATCGAACAGGCAGCCAAGTTCGACGGCCAGCCGATGAGCGAGGACAGCAAGCGCGCGATCCACCTGCTGAAGTTGATGTCCTCGATGCCGGCGCCGCGCGACCCGGCCAAACTGGCCGAGCTGACTCAGATCGCCACCCGCATGGAAGGCAGCTATGGCGCCGGCAAGTACTGCACCGATGCCAACGACCCGAACTCCTGCCGGCAGCTGGGCGAGCTGGAGCAGGTGCTGGCACGCAGCCGCGACTACGACAAGCAGCTCGACGCCTGGCAGGGCTGGCACAGCACCACCAAGAACATGCGGGGCGACTATCAGAAGTTCGTCGGCCTGGTGAACGAAGGCGCCAAGGGCATGGGCTTCACCGATGCCGGCCAGATGTGGCGCAGCGGCTATGACATGCCGCCGGAGCAGATCGGCCCGGAAACCGATCGCCTGTGGGAACAGGTCAAGCCGATGTACGAACAGCTGCACTGCTATGCGCGCGCCAAGCTGGACAAGACCTACGGCAAGGACAAGGCCGAAGTGGGCAATGGCCTGATCGCCGCGCACCTGCTGGGCAACATGTGGCAGCAGGACTGGTCCAACCTGTGGGACCAGCTGGAACCATATCCAGGTGCCGGCAGCCTGGACATCACCGCTGCACTGGAAAAGCAGTACCAGACCAACCTGAGCGCGGCGCTGGCCAAGGCCGGCAAGGACGCCAGTGTGGCGGCCCAGTACAAGGCGCAGCGCGAAGCCGAACTGCGCACCGCCAAGCAGATGACCGAGCGCGCGCAGGACTTCTACGTGTCGCTGGGCATGCCGTCACTGCCGCAGTCGTATTGGGAAAAAACCCAGTTCATCAAGCCTGACGACCGCGACGTGGTCTGCCACGCCAGCGCCTGGGACATGAACATGGAAGGCGACGTGCGCACAAAGATGTGCATCAAGCCAAACGAAGAGAATTTCACCACCATCTACCACGAGCTGGGCCACATCTATTACGACCTGGCCTACAACCCGCTGCCGCCGCTGTTCCAGGGCGGTGCCAACGACGGCTTCCATGAAGCGATCGGCGACACCATCGTGCTGGCGATGACGCCCAAGTACCTCAGCTCGATCGGCCTGGTCGACGCGCCGACCGAAAGCCGCGAGGCGGTCATCAACAACCAGATGCGCATGGCGCTGTCGGGCGTGTCGTTCCTGCCATTCGGGCTGATGATCGACCGCTGGCGCTGGGGCGTGTTCGATGGCTCGATCACCGCCGACAACTACAACAAGGCATGGTGGGACCTGAAGGCCAAGTACCAGGGCGTGGCCCCGGCCAGCAGCCGTGGCGAAGAATTCTTCGATCCGGGCGCGAAGTATCACGTGCCGGGCAACACCCCGTACACCCGTTACTTCCTGGCGCGCATCCTGCAGTTCCAGTTCTACAAGGGCCTGTGCGACGCCTCGGGGTACAAGGGCCCGCTGCATGAGTGCACCTTCTACGGCAACAAGGAAGCCGGTCAGAAGTACTGGGCGATGCTGAGCAAAGGTGCCAGCCAGCCGTGGCAGGCCACGCTGAAGGAGCTGACCGGCACCGACAAGCTCGATGCCGGCCCGATGATCGAGTACTTCACACCGGTCAACGAGTGGCTGAAGCAGCAGAACGAAGGCCAGATGTGCGGCTGGCAGGCCAACGCGGCCCCGGCGGCGAAATGAGAAAAGGGGCGGGTCCGCGAGGATCCGCCCCTTTCTGGTAGTGCCGGCCGCTGGCCGGCAACTGCACGGTGGAAATCCGTCTGGCAGCCGGCCAGCGGCCGGCTCTACCGCAACAGCGATCAGCTGTTCTTCTTCGCTGCCATCGCCGCGGCCAGCTCGGCCTTGAACTCCTCGAAGGTCTGGCCCTTCTCCTTTGCTTCGGCCTGTGCGGCATCACGAAGTGCATCGGAGTACATCAGGCGCACCGGCGTGCCATTGCGTTCGTGCAGCTCACCGGCCTGCATGATCAGCGCCAGCACCTGCGCAGCGCTCTCGCTGTGGCCGGCGATGCGGCCATCCATGCCCAGCACCCATTCGCCATCGCGGCGAACGACACCGGCCAGCAGGGTGCGCTGCGCGTCGCGCAGTTCGGCATGCGGCTCCACCGGCGACGCCTGCGCGGCTGCCTTGTTGGCGGCCTGCTTTTCCTGGCGACGGCGCTGGTCGCGGCGGGTCTTGGAGCTGGTGGACATGGTGCGGTACCGCTGCGAAGGGGGCGCAAGGATAACGCACCCCGCCCGCAGCGCTGCTTCACGCGTGCTCGATCCAGCACGGTCAGTCCAGCACCTTGCCGTGCCGCCAGTAGCCCATGAAGGTGATCGCGCGGCGGTCCAGCCCGCAGTCGCGGACCAGGTGGCGACGGATCGCCATTACCGCCGCCGCCTCGCCTGCCACCCAGGCATACAGCGGCCCGGCCACGCGGGTATCGGCCTGCTCCCAGAGGATCTGCGTATCGACGTCGATCTCATCCGGCGCATCGCCGGCAGCCGCGCCCGGGGCCGCTGCCAACCGCGCCTGGACCGCCTGCAGCAACGGCTGTCCGTAGGCGGCCCGCCCGCGCGGCAGCCAGACCAGCTCGGCGCTGGAGGGCGCCTTCAGGTGCACGGCATCACCGGCCTGCGCCACCTCCAGCAGCGCCAGCGTGCGCGGCGGATCGACCATGGCCGCCAGTTCCTCGAGGATGCCGGCCACCGCCGGCAGCGCGGTTTCATCCGCCACCAGCAGCACCTGGCCGACTCCCATCGGCGGTTTCCATTCCCAGCCTTCGCTGCTGTCGGCACAGTCGGCATCGGGGGCCAGCAGCACTACGCGGTCGCCCGGGCGAGCGTGGACGGCCCAGCGCGAGGCCGGCCCGGTTTCGCCATGCAGCACGAAATCAACGTCGACCTCGCCCTGCTCGGCACGCAACTGCCGGATCGTGTAGGTGCGCATGGGCGGGCGCTGGTCGTCCGGAAGTGCCCGGTAGCGCGGATACCAGTCCTCGCCGCTGGGCACCGGCGGCACGTCCTGGCCGGGCAAGGGGAAGAACACCTTGATGCGCTGGTCCGGGCCTTCGGTCTTCATCCGCGCCACGTCGGCACCGGTGAATACCATGCGGTCCAGGGAAGGAGAAAGAACGCGGCGCTCCTTCAGCGCCATCTCGAACAGGCGGTAGGTCTGCTGCGCAGCCATGGGGGAACCTCATGCAACGACATCGGATCGGCTGGCTGTCGTGCATCCACGCACCGGCTGGCTGGAGTCCCCAGCCTAGTCCGGTCGTTCCTCGCCGCAAGCGTTACGGGCATCGCGGCGTGCCCTACCCCTGCGCGCTGCTCAATCGCCCGTGCAGGCTGCCTGCGCCGCGCGCTCAAGCCGGTGCTCCCAGTACCAGAACACGAAGCCGGCGCCAAAGAACGCGGCCTGGCCCAGCGCCAGGTGCAGCGGGCTGGCACTGAGCAACGGCGACACCACGCCGGCCACCACGGTGCTGATCATCAGCTGCACGAAGGCTTGCAGCGACGAGGCCAGGCCGCGCTGGTGCGGATACATGTCCAGCACCGCCAGCGCCAGGATGGGGAAGATCAGCGCCATGCCCATGCCGCCCAGGAAGATCGGCAGCACTGCCCACGGCAACACGAACTGCGGCGACAGCGCCACGTAGCCGACATTCAGCAGCGCCGACAGCGCGCACAGGCTGAAACCGATGGCGACCTGGCGGGTGGGCGTGGTGTGCCCGGCCATGCGCCCGGACAGGAACGAGCCGGTGGTCATGCCGCCGATGGTGGGGATGAACAACCAGGCGAAACCGCCCTCGCCCAGGTGCAGGTGCTGCATCACGAACACCGGCGCCGACGAGATGTACAGGAAGATGCCACCGAAGCCGATGCTGCCGGCCAGCGCCAGGCGCAGGAAGCGCGGGTTGAAACCGATGCGCACGTAATCGCGCATCAACGCGTGCGGCGACAACGGCACGCGCGCTTCGACCGGATGGGTCTCCGGCAGGTAGCGTGCAGTGGCTGCCAGCAGGACCAGCGCGAACACCACCAGGAACCAGAAAATCAGCGGCCAGCCGGCGCCACTGAGCAGGATCCAGCCACCGATGATCGGCGCGATGGCCGGGGCGATGCCGAACAGCATCGACACCTGGCTCATCAGGCGCTGCGCGTCGTGGCCATGGTAGAGATCGCGGATCACCGCGCGGCCGACGATCATGCCGACACCCGCCGACAGGCCCTGCAGCGCGCGGAACGCCAGCAGCGTGGCCAGATCGGTGGACAGCGCACAGCCGACCGAGGCGCCGACGAACACCACCAGGCCACCGAGGATCACCCGCTTGCGCCCCCACGCATCGGACAGCGGGCCATGCGCCAGGCTCATCAGGCCATAGAACAGCAGGTACACGCTGATGGTCTGCTGCACCGCCACCTCGTCCACCGACAGGCGCTGCGCCAGCTGCGGGAACGCGGGGAAGATGGTATCGATCGAGAACGGGCCGAACATGGCCAGGCCGGCAAGCAGCAGGGCCATGCGGCGGGTGGAGGGAGCAACGGCGGCGGTCATGAAGGAAGCGTCCGGCAGGGCCATGCGCGGCACGCACGGCGGGCGCCGGTCCCGCTGCAACGGGGACGGCGCCAGATGAATTCGGGTATCCGCCCATCATAGGTGGGGATTGCGCCCGATGCCATGCAGCGGTGCACAAAACGCACGGCCGGGCCATCGGCCATTCAGCCGCGGGCCCGCGCCGGGGCGCGGCCAGCGGGCCCGCAACGGGCTATAATCGGCGGGCAACACGGTGGGAGAAGCGGAACACCGCTGCCGAAGGCGCAACGCCCGTAATCGCTCAGGCCCGATACCACCCGTAACAGAACTCTGGAGAGACCGGTTCGATCCGGCGCCGAAGGGGCACGAAGCCGCGGTTTTCCGCGCTTCCAAACTCTCAGGCAAAAGGACAGAGGGGCGCCCCGCAGACCGCCGACCGGCGGCTTGTGCCCGTGCGTGTGCCCTTTCCTGACGGATCCTTCGCCATGTCCCAGAACACCCCTTCCCTGCGTGAGCTCGAGCACCACAATGCGTTCGTCGAGCGCCACATCGGCCCCAACGATGCCGAGATCGCGCAGATGCTCGACGTCGTCGGCCACGCGTCGCTGGATGCGATGACCGATGCCATCGTGCCGGCCAAGATCAAGTCGCCGGCGCCGCTGGCGCTGCCGGAGTCGATGACCGAAGTGCAGGCACTGGCGAAGATCCGTGCGATCGCCGACAAGAACACCGTGCTGCGCAGCTTCATCGGCCAGGGCTACTACGGTACCCACACGCCGAACGTGATCCTGCGCAACATCCTGGAAAACCCGGCTTGGTACACCGCCTACACCCCGTACCAGGCGGAAATCTCGCAGGGCCGCATGGAAGCGCTGATCAACTTCCAGACCCTGTGCGCCGACCTGACCGGTATGGAGATCGCCAACGCCTCGCTGCTGGACGAAGCCACTGCCGCCGCCGAAGCGATGACCCTGGCCAAGCGTTCGGCCAAGTCGAAGTCGGACACCTTCTTCGTGCACGATGCCGTGCACCCGCAGACCCTGGAACTGCTGCGCACCCGCGCCGAGCCCATGGGCATCGTGCTGCGCGTCGGCACCCCGGCCGAGGCACTGGAAGCAGAAGCCTTCGGCCTGCTGCTGCAGTACCCGGACACCTTCGGCCAGGTCGGTGACTACAAGGCGCTGGTCGATGCCGTGCACGCACGCGGCGGCCTGGTGGCCGTGGCCACCGACCTGCTGGCCCTGACCCTGCTGGCTGCCCCGGGCGAATGGGGCGCGGACATCGTGGTCGGCAACAGCCAGCGTTTCGGCGTGCCGTTCGGCTTCGGTGGCCCGCACGCCGCCTTCATGGCCTGCCGTGACGCCTACAAGCGCTCGATGCCGGGCCGCCTGATCGGCGTTTCGGTCGATGCCCAGGGCAACCCGGCATACCGACTGACCCTGCAGACCCGTGAGCAGCACATCCGCCGCGAGAAGGCCACCTCCAACATCTGTACCGCACAGGTGCTGCTGGCAGTGATGGCCTCGATGTATGCGGTCTACCATGGCCCGGAAGGCCTGACCCGCATCGCCCGCCGCACCCACCGCCTGGCCGCCATCCTGGCTGCGGCACTGCGCAACGCCGGCGTACAGGTCGGTGGCGACTTCTTCGACACCCTGCACGTCACCGGCGTGCACGCCGATGAGATCCATGCCAAGGCACGCGCCGCCGGTTACAACCTGCGCGCGATCGACAGCGACTCGGTCGGCATCAGCCTGGACGAGACCGCCACCCGCGCCGACGTGGTCGCGCTGGCCGCCGTGTTCGGCGCGCAGGCCGACATCGATGCGCTGGACGCAAGCACCGCCGACGCGCTGCCGGCCGGCCTGCTGCGCCAGTCTGCGTTCCTGACCCATCCGGTGTTCAACACCCACCACAGCGAGCACGAACTGCTGCGCTACCTGCGTTCGCTGGCCGACAAGGACCTGGCGATGGACCGCACGATGATCCCGCTGGGTTCGTGCACCATGAAGCTCAACGCCACCGCCGAGATGATCCCGGTGACCTGGCCGGAGTTCTCGCAGATCCACCCGCTGGTGCCGGCCGACCAGGCGCTGGGCTACAAGGAACTGATTGATTCGCTGGAAGCGATGCTGGTCGAATGCACCGGCTACGACGCGGTCAGCCTGCAGCCGAACTCCGGCGCACAGGGCGAGTACGCCGGCCTGCTGGCGATCCGCGCCTACCACCGCTCGCGCGGCGAAGGCCACCGCGACATCTGCCTGATCCCGGATTCGGCGCACGGCACCAACCCGGCCTCGGCGCAGATGTGCGGCATGAAGGTGGTGGTCACCAAGACCGATGCCAACGGCAATGTCGATGTGGAAGACATCCGCCTCAACGCCGAGAAGTACAGCGACCGCCTGGCCGCGATCATGATGACCTACCCGTCCACGCACGGCGTGTTCGAGGAAGAGGTGGTCGAGATCTGCGAGATCATCCACAAGCACGGCGGCCAGGTGTACACCGACGGCGCCAACATGAACGCCCTGGTCGGCGTGGCCAAGCCCGGCAAGTGGGGTTCGGACGTTTCGCACCTGAACCTGCACAAGACCTTCTGCATTCCGCACGGCGGTGGCGGCCCGGGCGTCGGCCCGTGCGCGGTCAAGGAGCACTTGGCGCCGTTCCTGCCGGGCAAGCTGGGTGACAACGGTCCTGTCGGCATGGTCAGCGCGGCCAGCTTCGGCAGCGCCTCGATCCTGCCGATCAGCTGGATGTACATCGCGATGATGGGCCGCGAAGGCCTGCGCAAGGCCACCCAGGTCGCGCAGCTCAACGCCAACTACATCGCCAAGCGCCTGGCGCCGCACTTCAAGACGCTGTACACCGGCCGCAACGGCCTGGTGGCGCACGAGTGCATCCTCGACGTGCGCCCGCTGGAGAAGACCAGCGGCATCGGTGCCGAGGATGTGGCCAAGCGCCTGATCGACTTCGGCTTCCACGCCCCGACCCTGAGCTTCCCGGTGGCCGGCACGCTGATGGTCGAGCCGACCGAGAGTGAGTCGCTGCACGAGCTGGACCGCTTCATCAACGCCATGATCCAGATCCGAGAGGAAATCAGCGCGATCGAAGACGGCCGCCTGGACCGCGAGGACAACCCGCTGAAGAACGCGCCGCACACTGCCACCGCAGTGACCGCCAGCGAGTGGACCCACGCCTACCCGCGCGAACTGGCTGCCTTCCCGCTGGCCAGCCTGAAGCAGAGCAAGTACTGGCCGCCGGTGGCACGCGTCGACAACGTGTACGGCGACAAGAACGTGATGTGCGCCTGCATCCCGGTCGATGCCTACAAGGACGATGAAGTCGAGGCTTGATTCCTCGCGGCATCGGTAAGTGAACGGCCCGCGCAAGCGGGCCGTTTTCATGAGGGTGTGTGGACCAGGGCCCACACGCACAAACATCCGATCACGGGTCCGGCATCTGCCCCAGGCTCAACTGCCACGACACCCCGAAGCGGTCCTGCACCCAGCCGTAGCGGTTGCTGAAATCGTACTCGCCCACCGGCATCAGCCAGTGGCCGCCCTCGCCCAGCACGCGCGCGGCGCGCTCGAACTGCTCTGCGCCGGAGCACTCGACGAACAGCGAGATCGACGGCGAGAAAGTGAAGTCGTGCACGTCCAAGCTGTCGAAGCACAGGTAGTGGGTGCCACCGAGCAGGAAGATGGCCTGGCGGACCTGCCCGGGCGCGCCGGCACCGGCGCCGTCCGGATGGCGCTGCATTGCCAGCAGGCGGAAATCGGCGAAGGCCTCGGCGTACAGGGCCAGGGCGGCCTCGGCCTGGCCGGTGAACATCAGGAAGGGGCGACTGCGCAGCATGCGGTACTCCCGGTCGACGGGCCGCTGGCGGCCCACCTGCGCACAGTGCCACGCGGAGTGTGTGCCTGTTGTAGAGCCGAGCCCATGCTCGGCTGGCGATCGCGCAAACAGCAGCCTCGACCGTAGGGTCGGCTCTACAGAATCACGCCTCGCGCATGCGCCGCGCGATGGCGCTGCCGGCGGCGATCGTGGCGGTCAGCGCCACCATCGACAGGAACTGCAGACGGGTGTGCGCCTCGCTCAGCAGCAGGCCGAAGATCAGCGCCAGGATGCCCAGCGCGCACACGGTCAGCCACGGGAAGCCCGCCATGCGGAACGGCAGCCGGGTACCCAGGCGATCCGCGCGGCGGCGCAACACCAGTTGTGAGACCAGCGACAGCGTCCACACCAGCAGGCAGGTCGAACCGACGATGTTCAGCAGCACCGGCAGCACCCGGTCCGGGAACAGCAGTTCCATCACCGTGGCGGCGAAACCGAACAGGACGCTGGCCAGCACGGCGATGACCGGCACCTGGCGCGGATCGGTCCAGCCCAGCACGGCCGGGGCTTCACGTCGCTGCGCCAGCGAATACATCATGCGCGAGGCGCCGTAGAGGTTGGCATTGAGCGCCGACAGCAGCGCGATCACAGCGATCAGGGTGATGGCGGTGCCTGCACCCGGAATACGGGCAATGTCCAGCACCGCGGCGAAGGGCGACTTCAGCGCCTCGCTGGTCCACGGCACCACGGCGATGATCACGCTCAGCGAGCCGATGTAGAACACCAGGATGCGCCACGCCACGGTGCGGATGGCACGGGCGATGCTGCGCTCCGGGTCTTCGGTTTCCGCCGCCGCAACGGCCACGATCTCGGTGCCACCGAAGGCAAACACCACCACCAGCAACGCCGCGCCGATCCCGGCCAGGCCCTTTGGCGCAAAACCACCATGCTCGGTGAAGTTGCTCAGCCCAGGCGAGGTCACCTGCGGGAGCCAACCCATCAGCAGCGCCACACCGATGGCAATGAACGCCAGAATCGCCGCCACTTTCAGGATGGCGAACCAGAATTCGAACTCGCCGAAGTTCTTCACCCCGAGCAGGTTGATCGCGGTGAAGAACAGCATGAAGGCCAACGCTGCCATCGGCACCGGCACCGCAGGCCAGACCGTGGCCAACAGCCCGGCCGCGCCTACCGCTTCGGCGGCGATCACGATCACCAGCTGCACCCACCACAACCAGCCGACGGTGGCACCGGCGGTGGCGCCCATGGCATCGGCGGCATAGACCGAGAACGCGCCGCTGGTCGGTTTGGCCGCCGCCATTTCGCCCAGAGCGTTCATCACGATGATCACCAGCGCGCCGGCGACCAGATACGACACCAGGACCGCCGGACCGGCCGCCTGCACACCCACGCCCGAGCCGAGGAACAGCCCGGCGCCGATGGCGCTGCCCAGGCCCATCATGATCAGCTGGCGGGGCTTGAGCGAATGTCCGAGGCGGGAGGGCGAAGCGGTCGGAATCGAGTTGGGCATCGGCAGGGCTGGCGGCGGGCTACAGGGGCGACACCTTACCCTGTCCCATGCCCGCGGGGATAGGCACAGCGCAGCAGGCGGCTCAGGCCAGTGCCGGCTCTCCGACACTGCCACCAATACGGGCGCGGTAGGCACGCGGCGAGAAACCGGTTTCAGCCTTGAACTTGCGGGTAAAGGCGCTCTGGTCGCTGAAACCGCAGGCCTGGCCGATGCTGGCGATGCTCTCGTCACCGTGCAGCAGGTGCATGGCCATCTGGATCCGCAGCCGGGTCAGCACCTGCTGCGGGGTCATCTGGAACACCTTGCGGAAGCTGCGCTCCAGCTTGGAAAGCGAGAAGCCGGTGATGTCCAGCAGGGTCTGCATGCGCACGTTCTCGGCGTAGTGCGCGTTGAGGTGGGCCAGCGCCAGCCGCAGCTGCTCGTACTGGGTGCCGAGGCTGTCCTTCTGGCCCAGGTCGCGGGAAATGCCGATCAGGCCCTCGATGGCGCCATCGACCAGCAGCGGGCGCTTGCAGGTCAGGCACCAGCCCGGTTCGCGGTTGGCGAACAGGTGCAGCTCCATCAGGTTCTCGATCACCTCGCCGGACAGCACGCGGGCATCCTGGTCGACATAGTCCGCGCTGAGGCCGGTCGGGTAGATCTCGGCCGCGGTCCGCCCGATGACGTCCTTGCGCGCGCGCAGGCCCAGCCGTCGCAGCATGGTCTGGTTGACGTGGGTGTACCGCCCCTGGCGGTCCTTGATGAAGAACAGCACGTCCGGGATGGCGTCGAACAAGGCTTCGATGTCGGCGGGCTCGACTCGCATGCGGCAAGCATACCCGAGCCCGCTTTTGCCCGTACGTTCACCTTTGCCGGACCGGGGTTTAACGGGCTCGGTTCCAGTGTCGTGGTTCCCTTTGACGATCCGGAGCCACCCTCCATGGCCGCCAGCAAGCCGACCGGCAAGCGCGCAACCACCCCGCCCGAAAGCCACCCACGGGGCAATGGCGATGAGCTCCACCAGCAGGCCGGGGGCAGCCATCCGGTGATGACCACCGATCAGGGCATCCCGGTGGCAGACAACCAGAACTCCCTGCGACAGGGGCCTCGGGGGCCCACGCTGCTGGAAGACTTCATCCTCCGCGAGAAGATCACCCACTTCGATCACGAACGCATTCCCGAGCGCATCGTGCACGCACGTGGCAGCGCGGCACATGGCTACTTCGAGTTGACCCGGTCACTGGCCTCCCATACCCGCGCGCGCATCCTGACCGAGGTGGGGGTGAAGACACCCGTATTCACCCGTTTCTCGACCGTGGCCGGTGGCGCAGGCTCGGTGGATACCCCGCGCGACGTGCGCGGCTTCGCGGTCAAGTTCTATACCAGGGAGGGCAACTGGGACCTGGTCGGCAACAACATTCCGGTGTTCTTCATCCAGGACGCCATGAAATTCCCGGACCTGGTGCACGCAGTGAAGATGGAACCGGACCGTGCCTTCCCGCAGGCCGCCTCGGCCCACGACACCTTCTGGGACTTCATTTCGCTGATGCCTGAGTCGATGCACATGATCATGTGGGCAATGAGCGACCGTGCCATTCCGCGCTCGCTGCGCATGATCGAAGGCTTCGGCGTGCACAGTTTCCGCCTGCTGAACGAGGCAGGCGAGTCGACCTTCGTCAAGTTCCATTGGCGGCCAAAGCTGGGCATCCAGTCAACGGTCTGGGACGAAGCGCTGAAGCTGCAGTCAGCCGACAATGACTTCCATCGCCGCGACCTGTTCGAGGCCATCCAGCGCGGCGACTTTCCCGAATGGGAGCTGGCGGTGCAGTTGTTCACCGAAGAAGAAGCCGACGCATTCCCGTTCGATCACCTGGACCCGACCAAGATCATTCCCGAATCGCTGGTGCCGTTGCAGGTGATCGGGCGCATGGTGCTGGACCGCTGGCCCGACAACTTCTTCGCCGAGACCGAACAGGTGGCGTTCTGCCCGGCCAACGTGCCGCCGGGCATCGACTTCAGCAACGACCCACTGCTGCAGGGCCGCCTGTTCTCCTACCTGGACACCCAACTGCTGCGTCTTGGCGGCCCGAATTTCCACCAGATCCCGGTGAATGCCCCGAAGTGCCCATTCGCCAATCATCAGCGCGATGGCCACATGCAGATGCAGGTGCCCAAGGGCCGGGTGGCCTACGATCCCAGTTCGCTGCAGGAGGACTCACCGCGTGAGACGCCTGCGGGTTTCCGCAGCCACGCCAGCGCCGACGATGGCCGCAAGGGCCGTACCCGCGCGGAGAGTTTCGCCGACCACTACAGCCAGGCCCGCATGTTCTTCCGCAGCCTTGAAACGCCGGAGCAGGCGCACCTGGCATCGGCGCTGGTGTTCGAGTTGTCCAAGGTGGAAACGCTGAAGGTGCGGGTACGTACCGTCAGCCACCTGCGCAACATCGATGACTCACTGGCGCGGCGCGTGGCCGATGGTCTGGCCTTGCCCGCCCTGCCCGACCCGGCACCCACCGCCACCCCGGCGCGGGACATGCCTCCCGCTCCCGAGGTGCGTGTGATCGGACGCAACAAGCCTACCCTGCAGGGTCGCTGCATCGGCATTCTGTTCGACGAAGGCTCCGACGCCCGCATCATTGCCAGCCTGAGCAAGGCAGCCAGGAAAGCAGGTGCAGACGTGAAGCTGGTCGCGCCCAAAGTCGGTGGCGCCACGCTGAGCGATGGCGCGATGCAGGCGGCGGATGGGCAACTGGCAGGCACGCCATCGGCTGTGTTCGATGCGGTGGCCGTGGTGCTGAGCGTAGAGGCATCAAAGGCGTTGTCGAAAGAGAGCGCCGCGCTGGAGTTCGTCAGCCAGGCGTGGGCACACCTGAAGGCCATCGCCAGCGACGCGGGAGGCCAAGCGCTGCTGAAGGCGGCGCGGGTCGGCAACGATGCCGGCATCGTCGAAGCGGAAGACGCCAAGGCATTCCTGGCGGCGGCCGCCACCCGCCAGTGGGCGCGTGAGCCCAAGCTGCGCCTGCTGGCCTGACCACAACGACAGGAGAATAGTCATGCCCCGTGGTGACAAATCCGCATATACCGAAAAGCAGAAGCGCCAGGCCGAGCACATCGAGGAAAGCGAACGTGATCGCGGCGCGAGTGAAGGCACCGCCGAGCGCATTGCCTGGGCCACCGTGAACAAGCAGGACGGCGGCGGCAAGCGTAGCGGCAGTGCACGCAAGGGCGCGAAGAAGGCGACCAGCAAGAAGGCTGCCAAGAAGGCGCCTGCCAGGACGTCGGCCACAAAGAAGGCCACAAAGAAGGCCACAACCAAGGCGACGGCAGCGAAGAAGGCACCTGCGAAGAAAGCGGTGGCAAAGAAGGCACCCGCTCGCAAGACCGCCACAAAGAAGGCCGCAAAGAAGACAGCGAAGAAGGCTGCGGCCAATAAGGGGAGTACGGCCGCCTCGCGGAGCGCCGCCGCAAAGAAGGCGGCGGCTACCCGTGCCCGAAAGGCAGCGACACGCAAGACCGCAGCGAAAAAGGCTGCCCGAACGCGGAGCAGAGATTGATCGTCCCCGAAAACGGGGAACAGCCCGCGCCCGCATCGCAGGCGCGGGATGTGTGGCGCAGCGCCTACTCTCGCTGGGTCGGTCCCAAGCGGCCCGCGCACCTTACCTCAGCGGGACGGCCCCGCCGTCACTGCGGCTGAGGGCACCGGCACGGCAGCCGCCTGCAGCGTGCGCAACGCCGCGATCGGAATGGCCTCGGCACGCCGCTGCTGCGGCCACCAGACGAACAGGAACGCGCTGCTGGAACCGAGCAGGCGCGCAGTGCCCGGCAAAGGCGCGCGGTCGCCGTTCAACTGCAGGCGGATCACTTCGCCGCTGCCAGCTTTGTGGATCTGCCCCCCGCGCACCGTCACGTAGTTCGCCGCGCCCAGCGCCATGAAGGCGGCCACGCCAGGGTCATCGTGATCAGCGGGCGCCGGCCTACGTCCTCTCATATGGAGGAGTGAAGACCGAGCGATAACGGCCGTACGGCATCGGTGACAGCGCGACTCACCTGCTCTGCCATCCAGAGACACTCGTGGCTCAGGCACACCGATGAAGGCAGTGCATGTCGCGCAGTTTGTCGTAAACGGCTATATCCCGTGCAGAGCAATCCGGAAGTCACCTGGCACTGCTGATCGCCGTCAGGGCCTCCTCGCTGGGCTCCCTCAAGGACAGATCATCGACATCCACCACCCTGTAGCTTCGCTCGGTGGTAGCGGCTACGTTGATTGACCCACTGACAGGGATAGTTGAGATGAAGAATGTGAACCGAGTTCTGGCGGCCAGCGCGCTGATGCTTGTACTGGCGGCATGCAGCAGTTCCCAGACCGCCAACAAGGGCAATTTCGGCAAGGCTATTCAGAAATATCTTGATACCAAGAACGGACTCTGCGCTGCTTTGCCCGCGCGGGAACTCCCCTTCAGACTGGCCAACGATGGCAGCTTGGGAGAGCGCGCGCGCCTGCAGGCCAACGCCTTGGTCGAGGCCGGGTTGCTGAGCCGCCAAGCATCTGAAATGAAATCGATGTTTGGCACATCGACCGTACCGGCTGGCGAGTACGCGCTTACTTCCAAAGGAAAGAAGTTCCTCGTAGAAGGCGGCGCAGAAACAATTGCAGGTCAAGCAGCGTTCTGCACCGGCAAGTTCAGGGTGACAGAGGTGGACACCTTTACCGAGCCCAGCGAGATGATGGGCGTGAAATTGTCTCAGGTGAACTTCCGCTACAAGGTCGAAGATGCGGACAGCTGGGCCAGATCGAAAGAGGTCCAGGCCAGCTACCGTAACCTAGCGGACCAAGCCAAGGACGAAATCGATGGCAAAGCGACGCTTGTGCTGACCAACGACGGCTGGATGCACGAGCGCTTGTTCAAGCGCTGAGGGCTTCTCGGTCGGCACGGCACTTTGCCGTGCCGACCGGTGACGGTCAGGCCGCGCGCGCCACCACGGCGCGGGCTGCACCGTCCTGCTCGATCTGGAACACCGCCACCGACGTGGTCAGTGCATGCGCCTGTTCCTCCAGCGCGCGGCTGGCGGCAGTGGCTTCTTCCACCAGCGCAGCGTTCTGCTGGGTCACCTGGTCCATCTGCACCACCACCTGGTTGACCTGCTCGATGCCGGCGGCCTGTTCCTTGCTGGCCGCTGCGATGTCGCTCATCAGCTGCGTGGTGCGCGAGCTGGCCTGGGCCACGCGTGCGATCGCGGCTTCCGATTCAACGGTCACCGCCAGGCCACTCTTCACCTTGGCAGCGGCGTCTTCGATCAGCTCCTTGATTTCCTTGGCGGCGACACCGGCACGCTGCGCGAGCGTACGCACCTCGCTGGCGACCACCGCAAAGCCACGCCCCTGCTCGCCCGCGCGCGCGGCTTCCACTGCAGCATTCAGCGCCAGGATGTTGGTCTGGAACGCGATGCCATCGATCACCGTGGAGATTTCCGAGATGCGTGCCGAGGACTGATCAATCTCGCCCATCACCGATGCCATCTGTGCCATCGCCTGCTCGGTCTCGCGCACGGCGGCGCCGGCAGCGTGCGCTTCGCTGTCGGCCTGACGCGCCAGTTCGGCGTTCTGGCGTACGGTGGAGGTCAGCTCCTCCATCGACGCGGCCGCTTCTTCCAGATTGGCCGCCTGCTGCTCGGTTCGGCGCGACAGGTCGTTGTTGCCAGCGGCCAGTTCCTGCGCCGCGTTGTTGATGCTGTCGGCAGCCACCTGGATGCCGCGGACGATGCCGGTCAGCTGCGCCGTGGTGGTGTTGGCATCGTCGCGCATGCGCGCGAAAACGCCTTCGTACTCGCCCTCCATGCGTGCGGTCAGGTCGCCATGCGAGATCGCGCGCAGCACGTCGGAAACATCGGCGATGCTGGCCTGCGAACTGGCCATCATGCCGTTGAGGTGCTCGACCATCGTCTTGAACTGGTACTGGAAGGCCCCGGCATCGCCACGCATGCTGAAATCGCCGGCGCGTGCGGCACGGGCCAGTTCATCGATCTGCGCGTTGATCGCCATCAGGCTCTGCTTCACCGCGGCCAGGGTGCGGGTCAACGTGCCCTTTTCGCCCGGATAGTCCGGCAGGTCGCGGCTGAGGTCACCGATGGCGTAACGCTGCATTACTTCAGCCATCAGCAGTTCCACCTGCACGTGCGATTCGACCAGGCTGTTGGTGGCCTGCACCATGCGGCCGAAATCGCCGGGGAACGCACTGGCGTCCATGCGATAGCGGATTGCGCCGGCCTCGTGCTGTTCCGCCATCTGCAACTGCGCGCCGATCGCCGCCTGCACACTCTGGCGCACGCTGGCCATCGCCTCACCCAGCTGGGTCAGCTCGTCGCGGCCACCGAGGCGGAACTCCTGGTCCAGCTGCCCCTTGGACAGGCGCTCGGCCAGGTTCACCGCGCGCGCCAGCGGACCGGTCAGGCTGCGGCCGATCATCACCGAGGCGCCGATGCCAGCAAGCAGCGCAACGCCGCCCAGCACCAGCAACTGCAGCAGGCTGCGCTCGCCCAGGCGGATCGCCTCGGCGGCAGCCTCACGGCTTTCCTTCTCCTCGAAGTCCACGCCATCGGACAGCGCCTTGTTCCAGCCGTTGGCGGCGTCCTGCACCGGGCCCAGGGTCAGCGCCACGGCACCGGGATAATCGCCCTGCTCCATCAGTTCGCTGGTCTGCTTGTTGAGCGGGCGAGCAACGGCTCGCTTGGCGGCGATGGTTTCCGCAATGGCTTTGCCTTCGGCGTCACTGGGCAGCGCCTGGTAGGCGCTCCAGCTGGCCTCGTAGCGCTTGACGAGATCAGCAATGCGCTTCTCGTCGCTGGTGCGGTGATCACCCTGGCGGATCAGCATCTCGCGGCGCACCACCATCATCTGGTTGTTGGCATCAAGCATCTGCGACAACAGGCGCACCTTGGCCACGCTGACGTCGACCACCTGCTGCATCGCGCGCTTCTGCACGACACTGGCAGTGGCGCCGGTGGCCACCACGGCGGCAACCAGCAGCAGCAACAGGCCAAAGCCCAGCCCAAGACGCCAGGCAACCCTGACGTTCCTCAAGTAGTTCATGGGGGTATCCAAAACGGGGGGATGCGCCCTTATCGGCGGCACGGCAGGCAATCTTGATCGCCATCCACCAATGGCGTCGGCCACTGTTCACCTTGGTGAGTCGCCGTCCCAGTGGCACCTGCCGGTGCAAACCGGCCGCAATGACATGCCTGCTCATGCGGGCATCAGATCCCTTTCACGGTGGCTCGGCGCCGTCTGCGGGCAAGGTGGTGGCGTTCCCTGCTGGAGTCCCCGATGCCGTTACCCATGCCCCGATCCGCCCTGCTCGCTCTCTCGCTGCTGGCATCACCTGCCTTCGCGCAGGCGCCGCCGCCTGGCCTGCCTGCCCCCATTGCCGAGAAGGCAGGACCGGACACCGCACCCCGCTCTGTCCTGCACGCCCAGGTGCTGCTGGATCGCGCGAATTTTTCCCCCGGCCAGATCGATGGCGAAGTGGGCAGCAACCAGCGGCGCGCGGTGTCGGGCTTCCAGGCGGCGCATGGGCTGAGCGTAACGGGTGAACTGGATGACGCTACCTGGAAGGCCCTGCAGGCCGATACGATCACGCCGCTGGCAAGCTATACGCTCACGGCTGAAGATGTTGCCGGCCCGTTCCAGGCCATACCGAAAGGGCCCGCCGCACAGGCCAAGCTGAAGTCGCTGGGCTTCAGCAGCGTGGAAGAAGGCCTGGGCGAGCGCTTCCACGCCTCCCCTGAGCTGCTGAAGGCACTCAATCCCGGCGTCGATCTGGCCAAGGCCGGCAGCCGCATCCAGGTGCCCAATATCGGAACGGGGGACTTGCCGAAGGCGGCGAAGATCGTGGTCGACAAGTCCGACTCCACACTTCAATTGCTGGATGCGCAGGGCAAAGTGATCGCACAGGTGCCTGTCTCATCCGGCAGCCAGCACGATCCGCTGCCGATCGGCGAATGGAAGATTCTCGGCGTGTATCGCGACCCGCCGTTCCACTACAACCCGAAGCTGTTCTGGGATGCGCGCAAGGGCGAAAAGAAGGCGACGCTGCCGCCGGGCCCGAACAATCCGGTCGGGCGGGTCTGGATCGACCTGTCCAAGCCGCACTACGGCCTGCATGGCACACCCGAACCCGGCCACGTCGGCAAGACAGAATCGCATGGCTGCGTGCGCATGACCAACTGGGATGCGCTGCGCGTGGCCGATGCGGTGGATACTTCGGTGCCCGTGGTGATGCAGGAGTGAGCCGATGCGCCTTTCGCAGCTGATCGTGCTGGGCGTGCTGCTGGGCGTGGGAGTGGGCTGGTGGCTGCACCGCGATGCAGGTGAGCCGGTGGCGGTTGCCCCGCCCGCAGTGCAACCTGCGGTGGCTGCGGCTGCAACGCCGGGCGTGGACGCCCCGGCTCCCACGGCCGTGCCGCCGTCCAACGCCACCGATGCGCCAGCCGGTCTGCTGCTGCCGGTGCAGGGCATCCAGGCGTCCCAGCTGCGCGACACGTTCACCGATGCACGCAGCGAGGGCCGCGTGCACGATGCCATCGACATCATGGCCGATGCGGGTACTCCGGTACTCGCGGTGGCCGACGGCACGGTAGAAAAGCTGTTCGACAGCAAGCGCGGTGGCCTGACGATCTACCAGTTCGAGCCCAGCGGACGCTGGTGCTACTACTACGCGCACCTGCAGCGCTATGCAGATGGCCTGGCCGAGAAGCAGGTGATCAAGCGCGGGGAGGTGATCGGCTACGTCGGCAGCACCGGTAACGCCAGCGCCGACGCGCCGCACCTGCACTTCGAGGTGCACGTGCTGGGACCGGAAAAACAGTGGTGGAAGGGCAAATCCATCAACCCGTACCCGTTGCTGAAGCCGCCTGCTTCGACGGCCGGCGCTGCCAGCGCCGCAAGGTGAAGGCGAACACCGCCAAGGCAGCCCTTGGGACCAGCACGAACAGAACCGTCTCGCCTTTCACGCTGGCATGCTGGTCATCGCGTCGCTTCCCCGCTGGCCTGCCCACACGGTAATGAAGAAGCCCCGCTTTCGCGGGGCTTCTTCTTTCAGCGACGCCGGGCGTGGCCCGGCGCTACCAGTCACGCCCTCAGGCGAACGGATCCTGCAGGACCATGGTGTGGTCGCGGTCCGGGCCGGTGGAGACGATGCTGATCGGGCAGCCGGCCAGCTCTTCCAGCGAACGCAGGTAGGCGCGTGCGGCCGGCGGCAGGTCGTCCCACTGGGTGATGCCGTGGGTGTTCTCGCTCCAGCCCGGGAACTCCAGGTACACCGGGGTGCATTCTTCCCAGCCCTGCGCGTCCAGCGGCGCGTACTCGGTGCGCTTGCCGTTGTATTCGTAGGCGATGCAGACCTTCAGCTTTTCCATGCCGTCCAGCACGTCCAGCTTGGTGATGCACAGGCCGCTGATGCCGTTGATGGCCACGGCGCGCTTCAGCGCGACGATGTCCATCCAGCCGCAGCGACGCGGGCGGCCGGTCGAAGCGCCGTACTCGGCGCCGCGGTCACGGATGCCCTGGCCGACTTCGTCGTCCAGTTCGGTCGGGAACGGGCCGCCGCCGACGCGGGTGGCGTACGCCTTGGCAATGCCCAGCACGTAGTCGATCGAATCGGCGCCGACGCCGGAACCGGCCAGCGCACCACCGACGGTGGTGTTGGAGCTGGTGACGTACGGGTAGGTGCCGTGATCGATGTCCAGCAGCGCACCCTGCGCGCCTTCGAACAGCACGCGCTTACCCTGCTTGCGCAGGTCGTGCAGGATGCCGGCCACGTCGGACTTCATCGGCTGCACGTATTCGCCGAAGGCCAGCGCCTCGTCGAAGGTCTTCTGGAAGTCGACCGCATCGGTGTTCAGATACTTGGTCAGCACGAAGTTGTGGTAGTCCAGCGCAGTGCGCAGCAGTTCTTCCAGCTGCTTCGGGTAGTGCAGGTCGGCGATGCGGATGCCGCGGCGCGCCACCTTGTCTTCGTAGGCCGGGCCGATGCCACGGCCGGTGGTGCCGATTGCCTTGCCACCGGCAGCGCGCTCGCGCGCCTGGTCCAGGGCGATGTGGTACGGCATGATCAGCGGCGCGGCCGGGGAGATCTTCAGGCGCGAACGCACTTCCACGCCGGAGCCTTCCAGCTCGGCGATTTCCTTCTGCAGCGCGGCCGGCGAGATCACCACGCCATTGCCGATCAGGCACAGCGCGTCGTCACGCAGGATGCCCGACGGGATCAGGTGCAGGACGGTCTTCTTGCCGTTGATCACCAGGGTGTGGCCTGCATTGTGGCCGCCCTGGAAGCGCACGACGGCGCCGATTTCCTCAGTGAGCAGATCGACGATCTTGCCCTTGCCTTCATCGCCCCACTGGGCACCCAACACTACGACAGACTGACCCATGACGGGCTCCTCGATTTGTAGCGGCCATCGGGGCCGCGGACGGGTAAACCGTGGCGGGGCTGGCCAGCACCTGGAGGGCGGCTCCAAACGGGGAGCGGCCGGCGATGGAAGGCCCAGACACGGAAAAAGCCGAACGGGGAGGCCCGTCCGGCTTTTGTGCATTATCCGGGTTTCCGGGGTCGGGTGCCACCTTTCCGACGGACGGCTTCACCGGCCGCTCAGCCGCCCCGCCCGGTCGTGCCGGCCGTTGGCCGGCAATCCCGGGTTGCC
Organism: Stenotrophomonas sp. CASM101; assembly: GCF_049384845.1. Classification (NCBI taxonomy): domain Bacteria; kingdom Pseudomonadati; phylum Pseudomonadota; class Gammaproteobacteria; order Lysobacterales; family Lysobacteraceae; genus Stenotrophomonas; species Stenotrophomonas sp. CASM101. Next base: position 23,286 of record NZ_JBMRFR010000023.1, on the reverse strand, counting down.
GGCCAGCGCACTACCCTCCCTCAATGCCGCGCCCACCACAGCAGGCTCAGGCCGGCCAGCAGCACCAGCCCACCGAAGCTGCGCAGGGCCGGGCTGGGCAGGTCCAGCAGGCGTTCGGCCATGCGCTTCCAGGCGAACGGCGCCACGAACAGGAACAGGCCTTCCAGCACCGCGACCAGGCAGACGGCGGCAAACAGATCTTTCATCGGGGACTCCGGAAAAAGCACGGGGCCCAGCGTCTGGCCGGGCCCCGTGGGGTAGTGCCCTGCGACCTCAGCGGTCGTTCTTCAGGTACTGCAGGAACGGGTCGTTCTTGTCGAGCACGATCACGCCATTGCCGTCGGTCATGGAGCCACGGTAGGCCTCCAGGCTGCGATAGAACGCATAGAACGACGGATCGGCCGAGCCGGCCTTGCCATAGATGCGGGCCGCCTCGGCATCGCCTTCACCGCGCAGGCGCTGCGCATCACGCTCGGCCTCGGCGATCAGCACGGTGCTGTCGCGGTCGGCCTGGGCACGGATGGTCAGCGACTGCTCCTCGCCCTCCGCACGCAGCTTGGCCGCTTCCTGCTTGCGCTGGGCGCGCATGCGCTCGTACACGTCGTTGATCACCTGGCTGTCGGTGGGCAGGTCCACCTGCTTGATGCGCAGGTCGATCATCTGCATGCCCAGGCCAGCCACCGCTTCGTTGATGCCCTTCAGCTGCTCGGCGATCAGCTCGCTGCGGTCGCCGGACACCAGCTGCTGCAGGGTGCGCGAGTTGATCTGGTTGCGCAGCGAGTCGGTGATGATCGGCGCCAGGCGGGCGTTGGCCACACGCGGGTCGCCGCCGGTGGCACGGAAGTAGTCACCCACGTTGGAGATGTAGCCGATGGCGAAGAAGTCGACGCTGACGTCCTTCTGCTCGGCGGTGAAGTAGCGCGCCGGCGCAGTGTCGAGCACCTGGAAGCGGCGGTCGAAGACCTTCACCGTTTCCACCACCGGCACCTTGAAGTGCAGGCCCGGCTTGATGTCCGAGCGCACCACCTTGCCCAGGTTCAGCACCATGGCGGTCTGGTCCTCACGGACCACGTACACCGAGCCGAGCAGGCCCAGCACCACCGCCACGATCACGGCGATCCAGATAGGACTCTTCATCGGCTGCCCTCCTCACGGCCGCTCGGTCGCCCGGTCGGGCGGCCCACCGGCCGGCCCGGATCACGGGAAGCTTCCGCCGCTGCACCCGGCAGCGACGGCATCACCACGTCCGGGTTGGCCACTGCGGCCGGAGCCGACGTGCTGGGACGGGTATCGCCGGTCATCGGCACGTAGATCAGCTGGCGGCCATCGCCACCGATCACCTTGCGGTTCTCGCTCAGCACCTGCTGCACGGTCTCCAGCCACAGGCGCTTGCGGGTCACTTCCGGAGCGTCCTTGTACTGGGCCTGCAACAGGCTGAAGCGCTGCGCGTCACCTTCGGCCTTGGACACCACGGCCTGCTTGTAGCCTTCGGCAGTGGTACGGGCGCGCGAGGCCTGGCCCCGGGCTTCCGGCACGACCTTGGCGGCATAGGCCTGGGCCTCGTTGATCAGGCGTTCCTTGACCTGCTGGGCACCGTTGACCTCGTCGAAGGCCGGCTTCACTTCCTCCGGCGGACGGGCGTCCTGCAGGGTCAGGCCGGTCACGGTCAGGCCGGTCTTGAACGCCTTCAGCAGCGCCTGCAGGCGCTCCTCGGCGGCGACGGCCAGCGGACCACGGTTGTTCAGCACGGCGTTGAGGTCGGCGCGGCCAACTTCCTCGCGCACGGCGCTCTGCGCCGACTGCTCCAGCACCTGGTTGGCATCCACGGTGCCGAACAGGTATTGCTGCGGGTCGTCGATGCGGTACTGGACGTTCAGCGAGACGTTGACGATGTTCTCGTCGCGGGTCAGCACCGGCACCTGGATCGAGAACGTCTTGATCTCGGTGGCATTGACCTTGGTGACCGATTCGATCGGCCAGGGCAGCTTGAAGTTCGGGCCGGGCTGCAGGATGCGCGAGAACTGGCCGAAGCGCAGCACCACACCTCGCTGCTGTTCGCCGATCAGCTGGAAGCTGGAGAACAGCACCAGCAGCACCACGGCTGCCACCACCCAACGCACGATGCCGCCGTCGAACAGGTCCTTCAGCGGCCCGGGCAAACCGCCCCAGCCACCACCATTGCCACCGCCGCGTGACCCGAACGGCCCGCGTCGATTGTCCTCGGGGCCTTGTCCGCCCTTGTTGCCGCCGGGTGTATTCCAGGCCATGCACGCTCCATCAAGATTTGGGCTGCGGCGCGGGCCCTTCCCGCACCGCCAGCCGTGAAACCATCACCGATCATACAAGATGGGGCGGATCGGCAGGATCGAAAGGGGGGCAACGGGGTAAGGTGGCGTTTTCCTCGAAGTCAGGCAACGCCGATGGCCCCCACCACCCCGTTCACCGCCTTCCGCATCGAAAACGACGACGCCGGCTATCGCAGCGGCCTGGTCCAGCTCGGGGTCGACGACCTCAACCCCGGCCAGGTGCTGATCCGCGCCCACTGGTCCTCGGTCAACTACAAGGACGCGCTGGCCGGTACTGGAAAAGGGAAGATCCTGCGCCGCTTCCCGCTGGTGGGCGGCATCGATGTGGCCGGCACCGTGGTCGCCAGCACCGACCCGGACTGGCGTGAAGGCGACGCGGTGCTGGCCACCGGCTGCGGCCTCAGCGAGACCCGCGACGGCGGCTACAGCCAGTGCGTGCGGCTGGAATCGCGCGCGGTGATCGCCCAGCCGGCCGGGCTGACCCCACGCGAGGCGATGGTGCTGGGCACCGCCGGCTTCACTGCGGCGCTGGCCCTGCTGCGCATGCAGGACAACCGGCAGACCCCGGAACTCGGCCCGCTGGCGGTCACTGGTGCCAGCGGCGGTGTCGGTGCGCTGGCGCTGTCCATCTTCAGCCGTGCCGGCTACAGCGTGCACGCGGTCAGCGGCAAGCCGGACCAGGCAGGATTCCTGCGCAGCATCGGCGCCACCGAGGTACTGCCGCGCGACGCGCTGGCCGACACCGGCGCGCTGCAGTCGGCCCGCTTCGGGGGTGGCCTCGATAATGCCGGAGGCGACATGCTGGCCAGCCTGCTGGCGCAGACCGTGCCCTACGGCAGCGTCGTCAGTGCCGGCCTGGCAGCCAGTCCGACGCTGGACATGACGGTGATGCCGTTCATCCTGCGCGGTGTCTCGCTGCTGGGCGTGTCCTCGGCCAATGCGCCACGCGGACTGCGTGAGGAAGTGTGGTCGCGGCTGGGTAGTGACTGGAAGCCGCAGCACCTGGACCGCATCTGCACCGCCGAAGTCGGCCTCGATGGCCTTCCTGCCGTATTCGAACGGATGCTGGCGGGCGGTTCGCTGGGTCGCACCGTGGTACGGATCGACTGAACGTCGCAGGCAGGCGACGGACGGCAGACGCGGCCCTCCCGCCGGTAATGGGCCCGCACTACACTGCGGGCATTACATGGGGAACAACATGGCACGCATTCTGATCGTCGACGACTCACCGTCGCAGCTGTTGGGGATACAGCGCATCGTCGAGAAGCTCGGGCACCAGATCCTGACCGCCACCGATGGCGCCGCCGGGGTCGAAACCGCCAAGGCCGAGCTGCCCGACCTGGTCCTGATGGACGTGGTGATGCCCAACCTCAACGGCTTCCAGGCCACCCGTACCCTCGCCCGCGACGAGGCGACCCGGCATATCCCGGTGATCCTGGTGACCACCAAGGACCAGGACACCGACCGCATGTGGGGCATGCGCCAGGGCGCCAAGGCCTACATCACCAAGCCGTTCTCGGAGGACGAGCTGTCCGAGGTGCTGGAGCGCGTGTTCGCGGGCCAGGGCTGAGACGCGCGCGGTGTTGCCGGCCGCTGGCCGGCAACCACGCATCACCGTCCAGGGCAATGAAGTTGCCGGCCAGCGGCCGGCACCACCTTCAAATGGTCTCGCCAAACGCCTTGGCCAGATTGCGGTACGCCTTCTTCTGCGCCTCATCGGTCGCAGCCGGGGCCACGATCTCGATTTCGACGATCTGGTCGCCGTCCGGGTTGCCCGGCAGGCCACGCCCGCGCAGGCGCAGCTTGCGGCCGGCATCGGAATCGGCCGGAATCTTGAGTTCCACCGCACCACCCAGGGTCGGCACGCTGATGCTGGTGCCCAGCGCGGCCTGCCACGGCGTGAGCGGCAGCGTATAGAGGATGTTGCGACCATCGACCTCGAACTGCGGGTGGGCGGCGTATTCCACCTCCAGCAGCAGATTGCCGCCATGGTTGCCCTGCCCTGCCAAGCGGATCACCTGGCCCGGGCGGATGCCCTTGGGCACGCGCACGTCCAGCTGCTTGCCGTTGACGGTGATGCGCAGGCTGTCGCCGCTGTAGGCCGCTTCCAGTGGCACCGACAGCTTGGCGCGGGTATCGCGGTTGGGCGCATGGCCCTGGCTGCTGAAGCCCGGACCGGCCCCCGCGCCCGCTCCACCGCGCTGGCGCGCGAACAGGCTTTCGAAGAAGTCGCTGAAGCCGCCGTTGGGGCCGCCGCCACCGAACACTTCCTCGAAATTGAAACCACCGGCGCCGCCGTAGTTCGGCGGCACGTTGAACTCCTCGCCCGGGCGATAGCCCTGCGCGCGCAGCTGGTCATAGGCCGCACGCTTTTCCGGATCGCGCAGCGCCTCGTACGCCTCGTTGACCGCCTTGAACTTGTCTTCGGCCCCGGCCTCCTTGCTGACGTCCGGGTGGTACTTGCGTGCCAGCCGGCGGTAGGCGGTCTTGATCTCCGCCTCGCCCGCGCTCGGTTCCACCCCCAGGGTGGCGTAGTAATCCTTGAATTCCATCCAGCTACCTCGATTCGCTTCGGCCGCGCCGGTGGCGCCGCCCCGGGTTCATTCTACGCGCCTGCGAGGCTACGCCGCCCCTCGTGCGGCCCCGGTGAGGCCGACTGATCCTGCGCAATGCGGCTGCCATCCCCGTGCGCCACGCTGTGGCTGGAAGCCCCTGCCACAAAGCCGGAAGATGGAGCCTGCACACCGGGTTTCCAATGTCTTGACGCCCCTCTCCCATCCGGCCCACTAGCCTGCCCCAGCAAGGAGTTCCCATGACCATCCATGTCGGCGACCGCATTCCGGAAATGACCCTCAAGCGCATCCGCGAGGGCATTGAAACGCTTGATACGCATTCGTTGTTCGATGCGCGCAAGGTGGTGCTTTTCGCCGTGCCCGGCGCGTTCACCCCGACGTGCTCGGCACGTCACCTTCCCGGCTACGTCGAAAAGTTCGAGGCCTTCCGCCAGCGCGGCGTCGACGTCTACTGCATGGCCGTCAACGACCCGTTCGTGATGAAGGCCTGGGCCGCCGACCAGAGCGTGCCCGACGGCCTTCTGATGCTGTCCGACGGCAATGCCGAGCTGACGCGCGCGCTCGGCCTGGAGCTCGACGCCAGCGCCTCGGGCATGGGCATCCGCTCGCGCCGCTTCGCGCTGTACGTGGTCGATGGCGTGGTGCGTGAGGCCTGGGTCGAACAGCCGGGCCAGTTCGAAGTCTCTTCAGCCGAGTACGTGCTGGAGCATCTCCCCACCTGATTCCCCACCGCAGAAGGAAACGGCCAGCCATGTCCACGCAGCCAGCCAAAGCCAGCAAGCCCGCCGCGGAAATTGCCGGCATCAGCGACCGCAAGACCCTGCGCGAACGCGCCCGGCGCAACATCGAAGATGGTGCGATCACCGACAGCTACAGCGCTGACCGCGAGGTGGTGATCAAGCTGCTCAACGACGCACTGGCCACCGAGTACGTCTGCGTTCTGCGCTACTACCGGCACTACTTCATGGCCAAGGGCATGCTGGCCGACGCGGTGAAAGCCGAGTTCCTCGAGCATGCACAGCAGGAGCAGGCGCATGCCGGCAAGCTGGCCGAGCGCATCGTCCAGCTGGGCGGCGAGCCGGATCTCAACCCGGATACGCTGACCGCGCGTTCGCACGCCGAATACAAGGAAGGCAGCGACCTGCGCGACATGGTGCGCGAGAACCTGGTGGCCGAGCGCATCGCCATCGACAGCTATCGCGAGATGATCAACTTCATCGGTGACCGCGATACCACCACCAAGCGCATCCTTGAAGAGATCCTGGCGCAGGAAGAAGAGCACGCCGACGAGTTCGCCGACCTGCTGGATGGGTGGATCGGGGAGTAGTCGCTACGCCACGCGATCGCTGCCATCTACGGCGTTGTAGAACCGAGCCCATGCTCGGCTGACCGCTGCACGCACGTCGCAGGAGCAGCCGAGCATGGGCTCGGCTCTACAGCAGCGTGACAACATGCGGGAAGTGCCATCCAAGGTCGGCATCTAGCGCAGGACGTTGAACCGCACCTGCGTCCAGGCGCCGTCGGCTGCCAACGCGGTCAGGGTGTGCGTGCCGGGTTCGGCGAACTCTCGCTGCATCAGCTGCGCGCCGTGGGTCTGTGCAATCCAGCGTCCATCCAGCAGCCACTCCACCGCCTGCTCGCTGCCCAGCGCACGCAGCTGCAGGCGTACGCCATGTTCCGAATTCGGCGCGCGCGCCAGCGTGGCGCCATCGTTGAGCCCATCGATGTGCAGCGCAACGCTGGCCTCGCGGCCATCATCACGGCAGTCCGGCGACAGCGCCGGGAGCTGCGAGGCTTCGCGCGTGGCCTTGGACAGCCATGGCGACAGCAACGCTGGCCAGCGCGCGATCTCGCGCGCGACTTCTTCGTGCGGCAAGCGGCAATCGGCCGACACGCGCAGCCCGGTACGCGCGTCGGCAAGGTAGCGCTGCCGACCTGGTTGCCAGCGCCGTGCTTCGCGCTCGGGGAAGGTCGGCGGTGCGGCGCCATCAAGCAGGTAAGCCGGCATCCTGCGCTGGCAGAGTGCCGTGGGCAGCCCCTCGGCACGTTCGCCGGTGGGCCAGCAGATGTCTTCCTGGCTGACGCTGGCCGGCATCGGCGCAGCGGCCGAGTCACCGCGCTGGCGCGGCAGGCTGTCCACCACCTCGAACATCAGCGGCAGCGCGGTCACCGCGCCGTACTGGCCCGGTAGCGGTGTGCCGTCCGGCCGGCCCACCCACACGCCCACGGTGTAGTGGCGGGTGCTGCCAATCGCCCACGCATCGCGGTACCCGTAGCTGGTGCCGGTCTTCCACGCCACGCGCGGGCGGCCACCGACATCGAACGTCCCGACGCTGTACCCCGGCCGCGGATTCGATTCCAGCATCTCGCGCACGATCCAGCTGGCGCCGGGCGAAGCGAGGCGCCGCTCGATCATCGGTTCGTCATCGGTGTAGCGCACGCGCCCGGCGATGCCGTTGCGGTTGAGCGCGGCGAACGCGCCGACCAGGTCTTCCAACCGCGCGCCGGTGCCGCCCAGGATCAGCGACAGATTGGGCGTACTGCCTGGCGGGAAGCGCAGCTGGATGCCCGCGTGCGACAGACGTGCAGCGAAGCGCGCGGCGCCGACACGCTGCAGCAGGTCCACCGAGGGCACGTTCAGTGACAACCGCAAAGCGCTGGACGCGCCGATCGGCCCGTTGAAGGCCATGTCGAAGTTGCCGGGGCGGTAGCTGCCGAAACTCTGCGGCGCATCCACCAGCAGGCTTTCCGAATGGATCAGGCCATCATCCAGCGCCATCGCATACAGGAACGGCTTGAGCGTGGAGCCCGGCGAGCGCCAGGCCTGCACCATGTCCACGTGGCCGAGCCGCTGGCGGTCGCCGAAGGCCAGCGTGCCGACATAGGCACGCGCCTGCAGGGTCTGGTTGTCGACCACCAGCAGCGCGGCCGAGGTGCGCTCGGGCAGCGTCGAGAAATAGCTGGCCACGCGTTCCTCCAGCGTGCGCTGCAGGCCGATGTCGATGCTGCTCTGGATGCGTGCCCGGCCCGGATGCGCTGAATGCAGGCGCTGCGCCAGCAACGCGGCGTGCAGCGGCGGCCGCAGCGAGCGCGCCACCACGTTCTCGATGCGCGCATCATCCACCTCTTCGGCTGTCCACGCGCCCAGCTCGGCCATGCGTGACAACACCTTGTCGCGTGCCTTCTGTGCCGCTTCCGGGTGGCGGTCCGGGCGCAGCCGGCTCGGCGCCTGCGGCAGCACCGCCAGCAACGCGGCCTCGGCATGTGACAGCTGCGCCGCCGGCTTGCCCAGATAGGCCCAGCTGGCCGCTTCCACGCCTTCGATGGTGCCGCCGTAGGGCGCGCGCTCCAGATACAGGGCCAGGATCTGCTGCTTGCTCAGGTGCACTTCCAGCTGCACCGCGCGCAGCATCTGCTTGAGTTTGCCCCAAGGCGTGCGCGAGTGCGGGTCGAGAATGCGCGCCACCTGCATGGTCAGGGTCGAACCGCCGGACACGATGCGGCCGCCGCGCAGCAGCTGGCCGCTGGCACGCAGCATCGCCACCGGGTTGATCCCCGGATGGCGCCAGAACCAGCGGTCTTCGTAGGTCAGCAACGCCTGCAGGTACAGCGGCGAGACGCTGTCGATCGAGGCAGGATAACGCCACACGCCCTCGGCATCGGCGAACGCACGCAGTGGCGTGCCGTCGGCGGCCACCACCAGAGTGCTGGTTTCGCGCTGCTTCGGCAGCGGGGGCGGGAAGGCGAAATCCAGCACCAGCAGCAGTGCCAGCGTGGCGGCCATGCCCCAGCGCAGCCACGGCCACAGCGGCCGCCACCGGCGGCGCAGGGCCGCCAGCCGGGTCGTCATCGTGTTCTTCATTGCAGGTTGCCAGCAGGACGGGCCGCGCCGTCGCGGCCCGTCCGCGCGGTCACGGCTGTACCACCGTGATCGTGGTCGGGTTGCTGCGGCCAACGCCACGCAGCTGCGGCCGGTACATGTCCTCCACCAGCGGTGGCGGCACCGAGTAGGTACCCGGGGTCACCGCGCGCACCAGGTAGAACACGTTGGCCTTGCTGCCACGCGAGAGCTTCAGCGCGGCCACATAGCGGTCGTCGCGGAACTCTTCGTGCTTGGTATCGGCCGCTTCACCGCGGTCGCTGATGGTGATGCCATCGACCACCACATCGGCCCACTGCTTGGCGTCGCCCAGGTTGAAGTTCTCGATCTCCAGGCCCGCCGGCAGCAGGTCGGTCAGCAGCGCATCGGGCATCGTGGTGTCGGCGGTGACGGTGACGCGCACGATCAGTGCTTCGCCTTCCTTCAGCGGTCGCGGCGACCACGGTTTGCCATCGGTACCGAAGTAGCTCCGTTCAATACCCAGCACGCTGTTGTCCGGCGCCGGTGCGCTGCGCGGGATGCCGGCCACGTCGATGCTGGCGAACATCGGCGGCTGGCCCTGCGGAGTGAAGCGCACACCGCTGGCCAGCTCACTGGCGCTGAAGTTGCGGCCGAACAACTTGCGCTCGCCGATGGCTTCGCTGTTGCCACCGATCACCAGCTCTCCGGCCACCAGCGCCTTCTGGTTGGCGGCGAGCGCCTTGCCAAGACGTGCAATCGCCACCTGTTCCTGCGTGCTCAGCCACATCCAGCCGGCATTGCGGCGGGCATCCAGGCCACGGCCGAGATCGACCGCACGTGCGTCCCAGGCGGGCTTGGCCAGCTTGTTCTCGTGCGTCAGCGCGATCATCAGCGCGTCATCGCGGATCGCGCTGCCGTAGTCGCCGAAGTACGACGGGCGCTCGCTGCTGGACTTGGCGAAGGCCGCCGCCAGCGCGGCCTGGCCACGCTTGGCATCGCCCTGCAGTGACAGCGCCACGCCCAGATGGACCAGAGACAGGCCGCCGACCGCCTTGCTGCGCTCGTTGTCATACAGCGTGCGCAGGGTACCGAGCGGTGCACGGTTGACCCGGGCCAGCACGTAGCCCGAATAGGCCTGGTTGGCGAACTTCAGCTTCTCGCGGTCGTCCTGGCCGTAGAACTGGTTGCCGCCGGACAGCAGATCCTCGCTAAGCCGGTTGAGCGCCTTCTGCAGCACGTTGTCGGGCACCGCGAAACCGGCATCCTTGGCGTCGAGCAGGAACTCGGTGATGTACGGGGTCAGCCACGGGTTCACGTAGCCGTCGTCACCCCACATCGAGAAGTTGCCGTTGGCCACCTGCATCGACGCCAGGCGACCGAACGCACCTTCCATGCGCTCGCGACGGGTCTTGGCATCCAGGCCGTCGGCACCGAGCATCGACGACGTCGCCTGGTCCAGGATCAGCGCCGCGTAACCCTTGCTGGTGGTCTGCTCGGCACAGCCATATGGATAATTCAGCGCGCCCTGCAGTGCACTGGCGAACGGGATTGGCGGCAGCGGGCTGACCAGCAGGCGCGCGTTCACCGACTCGGCCATCAGGCCGTCGGTCAGGCTGTTGTCGAGGCTGACCGCGGCCAGTGGATCCAGCGTGCGTACCTGCGAGCGCAGCACCTGCGGCCACGCCGCACGCACCGGCAGGTCGTAACGGCGATCGGCCTTGAAGCCGTTGCCGTCCACCCGCACCCGCACCTTGGCCACGCTGTGGCCCTCGCGTGCCGAAAGCGGGAAGCTCAACGTGGTCTTGGCGTCGGCATTCAACTGCACGCTGCGCGTGCCTTCGGACAATGCCAGCGGGCCCTCGGTTTCCACCCGCACGTTGAAGGCGCCCGGCTTGCCGGTGAAGTTCTGCACATCCAGGGTGACAGTGCTGCGGTCACCCGGGGCCAGCACGCGCGGCATGCTGGCTTCGGCCAGGATCGGGGCGCGCACAATGGTTTCCACGTCGCGCTTGCCGTACTGGTCGTCGCTGTAGACCAGCGCCGACACGCGCAGGGTACCGTTGAAATCCGGCACCTTCAGGCGGATGCGGGCATTGCCCTTGGCATCGAGCTGCACCGGGCCGGAGAACAGGTCCACGGTCTGCACGCGCGCGGTCGGGCGCTTGGCCTGCGGCAATGCCTGCAGTGCCATGTCGCCACCGAACTTCAGCTTGCCGCTGCCACCATCGAAGCTCTCGATCACCCGGCTGTAGATGTCATAGGCATCGATGCCGAGGCGACGCTGGGCGAAGAAGTGCGCGCCGGCGTCGGGCACCGGGAAACGGGTGATGTTGAGGATGCCCACGTCCACCGCCGAGACGGTGACGTGCGCCATCTTGCCGGCCAACTGTGGTGCGCTGACCGTCACCGGCAGGTCCTGCTCCGGGCGCATCTGCTTGGGCGCGGCCAGGCCGACGGCCACGGTGCGGCCCTTGCGGTCCATCGGCACATGCACCACACCCACGGCACGGGCCGGAGTGATCTTGCTCGGCGCACTGCCGCCACGGAACACCAGCGCGGTAATGTAGACGTCGTGGCGTTCCCAGTCAGCGGTGACCGGAATCTTGAAGGTCGAACCCGGCTTGGCCTCGATGTCCTGCACGTACAGCATGCGGTCGGTCTCGACCATCAGGATGCCCTTGCCGGCATGCGGCGGGGTCACCGTCACTTCCAGGGTGTCGCCGGCCTTGTAGCCGGTCTTGTCCAGGCCCAGCTTGACCTTGTCCGGGCGCGCGTCCAGGCCACGGTTGTCATCGCCCCAGCTCCAGCCGGCGCGGAACGGGTAGCGGCTGGTCAGGCCGGTGGACGGATCGAACACGTCCACGCGGTACTCGCCCCACTCCACCGGGAAATCGAAGGCGACCGCGCTGCCGCCGGCATCGACGGTGCGCGTTTCCTTGTTCTCGAAACGGCGGGTGAAATCGTAGTCCCAACGGTTGTCGTTGAAGGTCCAGTGGTAGTCGCGCAGTTCCCGCACCAGGGTGATCTTCAGGCCCTTGGCCGGCTGCGGCGCGCCGGTGGCATCCACGCGCATCAGCTCGAAGCGCGCGTTGCCGTTGGAGTCGGCACCGTCCTCGGGGTTGAACAGCGGGCGCACGCCGACCAGCGCATTGGCCGGCCACATCACCCGCTTCAGGGTACGGGTGACCGTGCGGCCACCGGTTTCATACAGGCTGCCGGACAGCACCACGGCAATCGGTGCCTTGGCCTTGGCCGCCTCTTCCGGCAATGCCACGTCCTCGCGCAGCTGGCCGTTGGCCGGCAGCGTGGTGTCGATCACGTCCTTGGCTTCGCGCGGCAGCTGCAGGGTCGGGTCACCGAAGAAGTAGCCCGGCAGGCCTTCCACCGGCTGCTGCTCGGCGGCCACCGCCATGCGCGCGGTGAAGCGGTTGCCATCGGCCGGTGCCCCGTACAGATAGGCACCATTGGCCTGCAGGCGCAGGTCCTCACCCGGCTTCAGCGTCTTCTGCGCGCTGTCCAGGTCCAGTTTCATGCGCTCGGGCAGGAACTCCTCGATGCGCAGGGTCATGCCCTGGATCGCTTCCTTGCTGGCCGGGTCGGTGCGGAACTCGACCTGCCAGCGCCCGGTCGGCGCCTCGGCGGGGATCACCTGCTCGAAATTGATGTAGCCCTGGTCACCCGGCTGCAGGCGGGTCTCGCGGAACGTCTTGCCGTCGGGCTGCTTCAGGCGCAGGAACACCGGTTGCGCCTTGACCGGCTTGCCATCGTTGTCACGCAGCAGCGCGGACAGGCGCACGGTCTCGCCCGGGCGGTACAGGTCGCGGCCGGACCAGGCATAGACATCGAACCATGCGTTGTCGCGGCCGGCCACGGCGAATTCGCTCAGGTCCAGCGCTGGCTGGTTGAACGGCAGGAAGCTGGTGTCCTTGCCGCTGCTGGCGACCAGCACGTGGGTGGCATCCAGGGTGTAGTTCAGCAGCGCATTGCCGTTGCCGTCGGTGCTGCCCTTCAGCACCACCTCGCCCTTGGCGTCGAGCACGCGCAGGTCGATGCCCTTCAGCGGCGCGCCGTCCTTGAGACCGGCGGTATGCACGAACAGCTTGTCCTTGTAGGCGCGGGTGTGCAGGCCGATGTCACTGACCGAGAAGAACGCGGTATCGAATTCGCCCTCATAGTCGCCGGTGCGCTTGAGCAGTGCGAAGTACAGGCCCGGCTCCTGCAGTTCCTTGATGTCCTGGGTCGGCAGGTAGGTCAGCACCCGCTCGTTCTGCTTGCCGCCAAGGATGAAGCGGTTGACGTAGACCGGCTCGGCCAGCTTGTTGATCGGGCTGCGCTCGTAGTCGCTGCTGAGCTCCCAGCTGCCACGGCGGCCACCGCGCTGGTACTGGCTGAAGAAGGTCGGCAGGTCCTTCTCGCGCACGCGCAGGAACTCGACGTCCACTTCCGGCACGTTCACCGAGACCACCGGCAGGCCACGGCTGTCCTTGGCCGGCAGCACGCTGCCCTGCGAGGCGAACCCAACCACCGGCTTCAGCTCGCCACTGAACACCTTCTGCTTCAGTTCCTTGCCCAGCCGGCTGCCATCGGCGGCCAGCAGGTCCGGCGAGACCACCAGGCTGAATTCCTTGCCGGCCTCGACGAACGGGTAGCGCAGGGTCAGGCCGTCATCGGACAGCGTCCAGCTGCTGTCGTCGGTGCCGACCTTCTCCTCGAAGCGCACCAGCGTGTCGAAATCCTGGGTGCCGACCAGCGGGCGCGAGAACTCCAGCGCCAGCGACAGGCCGTCATTCTTCTGGTCCGGGTAGGCGCGCAGAAGGGTGAATTCCTTCACCTGCTCGGCCTTGGTGGTGATCGCCTCGCCACTGGCCTTGGGCAACTGCCCGCTGTCGTTGCGGCAGCCGGCCAGGCCCAGCAACAGGCCTCCTGCCAGTACCGCCGCCGCCCATCCCCACCGCTTCCGCCGTGCCGGACCGCTCATGTCGTCACTCCTTGATCGAGGTGGCCATTATAGGCAGGCCGCGTCAAGGCGTTGACGCGAATTCGGCAATTGCCGCGGGGGCGGGTGGTGCCGGCCGCTGGCCGGCAACCGGCATGGCAGGTTGGATGGGATTGCCGGCCAGCGGCCGGCACTACCGATCAAACTACCCCGGCAGGTACAGGTCCACGTAGTCGGTCACCGGCATCGCGGCCAGCGCCACCGGGTCCAGTGAAGCGGCCCAGATGCGCTGCTGCTGGGCGGTCGGGAAGCGATGGGCCAGGTGCCGGCGGAACTTGTCCATCAGCAGCGGAATGCCTTCCTCGCGGCGTCGGGCGTGGCCGAGCGGATACTCCACCAGCACCTCCGGCAGTTCCATGCCATCGCTGAAGCGTACCCTCAGGCCGTTGGCAATGCTGCGCTTGTCCGGATCCAGATAATCGGCGCTGAGCTGCGGGTCTTCATGGCAGGCCATCTTCGCGCGCAGCGCATCAATGCGCGGATCGGCAGCAACGTCGTCCTCGTAATCCTCGGCCACCAACCGCCCGTGCAGCAACGCGATGGCGACCATGTACTGCACGCAGTGATCGCGGTCGGCCGGGTTATGCAACGGCCCCTGCTTGTCGATGATACGGATGCAGGCTTCCTGGGTGCGGATGGCGATGTGCGCGATGTCCTCGACCCGCCGTTCCATCGCGCGCAGCTGCTGGTGCAGCGTGACCGCCGCCTCCACGGCAGTCTGGCCGTGGAACTCGGCCGGGTAGCTGATCTTGAACAGCACGTTCTCCATCACATAGCTGCCCAGCGGTCGCCCCAGCGTCAGTGCCTGACCGTGCATGGATACGGCCTCGAAACCCCATGTCGGTGCACTCAATACGCTGGGATAGCCCATCTCGCCGCTGGCTGCCATCAGCGCCAGACGCACGCCACGACTGGTCGCATCGCCAGCGGCCCAGCTCTTGCGCGAGCCGGTGTTGGGCGCGTGCCGGTAGGTGCGCAGCGCCTGGCCATCGACCCAGGCCAGCGACAGCGCATTGAGCATGCGTTCGCGATCCAGCCCGAGCAGCTGCGAGACCACCGCGGTGGTGGCCACCTTGACCAGCACCACATGGTCCAGCCCGACGCGGTTGAAGGAATTCTGCAGCGCCAGCACGCCCTGGATCTCGTGCGCCTTGATCATCGCAAGCAGCACGTCGTGCACGGTCGGCGGCGGACGACGCAGGGCCTGCGCGTTGCGCCCCAGCCAGTCGCAAACAGCCAGGATGCCGCCGAGATTGTCGGAAGGATGGCCCCACTCGGCAGCCAGCCAGGTGTCGTTGAAATCCAGCCAGCGCACCATTGCGCCGAGGTTGAAGGCGGCCTGCACCGGGTCCAGCACGTAGTGCGTGCCCGGCACGCGCGCGCCGTTGACCACGCTGATGCCCGGCACAAGTGGACCGAGCAGCTTGCTGCAGGCCGGGAAGGCCAGCGCTTCCAGGCCGCAGCCCAGCGTGTCGAGCAGGCAGTAGTGCGCGGTCTGGAAGGCCAGCGGCGAGTCGATGCGGGCGTCGCGTACGTAATCGACGATGTCCACCAGCAGCGCATCCCACGCTGCACGCCCGTTGGATGGGGTGTGGCTGTCGGACATCGTCGATCTCCTCGTTGCGGTGCACGGTTGCCCGTGCACCATGCCAACCAAGGTTGGCATCTACCAGAGCACTATTCGGCCGGCACCCGCACTTTGCCTTCCATCAGCACGCGGGCGCTGCGGCTCATGATGGCCTTGGTCACTGTCCACTGGCCGTCAACGAGACCTGCCTGCGCACCCACGCGCAACGTGCCCGAGGGATGACCGAACGTAACCGCTTCGCGTTCGCCGCCACCGGCGGCGCGATTGACCAGCGTGCCCGGAATCGCCGCGGCGGTACCGATCGCTACGGCGGCGGTACCCATCATCGCGTGATGCAGCTTGCCCATCGACAACGCGCGCGCATGCAGGTCGATGGCCGACGCCGGAATCGCCTTGCCACTGGACGACACGTAGTCCTGAGCCGGTGCAACGAACGCCACCTTCGGCGTGTGCTGGCGGGTCGCGGCGTCTTCCAGTTTCGGGATCAGGCCCATGCGCAGCGCGCCGTAAGCACGAATGGCCTCGAATTTCTGCAGCGCCGCCTTGTCTTCGTTGATTGCAGGCTGCAGCTCGGTGCCGGTGTAGCCCAGGTCGGCCGCATTGAGGAAGATGGTCGGAATGCCGGCCGTGATCATGGTCACCTCGAAGCTGCCCACGCCGGGCACATCCAAGGTGTCCACCAGATTGCCGGTCGGGAACATCGCGCCCGCATCGCCATCATCGGACGGATCGATGAATTCCAGCTGGATCTCGGCCGCCGGGAAGGTCACGCCATCCAGCTCGAAATCGCCGATCTCCTGCACTTCGCCATCGCGCATCGGCACGTGGGCGATGATGGTCTTGCCGATGTTGGCCTGCCAGATGCGTACGGTGCACAGGCCATCGCGCGGCACCCGGGCCGGATCGATCAGCCCATTGGCGATCGCGAACGGACCCACTGCAGTACTGAGGTTGCCGCAGTTGCCGCTCCAATCGACGAAGGCGGTGTCGATCGAGACCTGGCCGTACAGGTAGTCCACATCGTGGTCCGGCACCGAGGCGGTGGAGATGATCACGCACTTGCTGGTGCTGGAGGTGGCACCGCCCATGCCGTCGGTCTGCTTGCCATACGGATCGGGCGAGCCGATCACGCGCATCAGCAGCGCATCGCGCGCGGCGCCCGGCACCTGAGCGGCTTCGGGCAGGTCCTGCAGGCGGAAGAACACGCCCTTGCTGGTGCCGCCGCGCATGTAGGTGGCGGGAATACGGAGTTGCGGGAGGAAGGTCATGGATGTGTTCCTTGCAAAGAAAGACGGCCCGTTGCCGGGCCGTCGGATGTCTTACGCCACCTTGGCGCCTTCCAGGAAATCCTGGGCAAAGCGCTGCAGCACGCCACCCGCCTCGTAGATCGCCACTTCCTCGTCGCTGTCCAGGCGGCAGGTCACTGGCACGATCACATCCTGGCCGTCGCGGCGGTGGATGACCAGGGTCAGGTCGGCGCGCGGGGTGCGCTCGCCGATCACGTCGAAGGTCTCGGTGCCGTCGATGCCCAGGGTCAGGCGGGTGGTGCCCGGCTTGAACTCCAGCGGCAGCACACCCATGCCGATCAGGTTGGTGCGGTGGATGCGTTCAAAGCCTTCGGCCACGATCGCTTCCACACCTGCCAGGCGCACGCCCTTGGCGGCCCAGTCACGCGAGCTGCCCTGGCCGTAGTCGGCACCGGCGATGATGATCAGCGGCTGCTTGCGCTCCATGTAGGTCTCGATCGCTTCCCACATGCGCATCACCTTGCCTTCCGGCTCCACGCGCGCCAGCGAACCCTGCTTCACGCTGCCATCGTCGTTGCGCACCATTTCGTTGAACAGCTTCGGGTTGGCGAAGGTGGCGCGCTGTGCGGTCAGGTGGTCACCGCGGTGGGTAGCGTAGGAATTGAAGTCCTCTTCCGGCAGGCCCATCTTCGCCAAGTATTCGCCGGCGGCACTGGACGCCAGGATCGCGTTGGACGGCGACAGGTGATCGGTGGTGATGTTGTCCGGCAGCACCGCCAGCGCCCGCATGCCTGCCAGCGTGCGCTCACCGGCCAGTGCACCCTCCCAGTAGGGCGGGCGGCGGATGTAGGTGCTCTGCGGGCGCCAGTCGTACAGCGGGCTGACTGCGGCACCGTTCTCCACGCGCACGTTGAACATCGGGTTGTAGACCCTGCGGAACTGCTCGGGCTTCACCGAGGCCTTCACCACCGCGTCGATCTCGGCATCGCTCGGCCAGATATCCTTCAGGCGCACCTCGTTGCCATCGGCGTCCACGCCCAGCACGTCCTTCTCGATATCAAAGCGCACGGTGCCGGCGATGGCATAGGCGATCACCAGCGGCGGCGAGGCCAGGAAGGCCTGCTTGGCGTACGGGTGGATGCGGCCATCGAAATTGCGGTTGCCCGACAGCACAGCCGTGGCGTACAGGTCACGGTCGATGATCTCCTGCTGGATGGCCGGATCGAGCGCGCCGCTCATGCCGTTGCAGGTGGTGCAGGCGAAGGCGACGATGCCGAAACCGAGCTGCTCCAGGTCAGGCAGCAGGCCGGACTCTTCCAGGTACAGCTGCACCGCCTTCGAGCCGGGCGCCAACGAGGACTTCACCCACGGCTTGCGCAGCAGGCCACGTTCGTTGGCCTTGCGCGCCAACAGTGCTGCGGCGATCACGTTGCGCGGGTTGGAGGTGTTGGTGCAGCTGGTGATGGCGGCGATGATCACCGCGCCATCGGGCATCAGGCCCTGCGCCTGCTCGGCCTTGCCCGCTGCCAGCTTGGCCTCGTCGGCGATGCCGCGCTCGGCCAGCTCGGCGGTCGCCACGCGCTTGTGCGGGTTGGACGGGCCGGCCATGTTGCGCACTACGCTGGACAGGTCGAAGCGCAGCACGCGCTCGTACTGCGCGGTGGCCAGGTCGTCAGCCCACAGGCCAGTGGTGCGGGCGTAGTTCTCCACCAGCGCCACCTGCGATTCCTCGCGGCCGGTCAGGCGCAGGTAATCGATGGTCTGCCCGTCGATGTAGAACATCGCGGCGGTCGCGCCGTATTCGGGGCACATGTTGGAGATGGTGGCGCGGTCACCGATGGTCAGTGCCGCCGCCCCCTCGCCGAAGAATTCAAGGTACGCGCCGACCACGCGCTCCCTGCGCAGGAATTCGGTCAGCGCCAGCACCACGTCGGTGGCGGTGATGCCCGGCTGCGGCCTGCCGGTCAGCTCGACGCCGATGATGTCCGGCAGCCGCATCCACGAGGCACGACCGAGCATCACGTTCTCCGCTTCCAGGCCGCCCACACCAATGGCGATCACACCCAGCGCATCCACGTGCGGGGTGTGGCTGTCGGTGCCCACGCAGGTGTCGGGGAAGGCCACGCCGTCCTGCACGTAGATCACCGGCGACATCTTCTCCAGGTTGATCTGGTGCATGATGCCGTTGCCCGGCGGAATCACGTCCACGTTCTGGAACGCCTGCTTGGTCCAGTCGATGAAGTGGAAACGGTCTTCGTTGCGGCGATCCTCGATGGCGCGGTTCTTCTCGAAGGCCTGCGGATCGTAGCCACCGCATTCCACCGCCAGCGAGTGATCGACGATCAACTGCACCGGCACCACCGGATTGACCTTGGCCGGGTCACCGCCCTTGTCGGCAATCGCATCGCGCAGGCCGGCCAGGTCAACCAGTGCGGTCTGGCCGAGGATGTCGTGGCACACCACGCGTGCCGGGAACCACGGGAAGTCGAGGTCGCGACGGCGCTCGATCAGCTGCTTCAGCGAATCGCCGAGCGTGGCCGGATCGCAGCGGCGCACCAGGTTCTCGGCCAGCACGCGCGAGGTGTACGGCAGAGTGGCATAGGCGCCGGGCTGGATCGCATCGACGGCGGCACGCGCGTCGAAATAGTCCAGCGCGCTGCCGGGGAGGTTCTTGCGGTAATCGGTATTCATGGGCTGGCGGAATGCTTGGGGCGGGCCGGGTGCCGGCGGAGCGGCGGCGAAAGCATCCGGCCGGCACGCGGCCGGCCGGATGAGTACAGCAGGGGGATCAGACGCGCTTGTCGATGGCGACGAAGTCGCGGTCTTCCGGACCGATGTAATTGGCGCTCGGGCGGATTATCTTGCCGTCGATGCGCTGCTCGATGATATGCGCGCTCCAGCCGGCGGTGCGGGCGATCACGAACAACGGAGTGAACATCGCGGTCGGCACGCCCATCATGTGGTAGCTGACCGCACTGAACCAGTCCAGGTTCGGGAACATCTTCTTGATGTCCCACATCACCGATTCCAGGCGCTCGGCGATGTCGTACATCTTCATGCTCGACTGCTCTTCGGACAGCTCGCGGGCCACGTCCTTGATCACCTTGTTGCGCGGATCGGACACGGTATAGACCGGGTGGCCGAAGCCGATCACCACTTCCTTGCGCTCGACGCGGGCCTTGATGTCTTCCTCGGCCTCATCCGGGTTGTCGTAGCGCTTCTGCACTTCGAACGCCACTTCGTTGGCACCGCCATGCTTGGGACCGCGCAGCGCGCCGATGCCACCGCAGATCGCGCTGTACATGTCGCTGCCGGTGCCGGCGATGACGCGGCAGGTGAACGTCGAGGCGTTGAACTCGTGCTCGGCGTACAGGATCAGCGAGGTGTGCATCGCCTTCACCCACGAGTCCTGCGGCTTCTCGCCGTGCAGCAGGTGCAGGAAGTGGCCACCGATCGAGTCATCGTCGGTCTCCACGTCGATGGCACGGCCGTTGTGGCTCCAGTGGTACCAGTACAGCAGCATCGAGCCGAGGCAGGCCATCAGCTTGTCGGCAATGTCGCGCGCGCCCGGGTGGTTGTGGTCGTCCTTCTCCGGCGCCACGCAGCCGAGCACGGAGACACCAGTGCGCATCACGTCCATCGGGTGTGCCGACGGCGGCAGTTCTTCCAGCGCGGCCTTCACCGCCGCCGGGATGCCACGCAGCGACTTCAGCTTGGCCTTGTACGAAACCAGCTCGGCGCGGGTCGGCAGCTTGCCGTGCACCAGCAGGTAGGCGATCTCCTCGAATTCGCTGGTGTTGGCCAGGTCCAGGATGTCATAGCCACGGTAGTGCAGGTCGTTGCCGCTGCGGCCCACGCTGCACAGCGCGGTGTTGCCGGCAGCGGTGCCGGACAGGGCGACGGACTTCTTCGGCTTGAAGGTGGGGGTTGCGGTCGTATCGTTCATGTTTCCCTCCGAAACTTGATGGTGCAGGGTACTGCTTATTTCTTGGCGGCGAACAGCGCATCGAGCTGCTGCTCGAAGGCGTGATAGCCGATGCGGTCGTACAGCTCTTCGCGGGTCTGCATGGTCTCCACCACGTTGCGCTGATGGCCATCGCGGCGCACCGCCTGGTACACGTTCTCGGCCGCCTTGTTGGCCGCGCGGAACGCCGACAGCGGGAACAGCTGGATGGCGACGCCGGCCGAGGCCAGTTCATCGCGACTGAACAGCGGGGTGGCACCGAATTCGGTGATGTTGGCCAGCACCGGCACCTTCACCGCATCCACGAAGCGGCGGTAGGTGTCCAGATCGTAGGCGGCCTCGGCGAAGATGCCGTCGGCACCGGCCTCGACGCAGGCGATGGCGCGCTCGATCGCCTTGTCCACGCCGTCCACCTGGATGGCATCGGTACGCGCGATCAGGAAGAAGTCCGGATCGGTCTTGGCATCGGCAGCGGCCTTCACACGGTCCACCATTTCGCCCTGCGAGACGATTTCCTTGCCCGGACGGTGACCGCAGCGCTTGGCGCCAACCTGGTCTTCGATGTGGCAGGCGGCCGCGCCTGCCTTGATCAGCGACTTCACGGTGCGCGCGATGTTGAACGCGCTCGGGCCGAAGCCGGTGTCGATGTCGACCATCAGCGGCAGGTCGCAGACATCGGTGATGCGGCGCACGTCCACCAGCACGTCTTCCAGGGTGTTGATGCCCAGGTCCGGCAGGCCCAGCGAGCCGGCGGCAACACCGCCACCAGACAGGTAGATGGCGCGGAAGCCGGCGCGCTTGGCCAGCCGGGCGTGGTTGGCGTTGATCGCGCCGATCACCTGCAACGGCGATTCGGCAGCCAGCGCCTCACGGAAGCGGGCACCGGCGGAGAAAGGGGCGGAAGCGGTCATGCGGCGATCCAGGTTGAAGTACGGGACAGAGGGCGCAAGCCCCGTGCCAAGCTGCAAGCCTTTGATTTCACAGACATGACCACCCCGCAACAGTGAAACATATGAAACATTGAAACGGATGTATCATGAAACATTCCGACCAATTGCTGCCGCCATGTACCTGCCCCGCACCCCGCTGCGCCACGCCGATGCCGACCCCGGCCGTCCGGTGATCTGGACCGTCAGCGTTTCGCGCCTGACCGGCCTGCTCGGCGACGTCATCCCCGAGTTCGACCGCCGTGCGCGCATCGAGCAGATCAACCTCGGCTTCGAGGAAGCCGTGGACGTGATCGGCAAACGCCTGCGCCGTGAGCATTGCGACGTAGTGATCGCCGGCGGCTCCAATGCCGCCTGGCTACGCGGGCGGCTGGAGCTGCCACTGGTGCCGATCCAGGCCAACGGCTTCGACCTGATGGAAGCGCTGGCCCGTGCCCGCCGCATAGCCAGCCGCATCGGCCTGGTCACCCACGCCAGCGACGTGCCGGTGTTCAGCAACTTCCAGCAGAGTTTCGGCCTGGATATCGAGCATCGCCGCTTCGTCACCCGCGAGGACGCGCGCGACTGCATCGCCGACCTGCGCGCCAATGGCATCGAGGTGATCGTCGGTACCGGCATGGCCATCGACCACGCCGAACAGGCCGGCCTGCCGGGGGTACTGCTCTATTCGGCCGACTCGGTGCGGCAGGCGTTCGAACATGCACTGGAGCTGACCCAGGCCTTGGCCCGCTCCGGTGGCAACCACGCCGCCCCGCGCCGACGCCCTGCAGCGCGTGCAGACGCGCCTGAACTGCTCGGCGACAGCGAAGCCATGGCACAGGTGCGCGCGCAGATCGCGCTGTATGCCCCACATGACAGCACCGTGCTGGTCAGCGGCGAAACCGGCACCGGCAAGGAACTGGTCGCGCGCCAACTGCACGCCGCCAGCGGCCGTCGCGGGCGCTTCGTGGCGCTGAACTGCGGCGCGATCAGCGAATCGCTGCTGGAAGCGGAGCTGTTCGGCTACAGCGATGGCGCCTTCACCGGCGCACGTCGTGGCGGCCGCGTTGGCCTGGTCGAGGCCGCAGACGGCGGCACGCTGTTCCTGGATGAAATTGGTGAACTACCCCTGCCGCTGCAGACCCGCCTGCTGCGCGTGCTGGAAGAACGCGAGGTGCTGCGTGTCGGTGCCACCGAACCGACGCCGGTCGATCTGCGCGTGGTGGCCGCCACCCTGCAGTCGCTGGAGCAGCGTGCGGCGACCGGTAGTTTCCGTCGCGACCTCTACTACCGCCTGGCCGCGCTGCGGATTGCCCTGCCCTCGCTGCGGGCGAGGCGTTCGGACATCCCGCTGCTGGCACAGCACTTCTTCCGCCAGCTGCGTGGCATCGACGCGCCATTGGATGAGGATGCACTGGCGGTGCTGAGCGCAGCCCAGTGGCCCGGAAACGTGCGCGAACTGCGCAATGTGGTCGATCGCCTGCGCATCCACTGGCAGCCGGCTGAAGGGCCTATTGATGCTTCGCGACTGCTGCAGCTTGCGCCCGAGCTGGCAAGCGAAGGCGCGACGGCACTGCCGCTGGAAAGTAACGGCAAACGCCCGCCGCGTGCGCAGCTGGAAGCATTGCTGCAGGAACATCGCAATGACCGCGAGGGCATGGCACAGGCGCTGGGCGTATCACGCACCACGCTATGGCGCTGGCTGCGCGCGGAGGGTCTGTAGAGCCGAGATCCTATGTTCGTGGTCAAGCCTGCTGGAAGCAGGCTTGACCCACTTTCAGCATGGCCGGGTCAAAGTCCCGGCCGCTCTTGAAGACGCCCCAAGCGATCCTGGCCAGCTTTCTG
>NZ_JBMRFR010000022.1:0-57295 GCF_049384845.1 Stenotrophomonas sp. CASM101 | reverse complement strand
GTTTCGCACGCGTGGCTGGCGCGCTTCCGCTTTGGTCCGGTGGAATGGCTATGGCGTGCAATGACCTACCGCCAGTGGCCACCGATGCGGCGTGGAGCCGGGCAGGGCTGATCGATGCAGGGCGCGCATCCTCACGTCTGGCTTGCAGCTGGGCATGGCATGCTCGGCATCAGCATGAGCGCCGGCAACGGCCAGCTGATCGCCGATCTCGTATGAGTCCGTACGCCGGTGATCGACCCTGCCCCCTACCGACCCGAGCGATTCCGATGAGCACTGCACCCTATGACTACGACCTGATCGTCCTCGGCGGCGGCTCCGCCGGCCTGGCCGGTGCGATCCGCGCCGCGCAGCACGGCAAGCGCGTGGCGCTGCTGGAGCCGGGCGAACTGGGTGGGACCTGCGTCAACGTCGGTTGCGTGCCGAAGAAGGCCATGTGGCTGGCAGCTGACCTGCATGAGCGCATCGGCCTGGCCAGTGCGATGGGCTTCGATGTCCAAGCGCGCCCGGCGCTGTCGTGGAAGGAACTGGTGATACATCGCCAGGCCTACATCAGCAATATCCATACCAGCTACCACAAGCGCCTGGACGAAACCGGCGTGGTGCGCATTCCGGCGCGCGGCCATCTGCTCGATGCGCACACCGTGGCCTGCAGCGATGGCGTGCGCTACAGCGCCGAACACATCCTGATCGCCACCGGAGCGCACCCGCTGCGCCCGGACATTCCCGGCGCGGAACTGGGCCTGGTTTCCGATGATTTCTTCGATCTGCGCGCGGCACCGGCCGAGGTGGCGATCATCGGTGGCGGTTACATCGCGGTGGAGCTGGCTGGCCTGCTGCAGGCACTGGGCAGCAGGGTGAGCCTGCTGGTGCGCGGTCAGCGGCTGCTGGATCGCTTCGACTACGAGCTGACCGATCAGCTGGCCGAGAACCTGAAGCAGCAGGGCGTGCGCATCCATTTCGGCTATCGCCTGCGCGAACTGCAGCGCGATGGTGAGCGCGTACGTGCATTCGGCCATGATGGCCCGCTCGACAGCGTGTTCGATGCGGTGTTCTTCGCTGCCGGCCGCCGCGGCAACAGCCGTGGCCTGGGTCTGGAAGCGCTCGGCATCGACATCGGCGAGCACGAGCAGGTGCAGGTGGACGAGTGGCAGACCACCCGTGTGCCGAGCGTGCATGCGGTCGGCGACATCGCCGGCAAGGTCGGCCTGACCCCGGTGGCGGTGGCCGCGTCGCGGCGGCTGATGGACCGGCTGTTCGGGGGCCGCCCGCAGTCGAAGATGGATTACGAGAACGTGGCCAGCGTGGTGTTCTCGCATCCGCCGCTGGGCGCGGTGGGCATGAGCGAGGAGGAAGCGCGCCGGCGTTTCGACCAGGTGAGCGTCTACCACAGCCGCTTTCGCCCGATGCTGCAGGCGCTGGCCAACGGCCCCCAGCGCAGCCTGTTCAAGATGGTCTGTGCCGGCCCGGAAGAACGCGTGGTGGGCATCCACCTGCTGGGCGAAGCGGCCGACGAGATCCTGCAGGGCTTTGCCGTGGCGGTGAAGATGGGCGCGACCAAGGCCCAGTTCGACGACACCGTGGCGATCCACCCGACCTCGGCCGAAGAAGTGGTGCTGATGCGCTGAGCCGGGCCGTTGTGGCGCCGAGCCCTGCTCGGCTGCCTTTCGCCCCGGCCTGGCGAAGCCGAGCGCGGGCTCGGCTCTACAGGGCAGCGGGCGCCCCCGTGCGACAATGGGCGTCCCCACGTCTTACCGGGCCGCCCTGCGCGGCCCGCCGTCGTCCTGATGTCCACTCCCGCTTCCCGCATCGCTACGGCTTCCCCACGCATTGCGCTGGGCGGCATCGGCCTCGCCGCGATCGGTGCCATTGCCGCGTCGGGCAAGGCGATCATCGTCAAGCTCGGCCTGCGCCATGGCGTCGATGCCACCACGCTGCTCGCGCTGCGCATGCTGATGGCGCTGCCGCTGTTCGTACTGATGGCCCTGTGGGCCGCACGCCGGGCCGAGCCGCTGTCCTGGGCTGATCGCGCCCGCGTGCTGTGGCTGGGCTTCACCGGCTACTACCTGTCCAGCCTGCTCGACTTCCAGGGCCTGCAGTACATCAGCGTGACCCTGGAGCGGCTGATCCTGTACTTGAACCCGACCCTGGTACTGCTGATCAACGTGCTGCTGGCGCGCCAGCGGCCGGGCCGCTGGCAGATCGGTGCGCTGGTGCTGAGTTACCTCGGCGTGCTGCTGGCCTTCGGGCACGACCTGCAGCGCGAGGGCGGCCAGATCATCGTCGGCAGCCTGCTGGTGCTGGGCAGTGCGCTCAGCTATGCGCTGTACCTGTTCGGCAGCGGGCAGGTGGTCGCGCGCATCGGTGCAGTGCGGCTGACCGCCTATGCCAGCTGCGTGGCCAGCGTGCTGGTGCTGCTGCATTTCGCGGTGACCCATCCGCTGCCACTGCTGTGGCAGGCACCGGCGCCGGTACAGTGGCTGTCGCTGGTCAACGCCACGGTGTGCACGGTGCTGCCGGTGCTGGCGATCATGCTGGCGGTGCAGCGCGTGGGTTCGTCGCTGGCCGCACAGGTCGGTATGCTGGGCCCTGTTTCCACCATCGTGATGAGCCTATGGCTGCTCGACGAACCGATGGGGCCGGCGCAGATCGCCGGCACCGTGCTGGTGCTGATCGGCGTGCTGCTGGTGACCCGGCTGCGGCGCTGACCCCGGAGCAGGCGCGTGCGCGCATCCTGGCGGTGATCCGCGCGATCCCGGCAGGGCAGGTGATGGGCTATGGCCAGGTCGCGATGCGCGCTGGCCTGCCCGGGCGCGCGCGCCTGACCGCGCGCGTCCTGGGCCAGAACGACGACCCGGACCTGCCCTGGCACCGCGTGCTGCGCTCGGACGGGCGCATTGCCCTGGAAGAAGGGTCGGCGGGCTGGCGTGAGCAATCGCAGCGGCTGCGTGCCGAGGGCGTGGTGGTTGAGAACGGCCGGGTGCGGATGCCCACGACCGATCCGACGGTAGCGCTGGATGCTGCCGTATGGGGGCCGGGCTGAGCGCCGCTGGCGACTGAACAGGCCGGACCTGCGGGTCGCCAACAAGGCGCGGTGCTGCGGCTATGATGGAGGTCGTTCCATGCCGGTGCTCCCATGTTCCCGCGACTGCCAACCGTCACCAAGGCCCTGCTGATCGCCAACGCGATCCTGTTCCTGCTGCAGCAGCCGTTCCTGCTCGGCATGCAGACCTTCGAGCCGTTCATGCTGCAACCGCTGCAGCAGGGCTTCGATGCGTTCTCGCCGGGCGGCAACTTCCAGCCGTGGCAGCTGCTGACCTATGGCTTCCTGCATGGCAGCTTCGGCCACCTGTTTTTCAACATGCTGGCGGTCTTCATGTTCGGTGCGCCGCTGGAGCAGACCTGGGGCGAGAAGCGCTTCCTGCTGTATTACCTGGTCTGCGTGGCCGGTGCCGGTGTCTGCCAGCTGCTGGTGGGTACGCTGCTGGAGAACCCGGCCACGGTGCTGGGTGCCTCTGGCGGCGTGTTCGGCCTGCTGCTGGCCTACGGCATGCTGTTCCCGAACCAGCGGGTGATGCTGCTGTTCCCACCAATCCCGATGAAGGCGCGCACGTTCGTGATCCTGTTCGGCGTGGGCGAACTGGTGCTGGGCATGACCGGCTGGCAGCCGGGCGTGGCCCACTTCGCGCACCTCGGGGGCATGCTGTTCGGCTGGTTGCTGATCCGCTACTGGCGCGGGCAACCGCCGTTCAACAAGCGCCGCCCGCCGGGTCCACCGAAGCGCCCGAACCATCTGCGCAGCGTCAAATGAGCCGAAGGATCATTTGACGCTGCAGGTGCCAACCTTGGTTGGCACACCTCGCCAGGATCATTTGACGCGGTAGGTGCCGACCGCTGGTCGGCACGCCTTCAGAGATCCTGCAACACTACCTGCGCCGCATTGTGACCTGGCGCGCCGGTCACGCCGCCCCCGGGATGTGTTCCCGACCCGCACAGATACAGGCCGGGCAGGGCGCCACGATAGCCAGCCTGGCCGACCATCGGCCGTGCCGAGAACAGCTGGTTGGCGCTCAGTGCGCCGTGGAAGATGTCACCGCCGACCAGGCCAAAGGCGCGTTCCAGGTCCAGCGGTGACAGCACCTGTCGGCCAAGCACGCTGTCGGCGAAGCCGGGTGCATACCGGTCGACAGTCGCGATCATCAGATCGGCCACCGTGTCACGGTGATCATCCCAGTGACGTCCATCGGACAGCACCGGTGCCACGTGCTGGCAGAACAGACTGGCCACATGCCGGCCGGGCGGCGCCAGCGAAGCGTCCAGCGTGCTGGGAATCAGCATCTCCACAATCGGTTCGCGTGACCAGCCGTCGCGTCGCGCATCCAGCCAGGCGCGGTCCATGTACTCCAGGCTGGGCGCCATGATGATGCCGGCGCTGAGGTGATCGCCGGGCCCGGGCAGGGCGCGGAAGTCCGGCAGCCGCGACAGCGCCACGTTCATCCGGAACGTGCCGGAACCGCAGCGCCAGTTCGCCATGCGTTCGCGGGTCGCGTCCGGTACCTGTGCCGGGGCCAGCATCTGCTCGTACAACAGCTTCGGATTGACGTTGGCGATCACCGCGCGTGCACGCAGGATTTGACCGTTGGTCAGTTCCACTCCCACGGCACTGCCGTGTTCAACCAGTACGCGTCGCGCGCCGGCGTCCACGTGCAGTTCCGCGCCAGCCGCGCGTGCAGCGGCGGCGATGGCCTGGCTGATTGCGCCCATGCCGCCGATCGCATGGCCCCACGCACCTTTCACGCCATTGCACTGGCCGAACACATGGTGCAGCAGTACGTAGGCGCTGCCCGGTGTATACGGGCTTGCATAGTTGCCGACAATGCCATCAAAACCGAACAGGGCCTTGATCGGCTCGCTCTCGAACCAGCGGTCCAGGTACTCGGCGGCCGACAGCGTGAAAAGGTCCAGCAGTTCCTGGCGTAGCGAAGCATCCAGCGTTGCCAGTTCGCGGCCGAGGCGGCCCATCTGCCAGAGCGCGGGCAGCGCACGCCAACCGCCTGCTACACCCAGGTCCGGTGGCGCGCGTAGGGCCCAGGCGCGCAGCACGTCGGCGAAGATCTCCAGGCGCGCTTCGTATTCGGGTAGCCGCTGTGCATCCCGCTCGGAGAACTTCGCGACCTCGACCTGGGTGCGGCCCGGTGCGGACAGCAGGTAGCGGCCGTCCGGCAATGGCAGGAAGTTGTTGGCCGGGCGATTGATGATGCGCAGCCCATGCGCATGCAGCTGCAGGTCGTCGATCACCTTCGGCTGCAGCAATGACACCGTGTAGGACGCCACCGAGTTGCGGAACCCGGGGTGGAATTCCTCGGTGACCGCCGCGCCGCCGAGAACGCCACGACGTTCCAGTACCAGCACCTTCTTGCCAGCGCGTGCGAGATAGGCCGCGCAGACCAGGCCGTTGTGGCCACCACCGATGATGATCGCATCCCAGGACATCAGCACCTCGGGAAAAGGGACGGAGAGGATTGAGTTGCAGTTGGCACGCGGCCAGCGGCAATGGGGAAAAACGACTTAATCCCCTCCGTCCCCTTTTTTGATCGCTGCTTCGATGCTGGCGATGTCGATCTTCTTCATTGGCATCATTGCGTTGAAGGCCCGCTTGGCCAGCGCCTTGTCCTTGCTGGTCACCGCTTCGATCAGCATGCGCGGGCTGATCTGCCAGGAAATGCCCCAGCGGTCCTTGCACCAGCCGCACTGGCTCTCCTGGCCACCGTTGCTGACGATGGCGTCCCACAAGCGGTCAGTCTCGGCCTGGTCCTCGGTCTGGATCTGGAAGGAGAAGGCTTCGCTGTGCTTGAACGCGGTGCCGCCGTTGAGGCCGACGCAGGGGATGCCGCAGACCGTGAATTCGACCGTCAGTACGTTGCCTTCCTTGCCGTCCGGGTAGTCGCCCGGGGCGTGGTGGACAGCGCTCACCGCGCTGTCGGGAAAGGTGTTGGCATAGAAGGTGGCGGCCTCGAGCGCGCCGTTGTCGTACCAGATGCAGATCGTGTTCTTGTATGCCATGGTCGGGCTCCGCAGCGGACGAAGGCGCAGCGATAGCACGGGCGGTGTTAACCCGGGATCGTGCTGCATCCGCAAAAAAAAGGGCGCCCGAAGGCGCCCTCTGCATCCCCAGCGTGACGGCTGGCTCAGCGCCAGACCTTGATCTGCTCGGATTCGCTGCGCTGCATGGGCTGGCCAGCCTTGCAGCTGAAGGTGGCACCGAACGCCGGCAGGTTGGCCAGCGTGCCATTGCTGCGCCACAGGCCCGGCGCGCGGATGTCGGCGGTCAGGCGGCGCGCGGCCTCGTTCGGCGACAGCTGCTGCGCCCACAACGTGGACCAGGCGCGGAAGAAGCCCTGCTGCTGTGCCGGCTTGGCCTTCGGCTCCTGCGCGGTGTATGCGGCCCAGGCCAGTTCCAGGCCGGCGATGTCGGCCAGGTTCTCTTCCTGGGTGAGCGTGCCGTTGACCTTGGCACCCTTCACGCCCGGGAAGTCGTAGGCGCTGTACTGCGCGGCCACGCGATTGCCGAGCAGGGTCCAGGCGGTCTTGTCGGCCGGAGTCCACCAGCTGCGCAGCTCACCCTTGGCATCGACCAGCGCGCCCTTGGCATCGATCGCACGGGTCAGTTCATGGCCGACCAGACCACCGAAGCTGCCGAACTTGTCGGCGGCGTCGGCCTTGGCGTTGAACACCGGGCCCTGCAGGATCGCGGCGGTGACGATCAGGCGGTTCTGCGCCAGGTCATAGGCCAGCGACGGCTGCTGCGGCAGCACGTCCCAGCGACGGTCGGCGTTGCCCTTGCCGATGCGCTTCATTTCCTCGCGATGGCGCCAGGTCGACGCGATCAGCATATTGCCACCGAACGAGCCGCGGCCCATCGGCTGCACGCTGTAGTCCAGGTCGCGCAGTGGAGTGCCGATCTCGATCTTCAGCGCAGCCAGCTTGGCCTGCGCTTCGGTCTTGGCTTCGGCACTCATCCAGCTGCTGTTCTTTACCGCCTCGATCTGTACTTCGCGCACCTTGTCGACGATCCATGCGGCCTGGCGACGATCTTCGGCCGACAGGTAGCGGGCGGCGTACTCGCGGCCGACCATCGGGCCGGCGGCCACATTGATTGCATCCAGCACGGATTCCCAGCGCTGCGGCGGCAGGGTCTGGCCACGCAGCACACGGCCACGGAATTCGAACTCGGCGTCGCGGTAGGCCTTGGACAGGTACGGCGCCATCGAGTCGCCCACGCGCCAGCGCAGGTACGCCTTCCACTGCTCCGGCTTGAGCTTGGTGACCATGCCATCGAGCTGCTTGAACAGGCCCGGGTCGGCCAGCGAGACCAGGTCATCGTCCACGCCCTGTGCCTTCAGGAAGGCATCCAGCTGCAGGTTGCGGTAGCGGCTGTTGAGCTCCTTGGTGGAGATGGGCGCGTAGTTGTTGAACGGGTTGTTGATGCCGGCCAGCGACTGCGCATTGCGTGCCAGTTCGGTTTCCAGCGCGATCACCGCCTGCGACTCGGCATCCAGCTTGGCGGCCGGGGTACCGGTCAGCGCCAGGATCTGCTTGACGTAGTTGCGGTAGCGGCCCATCAGCGCCACGGTGTCGGCGTCGGTGCGGGTATAGAACGCCGGATCCGGCAGGCCCATGCCGCCCTGCATGAAGTAGCCGATGTGACGATCCAGCGCCTTCAGGTCGACGTCCGGGCCGAAGTTGAAGGCCACCGGGATGCCGACCTGGTGCAGCGCGGCGATCGAGGCCGGCACATCCTTGGCCTTCTTGATGGCGTTGATGCGGGTCAGCAGCGGCGCAATCGGATTGGAGCCGTCTGCTTCCACGGCGGCTTCGTCCAGGCCACTGGCCCAGAAGTCGCCCAGCAGCTTCTGCACATTGCCCTGCGGCGACTTCATCGCGGCGTCGAGCAGTTCACGCTGCTGCTGGCGGCTGCGGTCAACCAGCTGTCCCAGCGCGGTGACGGCGCCGGTCTGCGGCACCGGGTTGGCCTTCAGCCAGCCTGCATTGGTGGCGTCGTAGAAGTCGCTGCACTGGGCGCTGACGGCCGGAGCGCGTGCGGCCTTCTTCTTGGCGGCGAACGCATCGTGAGTCGGGACCAGGGTCGCCAGGCTGATGCCCAGGGCGATGGCAAGCGGACGGAAGTTGGGCATGTGGAACGAATCCGTGATGGATTGAGGGCGCGCGCACTATAGCAAGCCAGGCATGGGCGCGGGATGCACGCGTCGCGGTGCATTCGCCGACCAAGGTCGGCAGCTACCGGGGAGCGCCGGGATCAGAAGATCCACGCCATGCGTGGATGAAAGACACCCCGGAAAAACAAAGGCCCGGGAATTCCCGGGCCTTTGCAGGTCTGCAACAGCGTCAGCCAGGACTTACCAGATCACCACCTGCTGCTCGCCGGTGCGGGCCATCGGCGAACCGGCCTTGCACTGGAACGCGGCCGCGAAGGTCGGCAGGTTCGACGGTGCACCCATGGCGCGGAACTGTGCCGGGGCGTGCGGGTCGGTCGCCAGGCGGACCTTGGCGTTCTCCGGGGTGTACTTGGTGCGCCACACGGTGGCCCAGTTGAAGAAGAAGCGCTGGTCGCGGGTGAAGCCGTCCACCTTCGGGTCTTCCTTGCCGGCGCTGGCCTTCTGCAGGGCATCGTAGGCGGTAGCCAGGCCGCCCAGGTCGGCGATGTTCTCACCCAGGGTCAGGTGGCCGTTCACCGCCTGGCCGTCGACCTTGTACTGGTCGAACTGCTTGACCAGCTTGCCGGTCAGGCCTTCGAAGTTCTTCTTGTCAGCGGCGGTCCACCAGTCTTCCATGTTGCCGGTCGGCCCGAAGCGCGCGCCCTGGTCGTCGTAACCATGGGTCATTTCGTGGCCGATCACCGCGCCGATGCCGCCGTAGTTCAATGCGTCGTCGGCCTTCGGGTCGAAGAACGGCGGCTGCAGGATGGCGGCCGGGAACACGATCTCGTTCTGCAGCGGGTTGTAGTAGGCATTGACCGTCTGCGGGGTCATGCCCCACTCGGTCTTGTCCACCGGCTTGCCGATCTTGGACAGGTTGAACTTGTAGTTGAACTCGTTGGCCGCGCGCACGTTGCCCAGGAAGCTGTCGCGCTGGGTCTGCAGGCCCGACCAGTCACGCCACTTGTCCGGGTAGCCGATCTTCGGGGTGAAGGTTTCCCACTTGGCGATGGCCTTGGCCTTGGTCTCCTCGCTCATCCAGCTCAAGCCCTGGATGCGCTCCTTCAGCGCGGCGGCCAGGTTCTTCACCAGTTCTTCCATCTTCGCCTTGGCTTCCGGCGAGAAGGCAACCTTCACGTACAGCTGGCCGAAGGCTTCACCCGCATCGTTTTCGATGGTGCCCAGCACGCGCTTCCAGCGCGGCTTCTGTTCCTTCTGGCCGTTGAGGGTCTTGCCGTAGAACTCGTAGTTTTCCTGCACGAAGGCATCGGCCAGGTACGGCGAGGCGCTGTCCACGGTGTGGAAGCGCAGGTAGGCGCGCCACACCGACGGGTCGGTATCGCCCAGCGCCTTGCTCACTTCCTCATGGAAGGCCGGCATGGCCAGCGAGAACTTCTCCGGCGCGGCCACGCCCTGCGATTTGAAGAACTCGGTCCAGCTGAAGTTCGGGGTCAGCTTGTCGGCATCGGCCAGGGTGACCGGGTTGTAGTACAGCTCGACGTTGCGCGACAGCTCCACGCGCGACTTGGAGGCCTTGGCCAGGCGGGTCTCGAACTTGACCACGTCCTCGGCCTGCTTGGCGGCGTCGGCAGCGGCGACACCGGACAGCTCCAGCACCTTGGCGACGTGCGCCTGGTAGGCCTTCAGCTTGTCGGCATTCTTGGCGTCGGTGTAATAGGTGCTGTCCGGCAGGCCCAGGCCGCCCTGGCTGGCGTAGGCCATGTTCACGGCCGAGTTCTTGAAGTCGGCTTCGGCACCGAAGCCGAACAGGACGTTGTCGCCCCTGGCCGCGCTGGTGCGCAGGTAATCGGCGATGGCCGCCTTGTCCTGCAGGCCGTCGATGGCGGCCAGGTCGGCCTTCAGCGGCTCGATGCCCTGGGCATTGATCTTGGCCTCGTCCATGCCGGTGGCCCACAGGTCGCCGACGATTTTCTCGATGTGGTTCGGATTCTTGACCTGCGCCACCTGTTCGGCCAGCTGGTGCTGCACGGCCACCGAGCGCTCGTCGAGGATGGTGAACGCACCCCAGCTGGTGCGGTCGCCCGGAATTTCATTGGCGGCCAGCCACTTGCTGTTCACATAGTCGCCGAAGGCGCCGCAGGCGTCCTTGGTGGTATCCAGATCGCTGGGCTGGAAAGCGTTGTAGGCCGGCAGCTTGCTTTCGTCCAGCGTGTAGTTGGTGGCTTCGGCCGCGGCCGGCGTGGAGGCGGTGGCGTCCTTGGCCGGGGTTTCAGTCTTGCCGCAGCCGACCAGCGCGGCCGAAACGGCCAGGGTCAGCAGCACGATCTTGGGAGTACGGGTCACTTTGATGGCCTCCAGGCCGAGTGAGTCAGGGAAAGGCCGTGGGACGGCCGTGGGCCGAACGATACGCCGCCGGCCAGACCTGCAAGGGTGTCGAAGGTCATGGCCGGGTGCAAGGGGGCCGCTTGGTGGCCCGGAAAAGACAGACCCGGCAAAAGCCGGGTCTGTCGGGTGTTGCGGTCAGCGGTGGATCAGAACTTGTACTTCAGGCGCACGAACGGGGTGCGACCGTAGTAGTCGTACTGGGTGGCGAACGGGTGGGTGTTGCCGTAGCGCGAAGAGTAGACGCTGCTGGAGATCAGCGGCGGCTTGGCATCGAACACGTTGGAGACGCCCACCAGAATCTGCCAATCGGCCTGCTCGTAGCTCACCGAGGCGGTGTGATACCAGCGGCTGCCAGCGGTGATGTCGCGGTAGGAATTCGGACGGCCCTGATAGGTGAACGTCTCCAGCAGGTCCGGGTCCTTGGTCGACGCGATGTACTGGGTCATCCAGTTGTAGGTCCAGTCGCCACGCTCCAGGCTCAGGCCCAGGTTGCCGACCAGGTCCGGGCGACCGAAATCACCCAGCTGGTCCGACGAGGACAGGCCGCTGGCCGCTGCGCTGTCGAACAGCTCGGCGGTGTCTTCAACCGTGTAGGTGACCTGCGAGTCCAGCGAGAACTTGCCGAAGCTGAACTCGTGTTCCCAGTTCAGGGTCAGATCCCAGCCGCGGGTGCGCTGGCGGTTGATGTTCAGGTACTGCGCATACACCTCGGTGATCATGTTCGCGTTGGTACCCGAATTCGGATTACGACGCATCAGGTCGCAGTAGCGGTTCGGATAGGTGGTCGACTCGTAGCAGCCTTCCAGGATGGACGCTGCACTCAGCGCGGTGATCTGGTCGCTGACTTCGTAGTCGAAGTAGTCGATCGCAACGCTCAGGTCAGCAAATTCCGGGGTGAACACCAGGCCGATGCTGCGTGCACGCGAGGTCTCCGGCTTCAGGTCGCCGCCAGCGCCGCCACGAGTGAAGACGGTGGCGCTGCTGTTGCCTGCGGCGGTGTAGTCGCCCGGGATACCGGCAGCGGCGCAGTTGGCAGCAGCGTTGCTGTTGTTGCCTTCAGCCCAGCGGATGCAGGGATCGATCGCGGTCTGCGCCTGGAAGCCGGTCTGATTGCCAAGGTACAGCTCATACAGGCCCGGTGCACGGTAGGAGGTACCGATGGTGCCGCGCAGGCGCAGCGACGGGATGATCTGCCAGTTGACACCGAACTTCCACACCTTGTCCGAACCGGACACCGTGTCGTACTTGAAGACGCGGGCCGAGCCGTTCAGCGACAGCGACTCGATGCCCGGAACTCCCTTGAAGACCGGCACATCCAGTTCGACGAACGCTTCCTTCACCTTCTCGTCGCCCTTGGTGCGACCGGCGGTGGTCGAACCCCAGATGTCGGCAAAATCGGCACCCGGCTGGTCGTCGATCTTGTAGTTGCGGTACTCCACACCGACTGCGGAAGCCACGGCACCGGCCGGAAGATCGAACAGCTCACCGCTGAACACGGCGTTGACCGTGGTCTGATCGTAGGTGGTCTTGCCCTTGGCCCAGACGCCGAGGATCGAGACCAGCTCGTCGACCTTCGAGCCATTCAGATAGCCCGGGTCGAAGTAGTTCGCAGCTGCAGTGCCGGTACCCGGACGGCCGATGTCGCCGCTGATCGAGTTGCGGATGCCAAGGTTGCTGTACTTGCCACTGGAGTGGCTGTAGTTGGCATTGACTTCCCAGCCCCAGGTGCTGCTGCCGAAGCCGCCATCGAACTTGTTGGCGAAGTAGTAGTAATCAACTTCGGTCTCGGAAGCAGACTTGAACGGCAGCACCGGCTGAGCGCGGGTGGTGGTGCCGGGGATCAGCACTGTCGGGAAGAACTGGCGCCACGAGAAGTTGTCCGTGGTGCGGTTGTTGTAGAGGAACTGGGTCTTCCAGTTGAACGAATCAAAGCCGAAGTCAGTGGCAAAGTAGACCGTCTTGCGCTCTTGGCGGTTGATGATCTGGGCTTGGCCGTAAGCCTGGAAGTTGTACGGCTCCTGATACGTCGCCACGGGGTTGCCGTTGGCATAGGTCTGGTTGGCGCGCGGACGATAGCCCGGGAACGGGCCAACCGTGCTGCCATCGGTGCTCGGCACGTAACGGACGGAACCGACGTCGATGACGTTGTGCAGCATGTTCTGGCAGTTGGCCAGGTTGGTGCCGGCCAGGATGGAGCGGTCGACGCGGTCGATGCGGTTGCCCTTGTCGTCCCAGACGATATCTTCGGCGCACTTGAAGAAATCGCGGTCACCGCGGGTCAGTTCGTTCTGGCGGTACCATTCCACGGCGGCGACGATGCTGCCATTGTCGAAGTTCCAGCCGTTGGCCAGCGACGCCGAGAATACTTCACCGCCGCCTTCGGTCGGAACGCGACCGCTGACGGTCAGCTCGGGACGGTCGAAGTTCTTCTTGGTGATCAGATTGACCACGCCGGCGACGGCATCGGAGCCATAGATGGAGGACGAACCGTCCTTCACGATCTCGGCACGCTGCAGGACGGCGGTGGGCAGCACGTTCAGGTCGAACGCGCCGACCGCGCCGCGGGTACCGGCCGGGCCCGGACGCTGGCCATCAAGCAGGATAAGCGTGCGATTGGCACCCAGGCCGCGTAGCGAGAACGTCTGTACGCCGGTACCACCATTGGTGGTGAAGCCGCCGAACTGATTGGTGATCTGCGTTTCGGCGGCGCCGATCGCCGACTTCTGCAGGAATTCACTGACGCTGGTCTGGCCCTGGGCGGCATTGCGCTCGGTGTCGATGGTGAACACCGGCGAGGTGGTTTCATAGTCCGCGCGACGGATCAGGGAGCCGGTGACCGTAACCTTGTCAAGATCAGTGGCCTTCTTGTCAGACGTCGAAGCACTTGACGCCGCTGCTTCCTCGCGGGTGGATTCCTGGGCCAGCACCGGGGCTGCCTGCAGGCAGGCAATCACTGCCAGGGCGAGCGGCAGGCGGCTGGGCGTAATAAGGCGGTTGGTCTTGCGCATTGTGTCGGATCCCCACTTGTTATGCTTCGGTTAACGGAGTGTATGTACGGCGTAAAGTAAATGCAACATGAACATTCCCCGTATGTAACGCGCTTTTGCTAATGGCGTATTCATGTGCCGATGGGGAGCTGCAGAGCTCCCCAGCTGCGTGGACGACGGCAGGGTGCCTCCCTGGGCGGCCTACAGGCCGCCTGGGCCGCAGTCCTTGGCCAGGAAGTCGGCCATCAGCGGCAGCGTGGCCCGGTAGTGGCTCGGGTACCACGGCATGCTGTGCGGCATGTCGGCGATCAACTCGAACTTCGCCGGAACCTTGCCTTGGACTGCGTTGTAGAACGATCGGGCGTGGAACGCCGGAGTACGTACGTCACGATCTCCGACGTAAAGCAGTACCGGGATGGTCGCCTTGGCCGTGTTCTGTATCGGGTCCATTCCCTTGACGGTCTGCCCCTGCAGGATGCGCTGCAGGCGGTTCTCGCTCCATGACATGCCGACTCTGCCGAGATCGGTGACGGGCGCTCCGGCAATGGCGCACTGGAAAGTCGAGGGGCTGCGGACCGTGGCTGCCGCGGCTGCGAAGCCGCCATAGGAGTACCCGAAGATGGCCAGGCGGTCCTTTGCGGCGATGCCCTGCTGCACCAGCCACGCAGCCGCATCGTCATTGTCGTCCTGCATGGTCAGCCCCCACTGCCTGTCACCCGCGAGCCAGTGGTCGCGTCCAAAGCCGGTTGAGCCTCGATACTGGGGGCGGATGACAGCGTAGCCACGCGAGGTGAAGTAAGGCACCCAGCCAGATGCATCCCAGCCGGCATAGTCACGAGCCCATGGGCCACCGTGCGGGTGCACGAGCGCTGGAAGTGGTTCTCCCCCTTCCTTCCAGCCCGCGGGCAGATCAAGGATGGCGGGAATCTTTCGTCCGTCGCGGGCGGTATAGGTGACCCAGCGTTGCTGGCCGATCTGCCTGCCATCGATCCAGGGTCGCTCACTGCCCAGGGTGGTCACCTGTTTGCGGTCGCTGAGTATGTGATAGGTCGTCGGCGTGTCGGCACTGTTGGTGGTAAAGAGCACGCGGGAGAGATCGTCGTTGTAGCCGGTGATGGCGACGTACTTCCCCGGATAGGCCTGTTTCAGGCCGTCGTAGAGGGCCTTCATCTGCGGATCGACATAGATCGCTTCGCGCCGCGGCCCATCCACATAGAAGCCCAGAACCTGATTGAAGTTGCTGGGTTTGCTGCCGAGGATGAGGCCGCTGATCGGATGCTGCGGGTGGGCGGCCAGCGGCTCCTTGTCGAAGGTCCGGGTTGCTGGGTCGTACAGGCGGGCCTGCACCTGCTCGGAAAATCTGTCGGTGAGGATGTAGAGCTTGCCGGTCTGGTCATCGATGCCGGCCACGTCCATCGTGTAGCGTTCGCTGAGCTTGGTTGTCAGCGCATCGTGCTTCTCGAACTTTCCGCTTGCCTTGTCCTTGATCAGGATCTGCTGTTCGTACTCGCTCGACCCGGCCGGTTCGATCTGGGTCCTTGTCAGGAGTTCGCCGCTGCGGGGATGGAACAACCCGGGCGTCGAGCGCGCGTCGCCACGGAAGAGCAGCTCGGTCTGTCCGGTCTTGAGATTGAACAGGTAGTAGCCTGCCGAGAACGTTGACTGATTGATCTGTGAAATGATGACCTTGTCAGGGTCCATTGGGAGCGAGTGAACCAGTGACGCAGTTCCCGCCAGTTCCAGGCAGCGTTGTGTCTGTTCGCTGATGCCAAGCTTGCGTGAATTGTCGGCGAATGCTTCGTCGAACTTGGTCTGGGAAGTGTCGGTCAGGTAAGCCTTCGATAGGAAAGTCTTGGTGTTTCCCACCGAGTTGCCTTCTCCACAACCGGCCAGCTGCGCGGTAAGTTCCTGGCGGCCGATGACAAGGCTGCGGCCGGCCTTCAATGCGCTGGCGGCGATGAACTTCATGCGGTCGCCGGAGGGCGTGATGGCCACCGGGCCTGCGCCGAGATTGTCCAGGTTCCAGTTGGCGAGCGCGGTGTCACCGTTGTTGCTTCCCGGGGCAGCGATGATCGCAACCAGCTGCTTGCCATCGGGGCTCATGGTGACCGATTGGATGGCGGGAATCTTGGCGAAGTCGTCGACCGGCAGCGGTGTAGCCAGCGCCTGGCCCACGGCCAGGCCCAGCAGCGTAGCAGCAGCGCCCAGATGGGCGAAGAGGCGTGTGGCTTTCATGTACAGGGCATCCTTGGCAGTTTGACTGGAAGATGACCTGAAGATGAACGAGGGCGCCCGGTTCGTCAACTTGGCGTGAAATCTACAACCCTGGCCGGCCCTGGTTGCGTTCCAAAGTAGAAGGCCCCGCTGGAGCGGGGCCTTCTGCAGCACAAGTGGCGTCAGCGGATCAGCGGCCACCGAACTCGTACTTGGCCTGCACGTAGATGGCTCGCCCGTAGGCGTTGTACAGGTAATTGTTGTACGGCTGGCCACTGGTGCCGGCGAAGCTGAAGCGCTGGTTGTCCGGCATCCTGTTGAAGACGTTGTTGACCATCAGCGACAGGGTCAGGTTGTCCAGCGCGCGATAGTTCACGCTCAGGTTGTAGGTGGTGTAGGAGCCCCACTTGCCCGCCTTGTAGCCGGAGCTGTGCACATAGTCGTAGCCATTGCCCAGGTATGCCATGTAGTTCGGCGTCTTGCCGATGTAGTTGGCATACAGGGTAGTGGTCCACTTGTCCTTGGCCCAGCCGATCGAGCCGTCCGCGCGCACCTTTGCGTAAGAGTCGTACACCCACATCGCGTAGGGGTCACGCAGCAGGTCCAGGAACTCATCGCCCGGCTGCGGCTGCAGCTCGCGCTTGAGCATGTCGGTGTAGTTGCCCGAGAACTGCAACGAACCGAAGCGACCCATGTCGTGCACGTACTTGAAGCTGGCGGTCAAAGCTTCCAGGTTCTGGCGCGCAACATTCATCTTCGGGGTGTAGATCTCGTCCAGCACGCCGGATGCATCACGGGTGATCCAGTCGTTGACGTTCTGGCAGCTTGCAGAGGTGTTGTTGGCCTGGTCGTTACGGCAGTAGTACTCGGCCAGCAGCAACTGGTCCGAACTGAGCGTGTCGACCTCGTTCTTGATTTTCCAGTTGTAGTAGTCAACCGACAGCGAGAGGTTATTGATCGGAGCCCACACCACGCCCGCGTTCCAGACGTCGGCGGTGATAGGCTCCAGGTCCGGGTTGCCCGAACGCGTACCGAACACCGATACGCTGTCATACGGGCAGCCAGCGGTGTTGCTCGGGGCATACCCCAACTGGCCGCAACGGTAGTAGTCGGTGGAGCCGTTGGCATAGTAGCCACTGCGGCCCTGGAAGGCATCGGACAGGGTCGGCGCGCGGAAGGCCGTCCCGTACTTGCCACGGAACAGCAGGCTCTCGATCGGGCGGAACTCGATGCCGATGCTGTAGGTGGACTTGTCGACGGTGTTGCTGCCGATCTTGAAGGCGTCGTAGCGGCCGGATCCGGTCACGGTCAGCATGTCATGCAGCGGCAGGCGCAGTTCGCCTGTCACGGCGTAATTGCTGCGGTGGCCGGCGCCGGAGACCGCCGTGGTGCCCCAGACGCTGCCATCCATCAGGCCCGGATCGGGAGTGTAGTCCCAACCTTCGCTGCCACCCTCAACCACCACCGCCAGGCCGGCGTCGCCACCGGGCAGCTTGAACAGCGACCCGTTGGTGACCTGGGCCCGGGCCAGGTTCTGCCAGGTACGGCTCTGGCTGTAGCTGTAGCCGGTGAACGTCTGGAAATCACCTGCCGGCAGTGGCGCATAGAACGCTTCCCAGTTCGGGCTGTAGATGTTGTAGCCAGTGCTGGTAGTACCCAGCACCGGGCCCAGCACACGCTGCTCGAAGTAGTCGTTGATCGGATCGTTCCAGCGCACGAAGTTGCGCTCGGTCAGCTTGTACTCGCCACGGGTGAAGCTGACGCTGTAGTCCCAGTTGCCGGCCGTGCCGCGGCCGCCCAGTGTCACCTGGTAGGCCTTGTTGCGGTCGGTGTTCATGATGTCGCGGTAGCCGGCGCCGCCGATGTCTTCCGGGGCGAACACGCGCTGCAGGTTCATGTACTGGCCGCTGGCCTGGTCGTAGAAGCGACCCCAGCCGGACGAGGTGCCCCACCAGGTGTAGTTGGAGCCGGTCGCATACTTGACCTCTTCCAGGCTGTACAGCGCATCGCCAAACAGCTGCAGGTTGTCATTGAGGTCAAAGGTGGCAGAGCTGTAGATCTGTGCGCTTTCCTTGCCGTTCTTGATGGTCTTGTAGCCGGTGCCGTACACCGAGCCGCATGCCTGGCCGGTCGGGCGGGTGCCCAGTACGGTGGTACCGTCGAACTGGCCCGCCACGTTGGCGCAGAGGTTCGGGTCCATCATGGCGTAGCGGTTGTTGGCGGCCGGCAGCAGCACCAGGAAATCGTTGGAAACGTACTGCGGGCTGTAGCCGTCTGGATTGTTGACCTTGGTCAGGTCGCGCTGGTAACCCCAGATCGGGCTGGTCTTTTCGTACTGCACGTTGACCAGCGCGTGGAAGCGGTCATCGACGCCATTGAACCCGTGTGCGCCGCTCAGGCGGAAACTGTTGCCACCGCCTTCGCTGTAGGCACCGCCACGGACGTTGAGAACGCCGCCGTCCATGCGTTCCTTGAGGATGATGTTGACCACGCCGGCAATCGCATCCGAGCCATACAGGGAGGACTGGCCACCCGGCAGGATCTCGATGCGCTCCACGATGTCGATGGGAATGCCGCTGATGTTGTTGAACGTATCGCCGCCGTTGTACAGCGCTGGATACGAAAGCATCGGGCGGCCATTGATGAGGTACTTGGTGTAGCCCGGGCTGAGGCCGAACATGCCGGCCGCTTCGGCGCCCTGGGTGAACGAGGCCGAGGTCTGGCCGCCCTGGAGGCCGCCCGTGGACAGTGAGGACTGCTGCAGTACGTCGGCCACACTGGTGAAGCCGCGGGTCTGGATGTCCTCGGCGGTGACGGTCAGGACCGGCGTGTGGTTCTCGATTTCGGTCTGTGGAATCAGCGAGCCGGTGACGGTGACGCGGTCAAGCTGGGTCGGTGCGTTGCCGCTTTGCGCCAGCGCGGTACCGGAGGCGAGCAGGGTGCCAAGCAGGGCGAGGGTCAGTGGGTGGCGCAGCGGCGTGGAGCGATGGCAAGACATGATGGATCCCCGTATGAGCGTTGTCGGCTGGCTGACGTCCTCCCTGACAGCTTTCATGATTTGTTCAGTTGCAATCCATTCAGCTGGACCGTAACACGGCGTTCACGTAGACAAAATAGTCCAGTCACAACAACAGGCTGGCTTTCTCTGAAAAAGTTCTTTTAAATCAAAATCTAAGGCTGCTTGTTTGGGAATGTTTCAAAATGTTGCGCTGCGGAACGGTGTTGTTCACTTTTACATTCAACATATAAATCAATAGCTTACGTAACGACCGGCATGCTAATGAAATATTAACAAATGGTGTGGATGTGGATTCGTGCAACATTTGTTAAAAAAAGGCCCCGCCGAAGCGGGGCCGTTGGTCCAACAGACGTGTGCTGCTTACTTCCCGCCGAACTCGTACCTGGCCTGCACGTAGACGGCGCGGCCGTAAGGGTTGTAGATGCTGCTGTTGTAGGGAGCGCCGACGTTGCCGGCGTAACTGTGTGCCTGACCGTCGGGCATCTTGTTGAACACGTTGTTGACCATCATCGACAGCGTCAGGTTGTCCATCGCCTGATAGTTCACGCTCAGGTTGTAGGTGGTGTATGAGCCCCACTTGCCGGCCTGGTAGCCGGACGGATGCACGTAGTCGTAGCCCTTGCCCAGGTACGCCATGCGGTTTGGCGTCTTGCCGATGTAGTTGAAGTACAACGTGGTAGTCCACTTGTCCTTCGCCCAGCCCACCGCACCGTCGGCACGCACCTTGGCGTACTGGTCGTAGTTCCACATCGCGTACGGGTCGCGCAGCAGGTCCAGATACTCATCGCCCGGTTGCGGCTGCAGCTCGCGCTTGATCATGTTGGTGTAGTTGCTGGAGAACTGCAGCGCGCCGAAGCGGCCGATGTCCTGCACGTACTTGAAGCTGGCCGTTACCGCCTGCAGGTTCTGGCTGGCGATGTTCATCTTGGGCGTGTAGATCTGTTCCAGCTTGCCGGCGCCATCGCGGGTGATCCAGTCGTTTACGTTCTGGCAACTGGCCGAGGTGTTGTTGGTCTGGCCATTACGGCAGTAGTACTCGGCCAGCAGCAACTGGTCGGAGCTGAGCGTATTGACCTCGTTCTTGATCTTCCAGTTGTAGTAGTCCACCGACACCGACAGGTTGTTGATCGGCGCCCACACGATGCCGGCATTCCAGACGTCGGCGGTGATCGCTTCCAGCTCAGGGTTGCCTGACTGCTCGCCGAACACCGATTCATTGGCATAGGGACAACCCACCGTGTCGCTGGGGTTGAAGCCGAGCTGTCCACAGCGGAAGTAGTCGATCGAACCATTGGCGTAGTACCCACTGCGCCCCTGGAACGCGTCGGACAGGCTGGGCGCGCGGAAGGCGGTGCCGTACTTGCCACGGAACAGCAGGCTTTCGATCGGGCGGAACTCGATACCGATGCTGTAGGTCGATTTGTCGACGGTCTTTTCGGCGATCCTGAACGCGTCGTAACGTCCGGAGGCGGTCACGGTCAGCGACTCCAGCAGCGGCATGCGCAGCTCGCTGGTCACCGCGTAGTTGCTGCGATGGCCGGCACCGGCCACCGAGGTTGTGCCCCACACGCTACCGTCCAGCAGGCGCTGGTCAGGGGTGTACGACCAGCCTTCGCTGCCGGCTTCGGCCACCACGGCCAGTCCGGCATCACCACCAGGCAGCTTGAACAGCGAACCGTTGGTGATCTGCGCGCGGCCCAGGTTCTGCCAGGTGCGGCTCTTGTTGTAGGTGAAGCCGGTGAAGGTCTGGAAATCACCGGCCGGCAGCGGCGAATAGAACGCGCTCCAATTGGGGCTGTAGATGTTGTAGCCGTCGTCGGTGATGCCCAGTACCGGGCCCAGCACGCGGTCTTCGAAGTAGCTGTCGATCTCGTTCGCCCAGCGCGCAAAGCTGCGCTCGGTCAGCTTGTACTCGCCTCGGCTGAAGCTGGCGCTGTAATCCCAGTTGCCGAAGTTGCCACGCCCTCCCAACGTGACCTGGTAGGCCTTGTTGCGATCAGTGCTCATGGTGTCACGGTAGCCGGCGGGACCGATGTCCTCCGGCGCGAACGCGCGCTGCAGGTTCATGTATTCGCCGCTGGCCTGGTCGACGAACGCACCGAAGCCGACATCACTGCCCCAGAACGCGTAGCCCGAACCGGCGTTGTACTGGACCTCCTCCAGGCTGTACAGCGCATCGGCGAACAGCTGGAAGTTGTCGTTGACATCAAAGGACATCGACGAATAGATCTGGCTGCTTTCCTTGCCGTTCTTCAGCGTCTTGTAGCCAGCGCTGAAGGGCGAGCCGCAAGATTCACCGACCGCGCGCGTGCCCAGTACGGTGGTGCCGCCGAACTGGCTGGCCACGTTGGCACAGCGGCTTGGATCCATCATCACGTAGGCGTTCTGCTGGTCCGGCAGGTAGACCAGGAAGTCGTTGGTCGGAACCTGTGGCGTATAGCCACGGGTGTTGTTCTGCTTGGTCAGGTCGCGCTGGTAACCCCAGATCGGACTGCTCTTCTCGTACTGCACGTTGACCAGCGCATGGAAACGGTCATCGAAGGCG
This sequence comes from Stenotrophomonas sp. CASM101, assembly GCF_049384845.1. Taxonomy (NCBI): domain Bacteria; kingdom Pseudomonadati; phylum Pseudomonadota; class Gammaproteobacteria; order Lysobacterales; family Lysobacteraceae; genus Stenotrophomonas; species Stenotrophomonas sp. CASM101. Next base: position 35,971 of record NZ_JBMRFR010000022.1, on the reverse strand, counting down.
TTGAAGCCATGCGCGCCACTGACTCGGAAATCGTTGCCGCCACCCTCGGTGTAGGCGCCGCCGCGCACGTTCAGTACGCCGCCGTCCATGTGGTCCTTGAGGATGATGTTGACCACGCCGGCGATCGCGTCCGAGCCGTACAGCGACGATTGGCCGCCCGGCAGAATCTCGATGCGCTCGACGATGTCGATCGGGATGCCGCTGAGATTGTTGAAGGTGTCGCTGCCGTTGTAGAGAGCGGGGTAGGACAGCATCGGCCGCCCGTTGATCAGGTACTTGGTGTAGCTCGGGCTGAGGCCGAACATGCCTGAGGCTTCGGCGCCCTGGGTGAACGAAGCTGAGGTCTGGCCGCCCTGCAGCCCGCCAGTGGTCAGCGAATTCTGCTGCAGTACTTCGGCCACGCTGGTGAAGCCGCGGGTCTGGATGTCCTCGGCGGTAACAGTCAGGACCGGCGTGTGGTTCTCGATCTGTGTCTGCGGGATCAGTGAGCCGGTGACGGTTACGCGTCCGAGATCGGTGGGCGTGTTTTCCTGGGCGAGCGCGATCGCGCTGCTGCCGGCCAGGATCAGGCCGCTGAGGATGGCGCGGGTGAGCGGGTGACGCGGGAAGCCATTACGAGACATGCGGTACTCCGTGTGGTCGTGAGAAACGCGTTTTCCCTTTCCTGGGAACTCATGGATGGTTCAGCAGCCTTCAAAACCAGAATGGCGGCGTCTTTCGAACGTAACACACGCTTAACCTGATTTGCGCGACTTTGTAATGTGTTGAGCTGGGGCTGGCCTTGAATAATATTTTTATTTTAAAAAACAATTGGTTGCATTAATCAGTGGACTTTGCCGAGTCTGGCTGAATGAATGATGAGTAAATAAATGCTGGCTGGCAGCGGAAGTCGCTGTTCCGCGCTGAATATCAATCCAAAAAAAAGGCCCCGCCGAAGCGGGGCCTGGTCCGGAATCAAACCCGGAAAACGACGGGATTACTTGCCGAAGTCGTACTTGGCCTGCACGTACACGGTGCGACCGTAGACGTTGTACAGGTAGTTGTTGAACGGCGTGCCGGAGGTGCCCTGGTAGCTGTGGGCCTGCTGTTCGGGCATCTTGTTGAACACGTTGTTGACCATCAGCGACAGGGTCAGGTCATCCTGCGCACGGTAGTTCACGCTCAGGTTGTAGGTGGTGTACGAACCCCACTTGCCTGCCTTGTAGCCCGATGCGGCGTGGGTGTACTCGTAGCCGTTCAGGCCTGCCAGGTAGTTCGGGGTGTGGCCGATGTAGTTCGCGTACAGCGTGGTGGTCCACTTGTCCAGCGACCAGGCCACCGACGCGTCGGAACGGACCTTGGCGTAGCTGTCGTAGTTCCACATCGACTTCGGGTTGCCCAGCAGGTCCTGGAAGTCCTCACCCGGCTGCGCCTGCACTTCACGCTTCAGCATGTTGGTGTAGTTGCCCGAGAACTGCAGCGAACCGAAGCGGCCGATGTCCTGCAGGTACTTGAAGCCGACGGTCACGGCCTGCAGGTTCTGGCGGGCCACGTTCATCTTCGGGGTGTACAGCGAGCTCAGGTTGCCGGCCGAATCGCGCACGACCCAGTCGGCCACGTTCTGGCAGGTGGCCGAGGAGCCATTCGGCAGGCCGTTGCGGCAGTAGTACTCGGCCAGCAGCAGCTGGTCGGTGCTGGCCGTATCGACTTCGTTCTCGATCTTCCAGTTGTAGTAGTCGGCCGAGATCGACAGGTTTGCCATCGGTGCCCAGACGATACCCGCGTTCCAGACGTCGGCGGTGATCGGCTCCAGGTCCGGGTTGCCGGCCCGCTCGGAATAGACCGAGACGCTGTCGGCGTAGCGGCAGGCGTCGGTGTTGCCCGGGGTGTAGCCCAGCTCGCCGCAACGGTAGTAGTCGGTCGAGTTGGCAGCATAGTAGCCGCTGCGACCCTGGAAGGCGTCGGGCAGGGTCGGCGCGCGGAAGGCGGTGCCGTACTTGCCGCGGAACAGCAGGCTTTCGATCGGACGGAACTCCACGCCCACGCTGTAGGTGGCCTTGTCGACGGTGTTGTCGGCGATCTTGAAGGCGTCATAGCGACCGGAAGCGGTCACCGTCAGCGACTCCAGCAGCGGCATGCGCAGTTCGCTGGTCACCGCATAGTTGCTGCGATGGCCGTTGCCGGCAACAGCCGACGAGCCCCACACGTCGCCGTCCAGCAGGCGCTGGTCGGGGCTGTAGTCCCAGCCTTCGCTGCCGCCTTCGACGACCACGGCCAGGCCCGCATCGCCACCCGGCAGCGAGAACAGCGAACCGTTGGTGACCTGCGCGCGAGCCAGGTTCTGCCAGGTGCGGCTGTGGTTGGTGGTGTAACCGGTGAAGCCAGCGAAATCTTCCGGCGAGATCGGCGAGTAGAACGCGCCCCAGTTGGTGTTGTAGATGCCGAAGCCATCCTTGGTGCCCAGCTGCGGGCCGAGCACCTTGTCGGCGAAGTAGCTGTTGATGGCATTGCCGAAGCGCTGGAACTTGCTTTCATCCAGGCGATATTCGCCGCGGGTGAAGCTCAGGCTGTAGTCCCAGTTGCCCACTGCGCCCTTGCCGCCCAGGGTGACCTGGTAGGCACGGCTCTTGTCGTTGTTCAGGATGCTCTTGTAGCCTTCGCCGCCGATGTCTTCCGGAGCGAAGGCGCGCTGCAGGTTGACCAGCTTGCCCGACGCCTGGTCGTAGAAGCCGCCCATGGTGCTCTTGGTGCCCCACCACAGGTAGTTCGAGCCCGAGGTGTATTCGGTCTTTTCCTTGCTGTACAGCACGTCGGCGAACAGCTGGAAGTTGTCGTTCACGTCGAAGGTCATCGACGAATAGAACTGGCCGCTGTCCTTGCCGTTCTTCAGGGTCTTGTAACCGGCGCCGAACACCGAGCCGCAGGACTGGCCGGTCGGGCGGTTGGCCAGCACGGTGGTGCCGCCAAACTGGCCGGCGACATTGGCGCAGTTGCCTGGGTCCATCATGTACAGCGCATTGGTCTTGGCGTCGATGACGGCGAAGTCGTTCGACGGCAGCTGTGCGGTGTAGCCGTGGGTGTTGTTCTGCTTGGTCAGGTCACGCTGGTAGCCCCAGATCGGGTTGCTGCTTTCGATCTGCACGTTGACCAGCGCATTGAAGCGGTCGTCCAGCGCCGAGAAGCCGTGCGCGCCACTGATGCGGAAGCTGCTGCCACCGCCTTCGGTGGAAGTGCCGCCACGCACGGACAGGCTGCCGCCTTCCATGTGGTCCTTCAGGATGATGTTGACCACGCCGGCGATCGCGTCCGAACCGTACAGGGAGGACTGGCCGCCCGGCAGGACTTCGATGCGCTCGACGATGTCGATCGGAATGCCGCTGATGTTGTTGAACGCGTCGCCGCCGTTGTACAGCGCCGGGTAGGACATCATCGGGCGGCCGTTGATCAGGTACTTGGTGTACCCCGGATTCAGGCCGAACATGCCAGCGGCTTCAGCGCCCTGGGTGAACGAGGCGGAGGTCTGGCCGCCCTGGATGCCGCCGGTGGTCAGCGAAGACTGCTGCAGCACTTCGGCGACGCTGTTGAAGCCGCGCGACTGGATGGCTTCAGCGCTGATGGTCATGACCGGGGTCTGGGTCTCAACCTGGGTCTGCGGGATCAGCGAACCGGTGACGGTGATCTTGTCCAGGTTGGTGGCCTTGTCCTGGGCCATTGCCGGCGAGGCGGCGACCAGGGCGGAAATCAAGGCGACGGCGAGGGTGTTGCGACGTGCGGAATTGCGAAGGTCTTTCATGTGGTTCCGTTCAAAGAGCAAATACAAATACGGCACTGCGCATGCGCCATCGTGCGTGCAATGAAACAGCGACGCAGCCCAAAACCAGTGCTTAGCGAACGTAACATGAACTTAACAACCTGTGCACGAATCTGTAGCAATCCTGAATTTCAGTCAGCTTGTGTCCAGCTTGTATGATGTTTGGTTATTCCCCCTGACCCGCCGGTGCTCGTTGTGAACAGTTCTCCCCGCCGTCCCCATGCAAGCCAGGTCCAGAAGGGGCTCACGCCGCATGCCCGCATCCGCAACGTGATCGCGGTTGGTTCGGGCAAGGGCGGCGTCGGCAAGTCGACCACCGCAGTCAATCTGGCCGTGGCGCTGCAGCAGCTCGGCGCACGCGTGGGCGTGCTTGACGCGGACATCTATGGGCCGAGCGTACCGGCCATGCTGGGCCTGTCCGGTCGTCCGGAAAGCCCTGACAACAAGAGCATCGAGCCGCTGCGCGCGTTCGGCGTGGACACCATGTCGATCGGCTACCTGATCGAAGAGGATACGCCGATGATCTGGCGTGGGCCGATGGCCACCTCGGCGATGACCCAGCTGTTCAATGACACGCTGTGGGATGACCTGGATTTCCTGCTGATCGACCTGCCGCCGGGCACCGGTGACATCCAGCTGACCCTGACCCAGAAGATTCCGCTGGCCGGTGCGGTGATCGTTACCACGCCGCAGGACATCGCCACGCTGGATGCGAAGAAGGCGCTGAAGATGTTTGAGAAGGTGGAGGTGCCGGTGCTGGGCATCGTCGAGAACATGGCGGTACATACCTGCAGCAGCTGCGGGCATGTCGAGCACCTGTTCGGCGAGGGCGGCGGCGAGCGCATGGCCGCGCAGTATGGTGTGCCGTTGCTGGGTTCGCTGCCGCTGCAGATCGGCATCCGCGAGCAGGGGGATGCTGGCACTCCGATCACCGTGGCGCAGCCCGATTCGGTGCCAGCCCAGGCCTACCGCCATGCCGCCCAGCGCCTGATCGAGGAAGTGGGCAAGCGCCCGCGTGCCTCCATTCCGATTCTCTCTTCGCTGCTGTAGGTGCCAGGGCAGGGCCGCCGGCGACGCCCGGCCCCCTGCTAGAATCCACGCGCCCCCTCGTACCCAGGACAAAGCATGAGCATCAAGAGTGACCGTTGGATCCGCCGCATGTCCGAGCAGCACGGCATGATCGAGCCGTTCGAGGCCGGGCAGGTCAAGCAGGCCAATGGCGAGCGCATCGTCAGCTACGGCACCTCCAGCTACGGGTACGACGTCCGTTGCTCGCGCGAGTTCAAGGTGTTTACCAACATCAACTCGACGATTGTCGATCCCAAGCATTTCGATTCGGGCAGCTTCGTCGACATCACGGCCGATGAGTGCATCATCCCGCCGAACAGCTTCGCCCTGGCGCGTACCGTGGAGTACTTCCGCATCCCGCGCGACACCTTGGTGGTGTGCCTGGGCAAGAGCACCTACGCGCGCTGCGGCATCATCGTCAACGTGACCCCGTTGGAACCGGAGTGGGAAGGCCACGTCACCCTGGAATTCAGCAACACCACGCCGCTGCCGGCCCGCATCTATGCCAACGAAGGCGTGGCGCAGATGCTGTTCTTCCAGGCCGCGGCCGATGACATCTGCGAGACGTCGTACCGCGATCGTGGCGGCAAGTACCAGGGCCAGACCGGCGTGACCCTGCCGCGGACCTGATCGCCCGCGTCATTGCATGACGAAAGCGCCGGGCCGTGCCCGGCGTTTTCGCATGGTCCACGCGGTGCGTTCGCCGGGCACGACCCGGCGCTACGTCATTTGCCGCGACCGAACAGCATCGCAATGCCCACGCCCACCAGTGCCACCGGCCACCAGGTCAGCAGCAGCTTGGACAGGTTCAGGTGCGTCCAGCCGAGGTTGCTGGCGAGCATGAACAGGCCGATCAGGATCAGCAGGATGGCGGCAACGAGGTTGAATCGCATCGGGTCGGGCAAGGCTCAGGAACGGGCTGGATATCCTAGCCGTTCCTTCCAGTAGGCGACATGCTGGTCCAGCGCCGCAGGCTCGTAGCGGTGCGCCGGGCCGCTGCCCCAGACCGGGCCGGGCCAGGCCGGATCGCCGTCATGGCGGCCGATCACATGGAAGTGCAGCTGGCGCACGATGTTGCCCAGCGCGCCGATATTGATCTTCTCCACGCCGTCGTGGCCCTTCAGGGCCTTGCAGGCGCGGTTGAGCTCGGTGCGCAGCTTGTCCTGCTGCTCGCCGTCCAGCTCGATCCACTCGGTCACCCCGGCCAGGCGTGGTACCAGCACCAGCCAGGGGAATCGTTCGTCGTTCATCAGCCGCACTTGCGACAACGGTCCTTCCGCCACCAGCACGCTATCGGTGGCCAGGCGTGAATCGAGTTCGAATTCGCTCATCCAAGATGCTCCGAGAAGAAGTCCAGGGTGCGTTGCAGCGCCAGGGCGGCGCTGTCTGGATCATACGCATGTCCGACCTCGCGGTTGAAGGCGTGGTCGGCCGGATAGACGAAAGTGGCCATCTGCGGCAGCTTGTCGCGGTGGGCCTGGACGGCCTCCGGCGGGATGCTCCTGTCCTGGGTGCCGAAGTGGAAGATCACCGGCGCCTTGGGTGTCTCATCGAGGAACTGGACGTTGCGTGCGCCGTAGTAGCTGACCGACGGCAGCCCGAGCCGCAGCGCCGACAGCATCGCCACCGTGCCGCCCCAGCAGTAGCCGACGGTGCCGACCTTGCCGTAGGGGGCCAGCCGGGTGGCCGCCGCGCGGACCACTTCCAGCGCCTTCTCCATGCCCAGCGCGCTGACCCTTTCCAGGCCCTGCTTCACGCCGTCGGCGTCGTAGGGCAGGGCATCCGGGTCGGCATCGGGTCCATCGACCAGGTCGAAGAACGAAGGAGCCAGCACCGCATAGCCCTCGGCGGCGAAGCGCTCGGCCACGGCACGGATGTGCGGGTTGGCGCCGAAGATTTCCTGCACCACCACCAGCCCGCCTCGCGCGGTGCCCTCGGGGAGTGCCTGCCAAGCCCGTACCGTGCCGTGGTGCGTATCCAGGGTGATCCATTCGTTCATCGCGGCTGACTCGCTTTGGAAACTGAAACCCGATTATCCGGTGCGCGTCAGTGCACGTCATGTCGGCAGTTGGGCCGGATCGGTGATTTCCAGCTGCCTGGCGTCTCCAGCTATCTGCGGGCAGGGTTGGAAACCATGGCCTAAGGTGGTTAGATGGCGGGGCACCACTGCGCTTGATCGTAGTTGGCGCCGCACGTGCGTTTTTTCGTCAAATTAACGGAGTGATTGATGAAGAGCATGATCGTGATGGCAGTAATGGGCATTTCATTGCTTGCGGTGATGGGGCCTGCCAAGGCTGCGGACCCTTATCCGAGGTGCACCGCGTGCTCCAGGGGCTGGGCCGAGTGTGTAGCAAACAACGGTGCTGATCACCCGATCTGTCAGCACAAGCAACTCGTATGCGATCAGATCTGCGCATGGGAGATCCCGGTAGTGGGCATCCCATCTGCCTTGGACGCGGGCGGGCGCGAGGCTCCGACAGGCAGGCTGGAGCTTGCTGTGGCGATGGCCAAGCGATTGTCCAGCTCCTGAGGTACAAGGGGCCGAACGACGGCCCCTTCCTCGGGGCGCGTCTCAGGGCGCGGGACGATAGCGGCGAGCCATCAGGCCAGCCCGGTATCCTCACTGGGGCGGCTGGCCGTTCAGAGCGCCGCCGCCAACCCCGGTATACTGGCGCCCTTTCAGGCCCCGGCCCCCAGGAACCCCTGCCATGCCGGCAGGGGCCCAGGCCCCCAGAGTCCCGCGATTCCATGTCCCAGCTGAACCCCAAAGTCGGCTTCGTCAGCCTTGGCTGCCCGAAGGCCCTTGTCGATTCCGAGCGCATCCTCACCCAGCTCCGCTCGGAAGGCTACGACATCGTCCCGTCCTACGATTCGGCCGACGTGGTGGTGGTCAACACCTGTGGCTTCATCGATTCTGCGGTGACCGAGTCGCTGGACGCGATCGGCGAGGCGATGAACCAGAACGGCAAGGTGATCGTCACCGGTTGCCTGGGCAAGCGCCCGGAGCAGATCCGCGAGGCGTACCCCAACGTGCTGGCGGTGTCCGGCCCGCAGGATTACCAGAGCGTGATGGAAGCGGTGCATGAAGCACTGCCGCCCAAGCACGATCCGTTCGTGGACCTGGTGCCCGACTACGGTATCAAGCTGACCCCGCGGCACTACGCGTACCTGAAGATTTCCGAGGGCTGCAACCACAAATGCAGCTTCTGCATCATTCCGTCGATGCGCGGCAAGCTGGTTTCGCGCCCGGTGGACGAGGTGCTGCGTGAAGCCGAGCGCCTGGTGCGTGGCGGCGTGCGCGAGCTGCTGGTGGTTTCGCAGGACACCTCGGCCTACGGCGTGGACGTGAAGTACGCCGAAAAGATGTGGCGCGACAAGGCCTACCAGACCCGTTTGAAGGCGCTGTGCGAAGGCCTGTCGGAGCTCGATGCGTGGGTGCGCATGCACTACGTCTACCCGTATCCGCACGTGGACGAAGTGGTGCCGCTGATGGCCGAGAACCGCATCCTCCCGTACCTGGATATCCCGTTCCAGCACGCCAGCCCGCGCATCCTGCGCCTGATGAAGCGCCCCGGCGCGGTGGAGAAGACCCTGGAGCGCGTGCAGAACTGGCGCCGTATCGCGCCGGACATCACTGTGCGTTCGACCTTCATCGTCGGCTTCCCGGGCGAAACCGAAGCCGAGTTCGAGGAACTGCTGTCGTTCCTTGACGAAGCGCAGCTGGATCGCGTCGGTGCGTTCGCCTACTCGCCGGTCGAGGGTGCCACCGCCAACGACCTGCCTGACGCCGTGCCGGAAGAGGTGAAGCAGGAACGCCTGGCCCGTTTCATGGGGAAGCAGGCGCAGATTTCCGCCGCGCGCCTGGAAGCCAAGATCGGGACCGTGCAGCAGTGCCTGGTCGATGCCATCGAAGGCGATATCGCCGTGGCCCGCTCCAGGGCCGATGCGCCGGAGATCGACGGCCTGGTGCATATCCAGAACGCCGATCAGGTGCCGCTGCGGGTGGGCGATTTCGTCGACGTGGAAATCACCGAGAGCGACGAGCACGACCTGTACGGCGATGCGCTGCCGGCCAATGCCCGCCCGGCGTTCGACCTCAAGGTACTGTGATCGCAACGGCCGCCGCCGGTGACGGCAGCGGTGTCCGGCGCTTCGTGCCGCCGCCGCGTGCGGCGGTCGATCCGCAGGTGTTCGCGCATCCGTTGTTTGCCGGATTGCAGGATTTCCGGGATCTGCTGCTCGGCCCTCGCTGGCCGTCCATCGCTGCACTTGATGCGCGCCTGCCATTGCCCGGGAAGCGCCTGGTTGAACAGGACGCCGCGCTGCTGGCCGATGGCCTGCACTACGAAGCCCGCATCGCGCAGGGGCGCATCGCCACCCGCGCAGACAACTGGCACGACCTGTTCAATGCGCTGGTCTGGGCCTCATGCCCACAGCTGAAGCGTGCGCTCAATGTGCAGCAGTGCGGGCATATCGAGGCCATGCCGCCTGGCCAGCGCAACCGCGCGCAGGCCGCGTTGACCCAGTTCGACGAAACCGGTGTGATCGTGCGCGTGCGCGATGACTCACTGCGGGCTGCCTGGGATGCACACGACTGGCCCGCGTTGTTTGACCCGGTGAACTGGCAGAGCGATGACATCGCCATCACCGCGGTATTCGGGCATGCGCTGATGGAACAGGCACTGCTGCCAGGGCGATTGCTAGTGGGCAAGTGCGTGGTGGTGCACAGCGATGCCGATGCGGCCTGCGTTGACGCGGTGGCCGTGGCCATCGCCGAGGGCAGGGCGGTGACCGATCCCTTGCAGCTGCGTCCGCTGCCGTTGGCTGGAATCCCGGGGTGGCACGAGGGACAGGACGCCGCCTTCTATCGCAATGCCGACTACTTCCGCCCGCTGCGTGCGGGACGCACATACCCGCCGCCGTTGTAGAGCCGAGCCCATGCTCGGCTGCGTTTGCCCATCAGCCGAGCATGGGCTCGGCTCTACAACGGCTCGTATTCCACGCCGATCACCGCAAAGGTGAACCGCCCGCCGGGCAGCTCCACCGAAAACTCGTCATCCAGCCGCTTCTTCAGCAGCGCACGCGCCAGCGGCGAATCGATGCTGATCCAGCCCAGGCCTGCGTCGGTCTCGTCCGGGCCGACAATGCGGTAGCGGCTGGTGTCGCCACTGTCCACGTTCTCCAGCTCCACCCACGCGCCGAAGAACACCGCCAGCGGATCGGTTGGCGTAGTGTCGACCACGCGCAGTGATTCCAGCCGCTTGGTCAGGTAGCGCACGCGGCGGTCGATCTCGCCCAGCTGCTTCTTGCGGTAGGTGTACTCGGCATTTTCCGAACGGTCGCCTTCTGCGGCGGCTGCGGCCAGTGCTTTCACCACTTCGGGTCGCCGTACCCGCCACAGGTCATCCAGTTCGGCCTTCAGCCGAGCGTGGCCGGAGGCGGTGATCAGGGCGGTGCTCTTTTCTGCAGGGGGACGCCAGCGCGACATGCAATACGACTTCTTTTCCGGGGGACGAACGGAGGGTGGGGTCAGACTCCGCTTCCGCGGGAAGGGCTCTGACCCCAGCAGCGGCGGATCAGATCAGCGCTTGCCACCGAAGATGCCGCCCAGCAGGCCGCGCACGATCTGGTTGCCCAGCTTGGTGCCGACCGTGCGCGTGGTCTGCTTGGCCATGGTCTCGATCATGCCCTGGCGGCGGTTGGTGCCGAAAATCGCATCCTTGATCGCCTGGCCAAAACCGCCTTCCTGCGCATCGTCCTGTTCGCGGCTGCGCGCGGCTGGCGCCTGCGCCTGCTCGACGCTCTTCTGTGCGCGCTGGGCCAGCAGTTCTGCAGCCGATTCGCGGTTGATCGCGGTGTCGTAGCGACTGCCGACCGGGCTGCCGGCACGCACCTGGGCGCGCTCGGCTTCGGTGATCGGCCCCATCCGGCAGCGTGGCGGCGCGATCATCGTCTGCTGCACCGGCATCGGCACGCCCTTGTCCTGCAGCGTGGAAACCAAGGCCTCACCGGTGCCGAGCTGGCTCAGTACCTTGGCCACGTCCAGCTTCGGGTTCGGCACGAACGTCTCGGCCGCGGTCTTCACCGCTTTCTGGTCGCGCGGGGTGAACGCCCGCAGCGCGTGCTGCACGCGGTTGCCGAGCTGGCCGAGGATGTTGCCCGGCACGTCGTCGGGGAACTGCGAGCAGAAGTACACGCCCACGCCCTTGGAGCGGATCAGGCGCACCACCTGCTCGATGCGCTGCACCAGCGACGGCGGTGCGTCGTCGAACAGCAGGTGGGCCTCGTCGAAGATGAAGACCAGCTTCGGCTTGTCCAGGTCGCCCACCTCCGGCAGCTGTTCGAACAGCTCCGACAGCAGCCACAGCAGGAAGGTGGAATAGAGCTTGGGCTTGAGCACGAGCTGGTCGGCGGCGAGGATGCCGATCATGCCGCGGCCGTCGTGATTGACCCGCATGATGTCGGCCAGTTCCAGGGCCGGCTCACCGAAGAAGTTCTCGCCGCCATCCTGCGCCAGGCGCAGCACCGACCGCTGGATCGCGGCGATCGACTGCGCGCTGACCAGGCCGTATTCGGTGGAAATGTCCTTGCGCTCCTCGGCCACCAGGCCAAGCAGGGCGCGCAGATCGTCCATGTCCAGCAGCAGCAGGCCACGATCGTCGGCCAGCTTGAACACTATGTCGAGCACGCCGGACTGGGTGTCGTTCAACTCGAGGATGCGCGCCAGCAGGGTCGGGCCCATCTCGCTGACCGTGGTGCGCACCGGATGCCCGAGCTTGCCGTACAGGTCCCAGAAAATGGTCGGGCTGGCGGCCGGTGCGTAGTCGGCCACGCCGATCTCGGCGGCGCGCTTGAGCAGGTTCTCCGCGCCGGTGCCCGGCACGGCCAGGCCGGACACGTCGCCCTTCACGTCGGCGAGGAATACGGGTACGCCCAGTCGCGAAAAGCCTTCGGCCAGGGTCATCAGGGTCACGGTCTTGCCGGTGCCGGTGGCGCCGGCCACCAGGCCGTGGCGGTTGCCGAGTTTCGGCAGCAGGGTGACGGCCACATCGTCGGTGATGCCTTTGCCGAGCAGAATCGGATCCATGGTCCAGCCCTTGTGGTGAATAGCCCAATGTTAACCGCCGGCAGTGGCAGTCCGAAGGTCGGCTTGCCCCGACCTTGGCGGCGCCGCTACTCTGCCTGCCTGTTTCGCACACAGTGCCATCAATGCCCGTTCCTGTCCTGATTTCCCGCGGTTGGCCGCTGCTGGCCCTGGCCGGCCTGGTTTCCCTGGCGCCCGACGCCCATGCGCAGCGGGTCTCGGCCCGGGACAAGGCGAAGGTGGATGCGCTGCAGCAGCGCATGACCGTCGCCGAGAAGCGCTACAGCGATGCGCTGCTGCTGGTCGCCAATGCCGACCCCAAGGGCAGCAACGAGGCCGACGCGGCGCTGGAGGACATGGAAGACGTTCTCAACGACTGCGTGAAGCAGAAGGGCTGCCAGATGGGCACGCTGCTGGCCAGCTACAAGCGCCTGCTCAAGCACGACGCCGATGCGGCGGGCAGCGATGAGGTGGCCGACGAGGGCGGTGACCGGCTGGAAGCCGACCCCGACCATATCGGCCCGCTTACCGCCGACGTGCCGGAGGCGGCCCGCGCCGCTGCGCTGCTCAACGACAAGCGGCACGCCTTCGACAGCATGGTCGAATACAACCCGGCCGTGCAGGCGGGCATCCGCCGCTGGCTGACCGACATGCGCCCGGCGCTGCTGACCAGCTACGAGAACTACCAGAACCTGCGTGCGGTGATGTGGCCGGAGTGGGAAAAGCGCGGCCTGCCCGAGGCGCTGCTGTTCGGCATCATGGCCAAGGAGTCCAACGGCCGCGTGCATGCCTCCTCGCGCGCCGGCGCCGCCGGCCTGATGCAGTTCATGCCGGCTACCGGCCGCCGCTTCGGCCTTGGCCCGGATGGCACCGGCTTCGACACCCGCTTCGACGCGCGCAGCGCCGCCGAGGCCAGCGCCAGCTATCTCAACGAGCGCCTGCGCGAACTGAACAACAACGTGGAAATGTCGGTGGCCGCCTACAACGGTGGTGAAGGCCGTGCCGCGCGCGTGTTCAAGCAGAGTGCGGGCCAGAGCTTCTGGACCGACAGTGTCTACAACCAGTTCCCCGGCGAGACCAAGGACTATGTGCCGATGGTGATCGCGGCGGCCTGGATCTTCCTGCACCCGCAGCAGTACGGCGTGGAATTCCCGAAGATCAGCGCGCAGCCGGCCACGCTGCGCCTGGCCAAGTCCACCACCATCTACGAACTGACCATCTGCCTGGGCAGCCACGGCACCCGCGATGGCTACATGCGCGCGCTGCGCAACCTCAACCCGCGCTATGAAGCCGACGGCTGGATTCCGGCCGGCACGCTGATCAACGCCACCACCCGCATCGCCGGCCTGTACCAGCGCAACTGCGTCAGCGGCCCGCGTGCCGACCTGGCCCGTACCCTGATCACCGCCGACCTGAACGCGGCGATCAAGCGCCCGGCCGCCGCCAGCTACACCGGCAGCGTGGCCGTGGGCGGCGTGGTGCCGGTGGCCGACGCCGCAGCCTCCACCAGCGTGCCGACCACCCCGGTCGCTCCGGTGGCCGCGCCGCGCCCGGCCGCACGGCCAAAGCCGCCGCGCAGCCACAAGGTGGGCCGGGGTGAAACCCTGGGCGCCATTGCCGCGAAGTTCCAGTGCGATGTGCCGACCCTGGCCCGCGCCAACGGCCTGAAGGCCCCGGCCTACAGCCTGCGCCAGGGCCAGACGCTGAAGCTGCAGGGCTGCGACAAGTAATTCCCACGACCGCTGGAATCTGCAATGGACCTCGAAGACACCCGCAACCTGTTCGCCAACCTCCGCGAAAACACCGACTGGGACATCAAGGGCCCGTTGCTGTGGGGGTACTTCTTCGTGCACTCCACCGCTGAGCCGCTGCAGGCGCTGGCAGAGCACCTGCAGGCGGAGGGCTATACCTTCGTGGAATTGTTCGAGCAGGAGCCGGAAGAGGGCGACGCGCCGTTCCACGTGCTGCATGTAGAGCGCGTGGAGATCCACGACGAAGCCTCGCTGGACCGCCGCAACCAGGAATTCGCAGCGCTGGCCGCGGAGAAGGGCGTGGAAGACTACGACGGCATGGACGTCGGTCCGGCCCCGGTCCTGCAGTAACGCGCGTACCGGTAGTGCCGGCCGCTGGCCGGCAATGCCCGACGCGTTGGATCAACGGAGATGCCGGCCAGCGGCCGGCACTACCGAAGCCTCAGCGCAGCTTCGCCAGCGCCTGGCCCAGCTGCACCGGGCTTTCAGCGGCCAGCTGCGGGGCGAACTCAGCCACGCCCGGCGGCAGCAGCACGATCACGGTCGAACCGTAGTTGAAGCGCGCCATCTCGGCGAAGCGCTCCAGCCTGATGCCCTGGCCGCGGTAGTCCTTGCGCGTGATGCGGTCGCCATAATGCGGAATTTCCTCGCCGCTCCACACGGTTTCGACGCCCGATACCAGCAACGCACCCACCATCACGCTGACCATCGGGCCGAAGCTGGTGTCGAAGTGGCAGACCAGGCGCTCGTTGCGGGCGAACAGGCGCGGCACGCCGTTCACTGCGGCCGGGCCGACGCTGAACAGGCGGCCCGGCACGTGCACGGTCTCGCGCAGGGTGCCGGTCCACGGCATGTGCACGCGGTGGTAGTCGCGCGGCGACAGGTACACGGTCGCGTACAGGCCGTCGTTGTACGGTTTGGCATCCTCGTCACTGCCCAGCAGTTCGGCGGCGGTGAACGATTGGCCCTTGGCCTGGAAGATGCGGCCGGCCTCGATCCTGCCGAGCTGGCTGATGCGGCCGTCGGCCGGCATCACCAGGCTGCGCGGATCGGCGTCGGCCACGCGCGCGCCCGGCTTCAGCGCGCGGGTGAAGAACTGGTTGAAGGTCGCATAGCTGCGCGGGTCCGGGTTGGCCGCTTCGTCCAGGTTCACGTTGAACTTGCGGGTGACCGTGTCGATCAGCCAGCGCGACACGCGCGGATCGTCCGAGTACGCCAGCGAACGCGCCATCGAAGACAGCAGGCGGTGGGGCAGGGCGTACGTCAGGGCGGTGGTGAGGCTCATGGGGCGGTTTTCTCGGTCAGCTTCTGCAGGTCGCGGGCGATCGCCGGCGCGTTGAACGGGGGCCGTACCAGGCCGGCAAGGCGGCCCTGCGGGTCGAGCACGGCCAGGCTGGCTGAGTGCTCGACGGTGTAATCCTCGGGGTTCTCGTCGAAGTGCTTGCCCGGCACCTTCTGGAACACGAAACCGAGCGAGGTGGCGAAGCGCTCCAGCGACGGGATATCGGCGGTGGCGGCCAGGGTGTCCTTGTGGAAGCCGTGCACGTACTCGCCGAGCCGGGTGGCGCTGTCACGATCCGGGTCGACCGAGATGAACAGCACGCGCGGGCGCAGGCTGTCGGGCAGGGCCTCCCACTGGTTCTGCGCGCCAGCCAGCTCGGCCAGGGTGGTCGGGCAGACGTCCGGGCAGAAGGTGAAGCCCAGGAACACCAGCGTCCAGTGGCCCTTCAGCTCACCCGGTATCAGGCGGGTGCCGTCGGACTGGGCCAGGTTGAAGTCGGGCAGTTCGCGCGGCTGCGGGTACAGCGTGATCGCTTCGGTGGCCGGGGCATTGGCCGGCGGCTTCGGCGCAAACACCTGCTGGGCGGCCAGCAGGCCCAGGCCCGCCGCCAGGGCGATCAGCAGGATGATGCCGGCATTGCGATTGAACATGGGTGCCCCCGCGCGAAGTGGGCTCCATCATACCGGGTGAGGCCGGATCGTTTCCGCCGCAACGGATGCTGCCGCGGGCGCCAGCCCCTATAATCGGGGCCCACTTTGCCCGCAGTACCGCCATGACCGCTGAAACGGCCGCCGAACTCCACACGATCATCGATCTGATCCGCTACGGCACCAGCCGTTTCAACGAAGCCGGGCTGACCTTCGGTCACAGCTACGACAATGCGCTGGACGAGGCCACCCAGCTGGTGCTGCACAGCCTGCACCTGCCGCACGATCTGGGCCCGGCCTATGGCCAGGCGCGCCTGCTGCAGGCCGAAAAGCTGCGCGTGCTGGAACTGTTCCAGCGTCGAATCGATGAACGCATCCCGGCCGCCTACCTGACCGGTGAGGCCTGGTTCGCCGGCCTGAGCTTCAAGAGCGACAAGCGCGCGCTGGTGCCGCGTTCGCCGATCGCCGAACTGATCGAATGCGGCTTCGAGCCGTGGCTCGCCGGCCGCGATGTCAGCCGTGCGCTGGACCTGTGCACCGGTTCGGGCTGCATCGCCATCGCCATGGGCCACTACTACCCGAACTGGGAAGTGGATGGCGTCGACCTCAGTGACGAAGCACTGTCGCTGGCCGAGGAAAACAAGGAACGCCTGCAGGCGCACAACGTCACCCTGATCAAGTCGGACCTGTTCAACGGCCTGACCGGCCGCCACTACGACCTGATCGTCACCAACCCCCCGTACGTCACCAACGACGAGACCGACGCCCTGCCGCAGGAATACTCCTACGAGCCGGAGATGGGCCTGCGTGCCGGCGACGACGGCCTGGACCTGGTGCTGAAGATCCTGCGTGACGCGCCGCTGCACCTGAGCGAGGACGGCCTGCTGATCTGCGAAGTGGGCGAATCCGAGCAGCACCTGATCAAGCTGCTGCCGGAAGTCGATTTTTCCTGGATCGAGTTCAAGGTCGGCCAGATGGGTATCTTCGCGGTCGAATGCCGCGAGCTGATCGCCCACAGCGCACGCATCACCGAACTGGCGGCGCAGCGCCCGTGAGCTCCAATTCGTTCGGCAAGCTGTTCACCGTCACCACGTTCGGCGAGTCGCACGGGCCGGCCATCGGCTGCGTGATCGATGGCTGCCCTCCGGGGCTGGCGCTGGACGCGGCCGAATTCGCCCACGACCTGCAGCGCCGTGCCACCGGCAAGAGCCGGCACACTTCCGCGCGGCGCGAGACCGACGAGGTCGAGATCCTCTCTGGCGTGTACGAGGGCCTGACCACCGGCACCCCGATCGCGCTGCTGATCCGCAACACCGACCAGCGCAGCAAGGACTACGCCAACATCGGCCAGCAGTTCCGGCCGGGCCATGCCGACTACAGCTACTGGCACAAGTACGGCATCCGTGACCCGCGCGGTGGCGGCCGTTCCTCGGCGCGCGAAACCACCATGCGCGTAGCCGCCGGGGTGGTCGCCAAGAAGTGGCTGGCCGAGCGCTTCGGCGTGACCGTGCGCGGCTACCTGTCGCAGCTGGGCGACATCACCCCGGTCGGTTTCGACTGGTCGGCGGTGGAAGACAATCCGTTCTTCTGGCCGCACGCCGCACAGGTGCCCGAACTGGAGGCGTACATGGATGCGCTGCGCAAGTCCGGTGATTCGGTCGGTGCGCGCGTGGACGTGGTGGCCGACAACGTGCCGCCGGGCTGGGGCGAGCCGATCTACGGCAAGCTCGATGGCGAACTGGCTGCCGCGCTGATGAGCATCAACGCGGTGAAGGGCGTGGAGATCGGTGACGGTTTTGCCAGCGCTGCACAGAAGGGCACCGAACACCGTGACCTGCTGACCCCGCAGGGCTTCGTCAGCAACCACGCCGGCGGCATCCTTGGTGGCATTTCCACCGGCCAGCCGGTGGTCGCGTCGATCGCGTTGAAGCCGACCTCCAGCCTGCGCCTGCCGGGCCCGTCGCTGGATACGGCCGGCAATGTGGTCGAAGTGGTCACCACGGGCCGCCACGACCCCTGCGTCGGCATCCGTGCCACCCCGATCGCCGAGGCGATGATGGCGATGGTGCTGATGGACCAGGCGCTGCGCCATCGCGCGCAGTGTGGCGATGTCGGCACGGTCACCCCGCGCATTCCCGGGCAGATCGATGGCTGATACGCGGCCGACCGTGTGGGTGAGCCAGCCGCTGATCGATGCGGCCATCGCGCCGCTGCGCGATCGCGTGCAGCTGCGCAGCACCGACACCGTCACCGCCTGGGCGCCGGACCAGATCGCCGAACAACTGGCCAGCGCCGACGGCGCGATCATCACGCTCAACGAGCGCATCGGCGCGGCCCAGGTGGCCGGCGCCGCGCAGCTGCAGGTGATCGCCAATGTCGGGGTGGGCTACAACAACCTGGATGTGGACGCGCTCAGCGCGGCCGGCATCCTGGCCAGCAACACGCCGGACGTCCTGACCGAAACCACCGCCGATCTCGGTTTCGCCCTGCTGATGGCCACCGCGCGCCGCATTACCGAGTCCGAGCGCTGGCTGCGCGAAGGGCAGTGGCAGCAGTGGTCGTTCCAGACCATGCTCGGTGCCGATATCCACGGCAGCACGTTGGGCATCCTTGGCATGGGCCGCATCGGCCAGAGCATCGCCCGTCGCGGCGCGCACGGTTTCGGCATGAAGGTGCTGTACCACAACCGTTCGCAGCTGCCGGCGGCGACCGAGGCGGAATTGGGCGCGACCTATGTGGATCTGGATGCGCTGCTGGCACAGTCCGACCACCTGCTGCTGGTGCTGCCGTACACGCCGGCCTCGCATCATCTGATCGATGCCGCCGCACTGGCGAAGATGAAGCCGTCGGCGACGCTGGTGAATATCGCCCGCGGTGGCCTGGTCGATGAGATCGCGCTGGCCGACGCGCTGGCCAACGGTCGCCTGGCTGCGGCGGGCCTGGATGTGTACGAAGGCGAGCCAACGGTACGCCCGGAACTGCTGGCGCTGCGCAACGTCGTGCTCACTCCGCATATCGGCAGCGCCTCGCTGGCCACGCGCACGGCGATGGTACAGCTGGCCGTGGATAACTTGGTTGCTGGGCTCGGCCTGGACGGCGGCCCGTCGCGCATGCCGAGCGCGATCAACGCTGATGCGGCGATGGCCGCGCGCGTGACGCTGGGCAAAAAAACCGGGAAACGATAGGGAACCTCCGCGCGCCCCGCTTGAGGAGGTTCCCCGAACCCAGCTGTCGTGCGTGTTTTTCCCCATTCCCGTTTTCGTGAGAGTTCCCCCATGAGCAATGCACAGCGCAGTTTCCACGTCGCCGTCGTCGGTGCCACCGGCGCCGTCGGCGAGACCATGTTGTCGATCCTGGCCGAGCGTGATTTCCCGATCGGCACCCTGAGCGTTCTCGCCTCCGAGCGTTCGGCCGGCGGCGAGATCGAATTCAACGGCCAGAAGGTCAAGGTGCAGGACCTGGCCACCTTCGATCCCACCGGCGTCGAGATCGCCCTGTTCTCGGCCGGTGGCAGCGTGTCCAAGGAATACGCACCGAAGTTCGCCGCAGCAGGCGCGGTGGTGATCGACAACTCCTCGGCCTTCCGTTACGACGATGACGTGCCGCTGGTGGTGTCCGAGGTCAACCCGGAACAGGTCGCCAACCGTCCGCGCGGCATCATCGCCAACCCGAACTGCTCGACCATGCAGATGCTGGTGGCGCTGGCACCGCTGCACCGCAAGTACGGCATCGAGCGCATCAACGTCTCCACCTACCAGTCGGTGTCCGGCGGCGGCCGCTCGGCGATGGAGGAACTGGGCAAGCAGACCGGCCAGCTGCTCAGCTTCCAGGAGATCGATCCGCAGCGTTTCCCGGTGCAGATCGCCTTCAACCTGATCCCGCACATCGATGACTTCCAGGACAACGGCTTCACCAAGGAAGAAATGAAGCTGATCTGGGAGACCCGCAAGATCCTCGGCGATGACAGCATCCTGGTGAACCCGACCGCGGTGCGCGTGCCGGTGTTCTACGGCCACTCCGAGTCGGTGGCGATCGAGACCCGAGACAAGGTCACGGTCGCCGAAGCGCGCGCGCTGCTGGAGCAGTCGCCGGGCATCGAAGTGGTGGATCGCCACGAGGCCGGTGGTTACCCGACCCCGGTCACCCACGCCTCAGGCACCGACGCGGTGTACGTCGGCCGCATCCGCGAGGACCTCTCGCACCCGCGTGGCCTGAACCTGTGGATCGTGTCGGACAACGTGCGCAAGGGCGCAGCCCTGAATGCCGTACAGCTGGCCGAGCTGGTTGCCGCCGAGCAGCGTTGATGGAGAGGCCGGGCAATGCTCGGCCTTTCCTGTAGAGCCGAGCCCACGCTCGGCTCAGGCCATGCAGCCGAGCATGGGCTCGGCTCTACATGGGTGCGGACCTTGGTCCGCACGCTTTATAGTGTCGCCCATGAATAAACGGGCCAGGGGCGCAAAGCGCCCGCTCACCTATCTGTCCGCAGCGCTGCTCGCCTTGGCCAGCAGTTCGGCGCTCGCCCTGGGGTTGGGCGACATCCGCGTCCTGTCCAGGCCGGGCCAGCCCCTGCTGGCAGAAATCCCGGTCGTTTCGGCCGATCCGTCCGAGCTGGAAAACCTGCGGGTGGCCTTGGCCTCGCCGGTCACTTTCGAGCGTGTCGGCCTGCAGCGGCCGACCGGACTGGTCAGCGAACTGCAGTTCGAGCTGACCCGCGACACGCAGGGCAGAGCGGTGGTGCGGGTGACCTCGCAGGCACCGGTGGAGACGCCGTCGCTGAGCTTCCTGATCGAAGCCGACTGGGGCCAGGGCCGCCTGGTGCGCGAGTACTCGGCGCTGGTCGATGCGCCGCCCAGTGCGCTGGCCGTGGCCGAGCCGGAAATCGTCGCGCCGGCAGGCACGCTCTCCAATACGATCGTGCGCGAACCTGCACCGGCTTTGGCAACGGCGCCAGCCGCAGAGGCGCCCGCTGCGCCGCCACCTGCGGTGGCGGCTGCAGCAGCACGCCCGCGTGCGGCCTCCGCGCCGGTCGCTGCACCGGCGGCCGATGGCAGCGTCACCGTACAGCGCGGTCAGACCCTGTCGCAGATCGCCAGGGTGGTGGCGCGTGGCAACCAGGTCAGTCGCGACCGCGCGATGATCGCCCTGCTGCGTGCCAATCCCGAAGCCTTCATCCGTGGCAACGTCAACCTGCTCAAGCAGGGCGCGGTGCTGCGCATGCCGGGCAGCGATGCGCTTGCGGCGGTCGACGCCGCCGAAGCGGCGACGCTGGTGCGCGAGCACGCCGCGCAATGGCGTCAGGCGCGTACCGTGCCGCAACCGGCGGGCATGCTCGCACCGGTTGCCAGGGCGGCAGCCACGAACGCTTCTTCCCCGGCTGCGGCCAACGGGCCACGGCTTGAGATCGCTCCGGCGCTGGCGTCAGACGCCGCGCACGCGGGCACAACCACCGGCACAGCTGCCGGCAGCGAGGGTGACATGCTGGGCAACGAACAACTGCGCCAGGCGCGTGAGGACATCGCCACCCGCGATGCCGAGATCGGCGAGCTGAAGCAGCGCGTGGCCGATCTGGAGAAGCTGAAGGAACAGCAGCAGTCGCTGATCGCGATGAAGGACAACGACCTGGCCGCTGCGCAGCAGCGCCTGGCGCAGGCGCCGGGTGCCCGTGATGCGGCGACACCGTGGTACTGGCTGGGGCTGCCGGTACTGCTGCTGGTGGCGGGGGCGGCCTGGCTGCTGCGTCGTCGCAAGCCGTCGCCGTTGCCGCCGCTGCGTGAGGAAGACGATGCCGCCGGCCTGGCCGCAGCGGTGCCGGCAGGTGCCGCGCTGGATGCGCTGGCCGAGCAGTCCTCGTGGTCGTCGCCTGATGCCGGCAACGGCCGCCAGGAACCGGCGATGCCTGCGTGGGCGACCGGAACCGAAGTGCACGACGTGGTGGTCGCCGAACCCACCGCTGAGCACGCGGTGCGGGCCGACCAGGAGGCCGACACGCTGCGCGACCAGGACGCGGTGGCATTGCCCGAAGCGGTGACCGATCTGCCGCGCTGGGACGATCCCGCAACCACCGGCGACGAGGTGGTCCCGGCCGAGCCGCTGCAGGACGATCGCGTTGTACCGCAGGTGCCGGCCGAAGTGGTGGTGCCCGACTACGCACTGCATGCCGAACGGCAGCCGCAGTTCCGCGGTGTGTTCGATCTGCCGGCCGACGCGCATGAGAACCCGTCTCCGGCGGATGCCCCAGGTCCCGAAGCCATCGACGGCATCGACCGTGGCAGCACCGAGGCTGCTCATTCCGACGACACCGCGTCGAGCGCCCCCGCGCCTGCCGATGACGCGGGCTGGTCGCCACGTGCCGGCCAGGAGCGCCTGGAACTGGCCATTGCCTACCTCGATCTGGGTGACGCGCAGACGGCGCGCACCTTGTTGCTGGAAGTGGCCGAGGGCGGTGACCTGCACAGCCAGGCGCAGGCCCGCGAACTGCTCGCCCGCCTGCCGTGACCGAACCCGCCGACAAGGACCCTGCCATGAGCCGCGAGCGCCGTATCGACTACGTTGAATTCGCCTCCAGCGACCCGGCCGCCAGCCGTGTCTTTTTCGAAACGGTGTTCGGCTGGTCATTCGTCGACTACGGCAGCGACTACACGGCTTTCGACGATGGCCGCCTGCAGGGCGGCTTCTTCCGTGGCCAGCCGCAGCGGGCCGGCGACAGCGGTGCACCGCTGCTGGTGCTGTATGCCGACGATCTGGCTCCGGTCGAGGCGGCCGTGCGCGACGCCGGCGGCCAGATCGTACGCCCGGTGTTTTCCTTCCCCGGTGGCAGCCGCTTCCAGTTCGTCGAGCCCGGTGGCAACGAACTGGCGGTCTGGTCCGAACGCGATCCGGCCTGAGCGCCGCCCCACCCGCAACATCGAGGTAGCACATGCGTTATGCGCTTGGCGTCGAGTACGACGGCAGCGATTTCAGGGGCTGGCAGAACCTGGGCCAGGGTGGTCCCAGCGTGCAGGCCAGCCTCGAGCAGGCCTTGTCATCGGTGGCGGATGCGCCGCTGCAGGTGGTCTGCGCCGGCCGCACCGATGCCGGTGTGCACGGCCAGTGCCAGGTCGTGCATTTCGACACTGACGTGGTGCGTGACCCGCGCGCCTGGATGCTCGGCACCACCACCCGCCTGCCGCGTTCGATCGCGGTGCGCTGGTGCGTGCCGGTGGCCGATGATTTTCATGCGCGCTTCTCGGCACGTGCGCGCCGCTACCGCTATCGGCTGCTCAACCGCGAGGTGCGGCCCGCGCTGGACCGGCAGACCCTGAGCTGGGAGCGCCGCGCGCTGGACGAGACCCTGATGCACGCCGCCGGCCAGGCCCTGCTCGGCGAGAACGATTTCAGCGCGTTCCGTTCGGTGCAGTGCCAGGCGCTGCATGCCCGGCGTGAGCTGCAGTCATTGCAGGTCAGCCGCCAGGGCGAAGTGATCGAAGTCGCAGTGCGTGGCAATGCATTTCTTCATCACATGGTCCGCAATATCGTCGGATCGTTGATCCTGGTGGGCAGCGGCGAAAAACCGGTGGAATGGATCGCCGAACTGCTGGCTGGGCGCGACCGCACCGTAGCTGGTCCCACCGCACCGCCGCAGGGCCTGGTGTTCCTTGGGCCCCTGTACCCCGACAACTGGCATCTGCCCGCCGAGGTCACGCTATGAGCCGTTCCTACTACCGTACACGCATCAAGTTCTGTGGAATGACCCGCGCCGGCGATGTCCGTCTGGCCGGTGAGCTGGGCGTGGACGCAGTGGGTTTCATCTTTGCCCGCGAGAGCAGCCGCCGGGTCGCGCCTGCCGAGGCGCGCGCGATGCGCCAGGCAATCGCGCCGATGGTCGACGTGGTTGCGCTGTTCCGCAACAACAGCAAGGAAGAAGTGCGCGAGGTGCTGCGCACGGTACGACCGACGCTGCTGCAGTTCCATGGCGAGGAGGACGAGAGCTTCTGCCGCAGCTTCAACATGCCGTACCTGAAGGCGATCGCCATGGGGGGGCGCGAAGAGGTCAATGCCCGCACCCTGCAACTGCGCTATCCCAGCGCTGCCGGCTTCCTGTTCGACAGCCACGCGCCGGGTGGCGGTGGCGGCACCGGCGTGGCGTTCGACTGGGGCCGCGTCCCGACCGGATTGCATCGGCCGTTCCTGCTGGCCGGTGGCCTGAACCCGGAAAACGTCTACGACGCCGTGCTGGCGACGCTGCCGTGGGGCGTGGACGTCTCCAGCGGTATCGAACTGGAGCCGGGCATCAAGGACGGTTACAAGATGCGCACCTTCGTCGAGGAAGTGCGGCGCGCCGATTGCACCGTCCTGGAGTGATCCGCGTCACCTGAGGGGCGCCCGGATGTCATCGTCGACGGTGAGCCTTGCAGCAGACCCTCAACCAGGGACTGTCCGCCGACGGCATCGTCGGTCGCCACACCGCTGCCGCACTGGCGGCGGGGCGTGTGCAGGGTCATGAACCCGCAGCGGCTGTGCCCAAAGGGCCGTCGCTCAACGATGCATCGCATCCGGACCACGCACTGCACAACGCTGGCCGCAGCAAGCTTCCCAGCGTGTTTTCCGAAGAGGCTGCGGCCAATATCACCCTGCATGCAAAGCAGAACGGTATCGACGCGGCCCACAAGCTGCAGAGCATCACGGTGCAGGATGGCAAGCCGTTCGTGATGGGCACGACGCCGGGCTTCCGCACCGCTGTCGATCTGGCCCAGGCGCTGCCGTCGCTGGAGCAGACCAGTGCCAAGCTGCTGGCAGATCCGTCGCACCAGCAGCAGGTGCATGAGGAGCAGCAGCGGGTCGCGATGGGCGGTCGCTGAGGCCTGCATTGCCGGCTCCGGGAGGTGGATGCCGCCCGGGGCCTCGTCTCATCGCAGTTGCGCTGCTGCCCAGTCGGCCAGGGCGTCTACCCGTGCATCGGCCGGGCCATCCGGCCGCGCCAGCACCCAGAAGCCGCCGGTGGCCGCAAACCCCCACGGTGCGACCAGCCGGCCTGCTGCCAGATCTTCGGCCACCAGCGGCTCGGGCGCGATTGCCGGGCCCAGCCCGGCCACGGCTGCTTCCAGCAGGTAATAGAGATGTTCGAAAGCGGTGCCCAGCTGCAGCTTTGACGGGTCCAGGCGGTGTGCCTGCGCCCAGGCGGGCCAAGCCTGCGGACGTGACGTGGTGTGCAGCACGGTTTCCTGCAGCAGTGCCGAGGGCGGTGCCTGCCGCAGGCGCTGCGCCGCCGGATGTGACGGGGCCACCACCACACCGACCCGTTCCGGTGCCAGCTCGCGGACCTGCCAGCCGCGTGGCCACGGTCCCTGCGCCAGCAACAGCACGGCGTCCAGCGCCGCCTGCGCTTCGGTGAAACTGCCGTCCAGCGCCGACCACTGCAGGCGCACGCCGGGCAGGGCGGCCTGCAGCACGGGCAGGCGCGGAATCATCCAGCGTGCCAGTACGCTGCCGCTGCAGCCCAGTACCAGTGCTGGGGAGGCCGCGGGCCGCCGCAGCTCGCGCACGCAGCCTTCGATCCCGGCGAAGGCCTCGCTGCACGCTGCCTGCAGGCGCGTGCCCGCAGCGGTCAGGCGCAGGCCGCGACCGGCACGCTGGAACAGCGCCAGGCCGAGGTGATCCTCCAGCAGCTTCAGTTGCCGGCTGACCGCGCCGTGGGTGACGTGCAGGTCCTGTGCGGCGCGCCCGACGCCGCCAAGGCGGGCAGTGGCTTCGAACGCGCGCAGCGCATTGAGGGGAGGCAGCAGGGAGCGGATCACGTGAGATTTCCTGACGATATGTGCCAGATAATATCCATTTTTCCGGTCTTGACCCGTGCGCTAGAGTATCCACCTGTCTGAACCACCGGTCGTATCCATGTCTGCCTCCCCCATTGCCGACTACCACGCCTTCCCGGATGCCCAGGGCCACTTCGGCCGCTACGGTGGCAGCTTCGTTGCCGAAACCCTGGTCGGCCCGCTGCAGGAACTGGCCCAGGCCTATGACCAGGCCCGCCAGGACCCCGCGTTCCAGGCGGCCTATGACCGCGACCTGGCGCACTACGTGGGCCGGCCGAGCCCGATCTATCACGCCCAGCGCCTGAGCGATCACGTCGGCGGCGCGCAGATCCTGCTCAAGCGCGAGGACCTGAACCACACCGGTGCGCACAAGATCAACAACACCATCGGCCAGGCACTGCTGGCCGCACGCATGGGCAAGAAGCGCATCATCGCTGAGACCGGTGCCGGCCAGCATGGCGTGGCCAGTGCCACCGTTGCCGCGCGTCTGGGCCTGGAATGCGTGGTCTACATGGGCGCCACCGACATCGAGCGGCAGAAGATCAACGTCTACCGCATGAAGCTGCTCGGTGCGACGGTGGTGCCGGTCACCTCCGGCTCGGCCACCCTGAAGGACGCGCTCAACGAAGCGATGCGCGACTGGGTGACCAACGTGCAGGACACCTTCTACATCATCGGCACCGTGGCTGGACCGGACCCGTACCCGCGCATGGTGCGCGACTTCAATGCCATCGTCGGCCGCGAAGCGCGTGAGCAGATGCTGGCCGAGTACGGCCGCCTGCCCGATGCGATCACCGCCTGCGTCGGCGGCGGCAGCAATGCCATCGGCCTGTTCCACGCCTTCCTCAACGATCGCCAGGTCGAGATCGTCGGCGCCGAAGCCGCCGGTGATGGCATCAGTACCGGTCGCCATGCCGCCTCCATCGCGGCAGGCCGCCCCGGCGTGCTGCACGGCAACCGCACGTACGTGCTGTGCGACGATGACGGCCAGATCATCGAGACCCATTCGGTGTCGGCCGGCCTGGACTATCCGGGCGTCGGCCCGGAGCACGCGTTCCTGGCCGATACCGGCCGCGCGCGCTACCTCGGCATCACCGACGAGGAAGCGCTGCAGGCCTTCCATCTGCTGGCGCATACCGAGGGCATCCTGCCCGCGCTGGAATCCAGCCATGCGCTGGCACAGGCAATCAAGCTGGCGCGTGAGCGTCCGCGTGACCAGATCGTGCTGTGCAACCTGTCCGGCCGCGGCGACAAGGACGTGCACACCATCGCCGCGCGCGAAGGGCTTGTGCTGTGAATCACGTGCTGCGCCACGGCGGGGCGCTGGTGCTGGTGATCGGCATGGGCGGCTGCACGCCGCCCGATCCACCGGTGCTTGCCCCGGCGCCGGCCGCCCCCGCGGCGATCGCCCCGGCACGCGAACCGGCCAGCAACGACGATGAGGCCGCACATCGCCCGATCGAGGGCGCGGCGATGTCCACGGCAGGCGATGGCGGCGAGGACCAGGCGGCCCGGGCGGTGGTGTCGGTGGCCCTGGACCATGCCGGTGAGGTGCTGATCGGCCAGCCCTTCAGCGAACTGCAGGGCGAGGCGCAGTGGCACTCGGCCGGGCTGGGCGAGTCGACCGCTGGGCGCTGCGAGTACTACGAGCGCGGCACGCTGCCCGAGGGCGTGGCGATGATGGTGCAGGACGGCGACGTGGTGCGCTTCGACCTGGCCCCCATCGACGATTCCGGCCAGGTGGTGCTGCAGCCGGGGCCGTTCGGCCTTCATCTGGGCATGCCACGCGCGCAGGCACTCCAGCAGTTGCCCAAGGGCGTTTCCACGCAACCCTATGGTGATGATGCGGAGGCCGGCGAGAGCCTGCTCTGGCAGGACCCCGGTTCCGACCTGGCGATCCGTGTGGAGATCGTCGACGGCACCATCTCCCGAATGTACTGGGGCGCCAGCGGCGCCGTTGACCTGATCGAAGGATGTACCTGACATGTCCGTATCCCGACTCGATGCTTGCTTCCAGCACCTGCGCGAACAGCAGCGCAAGGCGCTGATTCCCTTCATCACCGCAGGTGATCCCTCGCTGGAAGCCACCGTGCCGGTCATGCACGCGCTGGTCGATGCTGGTGCCGACGTGATTGAACTGGGCGTGCCGTTCTCCGATCCGATGGCCGATGGCCCGACCATCCAGCGTAGTTCCGAACGCGCGCTGGCGCGGGGAGCCGGCAGCCGCTATGTGCTGCAGGCGGTGGCGCAGTTCCGGGCGCGTGATGCGCACACCCCAGTGGTGCTGATGGGCTACCTGAACCCGGTGGAGATCCACGGCTACGCTGCCTTCGCCGGGGCGGCCGTGCAGGCCGGCGTGGACGGGGTGCTGCTGGTCGACCTTCCGCCGGAAGAAGCCGTTGAAGCGCAGCAGGCCTTCGATGCAGCGGGCCTGGCGCTGGTCCTGCTGGCGTCGCCGACCACCAGCCAGGCGCGTGCCGACAAGCTGCTGGCCCTGGCCCGTGGCTACCTTTATTACGTCAGCTTTGCCGGCGTGACCGGCGCCTCCGAGCGTCTGGACAGCGACGCCGCCAGCGCCCGCCTGCAGGCGTTGCGCGCGCGCGCCTCGGTGCCGGTGGTGGCGGGCTTCGGCATCAAGGACGCCGGCAGTGCCGCAGCCATGGCCCGCCAGGCGGATGGCGTGGTGGTCGGAAGTGCGCTGGTGGCGGCGCTGGCCGAAGCGGGCTCGGCTGAAGACGCGGCCCAGCGTGCGCGGGCGTTCCTCGCCCCGCTGCGGCAGGCGCTGGACGCGTAGCGGTAATGCTGGCCGCTGGCCGGCATCGTCCGTACCCACCCGCGTGCAGGGCCGCCGGCCAGCGGCCGGCACCGCGCAGCACCTAAACGTACGTCCCAGCATGGTTTTTCCGGCTGCCCCGTAGCTGGCAAGGGGGTGCACGGCCGGGGAAAGCGGAGCTAGACTGTCCGCCTTTGCGGCCCATGGGCCGCCCTGAACGGAAGTGTCCTCCCGCATGAGTTGGCTCAGCAAGTTGATGCCGTCCGGCATCCGCACCGACAACACCCCCAGCAAGAAGCGCAGTGTCCCCGAGGGCCTGTGGGAAAAGTGCAGCAACTGCGGCAGCGCGTTGTACCGTCCGGAACTGGAAGAGAACCTGGAGGTCTGCCCGAAGTGCGGCCACCACATGGCGATCCGCGCGCGTGCGCGCCTGGCGGCCCTGTTCGACGCCGACAGCACCACCGAGATCGGTGCGCGCCTGGGACCGACCGACCTGCTCAAGTTCAAGGATCAGAAGAAGTACAGCGAGCGCATCAAGATCGCGCAGAAGAACACCGGCGAATACGACGCGCTGATCGCCATGCGCGGCCTGCTCAAGGGCCGTGCGCTGGTCGCCTCGTCGTTCGACTTCGCCTTCATGGGGGGCTCGATGGGCTCGGTGGTGGGCGAGCGTTTCGCGCTGGCTGCAGAAACCGCGGTCGAGATCGGTGCGCCTTACGTGTGCTTCTCGCAGAGTGGCGGCGCGCGCATGCAGGAAGGCCTGTTCTCGCTGATGCAGATGGCCAAGACCTCCGCTGCGCTGGGCAAGCTGCGTGAAGCCGGGCTGCCGTACATCTCGGTGCTGACTCATCCGACCACCGGCGGCGTTTCGGCGTCGTTCGCGATGCTGGGCGACATCAACATCGCCGAACCGCAGGCACTGATCGGCTTCGCCGGCCCGCGCGTGATCGAGCAGACCGTGCGCGAGAAGCTGCCGGAAGGTTTCCAGCGTTCGGAGTTCCTGCTGGAGCACGGTGCCATCGACCAGATCTGCGATCGCCGCGAACTGCGCGACCGCCTGTCCGATCTGCTCGCCATGCTGGGTCGGCAGCCCGCGCCGCAGGTAGCCTGATGGGTGCCCGCAAGTACTTCGGCACGGACGGCATCCGTGGCCGGGTCGGGCAGGGCGTGATCTCGGCCGACTTCGTGCTGCGCCTGGGCAATGCGCTGGGCCGTGTCCTGCTCGCCCAGCGTGGCCAGGACGGACGCCGGCCGATCGTGGTGATCGGCAAGGACACCCGCATTTCCGGCTACATGTTCGAGGCGGCGCTGGAGGCCGGCCTGGTCGCCGCCGGTGCCGACGTGCAACTGCTGGGTCCGATGCCGACCCCGGCGGTGGCGTTCCTGACCCGCACGCTGGGCGTGGACGCCGGCATCGTCATCAGCGCCTCGCACAACCCGCATTACGACAACGGCATCAAGTTCTTCTCGGCCCAGGGCGAGAAGCTCGACGATGCCACCGAGCTGGCCCTGGAGGCGGCGCTGGACGTTCCGTTCACCACCGCCGAATCGGAAAAGCTGGGCAAGGCATTCCGTGCACGCGAAGCGGTCGGCCGCTACATCGAATTCTGCAAGGCCAGCGTGCCGCGCACATTCGATCTGCGTGGCCTGCGCCTGGTGCTGGATTGCGCGCATGGTGCCACCTACCAGATCGCGCCGCTGCTGTTCCGCGAACTGGGTGCCGAGGTGATCGGCATCGGCGCCGAGCCCAATGGCATCAACATCAACGCCGGCGTGGGCTCCACCCATATCGACAACCTTGCGGCCAAGGTCCGCGAGACCGGCGCCGATCTCGGTATCGCCTTCGATGGTGATGGCGACCGCGTGCTGATGGCCGACGACCAGGGCAACCCGGTCGATGGCGATGACCTGCTGTACATCCTGGCCCGTGCCTGGAAGGCCGAAGGCCGCCTGCGCGGCCCGGTGGTCGGCACGCTGATGAGCAACTATGGCATCGAGAAGGCCCTCGCCGACCTGCAGATTCCATTCGTGCGCAGCAATGTCGGCGATCGCTACGTGCACCAGGCGCTGATCGAAGGCGGTGGTGTGCTCGGCGGTGAAGCCTCCGGCCACCTGCTGTGCCTGGACCGCGCCACCACGGGGGACGGCATCGTCAGCGCCCTGCAGGTGCTGGTCGCGCTGCGCAACAGTGGGCAGACCCTGCGCCAGGCGCTGAAGGGCCTTGTGCGGGTACCGCAGAAGACCGTGAACGTGCGTCTGGGCAATGTCCCGGCCAAGACTGCGGTGCAGTCTGAAAGCGTGCAGTCCGCGCTGGCTGTGGCGCAGCAGGCTGTCGCCGGCCGTGGCCGCGCGTTCCTGCGCCCGTCCGGTACCGAGCCGGTGGTGCGGGTCACGGTCGAGGCCGATGACGCCACGCTGATGCAGGACACGCTGGACCGCCTGTCCGCAGCGGTGCGTGAAGCCGCTGCCTGAAGCGCGTGCACATTCGCACCAACGAAAAACGCCCCGCAAAGCCGGGGCGTTTTTCATTCAACCGGCAGGGGCGTGGTGCTTATGGCCCCGGCACCATCTTCTTCTGGCGCGCTTTGAAGCCATTGAACAGTGGCGCGATCAGCGGGTTGTAGCTCTGCGCGATGCGCTTGCGCAGCCAGCTGGCCGGGCGGTTGCGGATCGCGAAGCGGTAGATCCGCTCCGGATCACCGCCGACCACGTTGCGGCCGAACGGGTGGGTGGTGTGCAGGTAGCGGAAGCCCTGCTCGCGTGCCACCTCGATGTGGTCCTGGTCGAAATCGCCGTAGGGCCAGCACAGCGTATCGGACACCTCGCCGAGCTTGTCCTGCAGGACGTCGCGCGAGATTGCCAGATCCCGGCTGAGGCCCGCACGGCGCTGCGCACGGTCCAGATCGTCGCGGCGCAGCCAGCGGGTGTGGGTGTGGGTATGGCAATGCACTTCGAAGGTGCCGGCGGCAATGGCTGCGCGTGCTTCGCTCCAGCGCATCATCACGTCGTCGCTGCGGTCCTGCTCGTAGATCGCCGCTTCGCAGCCACGATGGTCCGGCGTCGACGGCAGTGCCGCGCCGGCAATGCCGGCGTGCGGACGTTCCGGGCCTTCGCCCATCCAGCCGGTGACCACGAACACCACCGCGTGCATGCCGTACTTCTGCAAGATCGGGTGCGCATACACCCAGTTGTCGAGATAGCCATCGTCGAAGGTGATGACGATCGACTTGCGCGGCACCGGCTTGCCGGCCAGGAAGCCGGCGTACTGCTCCAGCGTCAGTGAGGTCCAGCCATTGGCTGCCAGCCACGCAATCTGGCTTTCGAAGTTCTCCGGCGACACGGTGATCATGCCCGGCGAAGGGCTGACGTGGTGGTGCATCAGCACCGGAACGGTTCGTGCATCAGCCATGTCCCAGCTCCTTCAGCCACTGGTGGTAGTAGTGTTCGGTCGCTTCACCGTGGCCGTCCGGCGTGAAGCGATGTGCGCCGTGCATCCACTCCCAGCCAGCGCGCCCCATCTGCCGTCGCCGTTCCGGGTCGTCCACCAGCAGGCGCAATGCACCTGTCAGGGCGGCATTGTCACCCAAACGGGTGAGAATCGCATTGCTGCCATCGATCACCATTTCCGGCACGCCGCCCACCCGCGTGGCGACGATCGGTACGCCCACGTAGGCCGCTTCCAGGAATACGGTGCCGGCCGCTTCCTTGTGCGAAGCCAGTGCGAAGATGTCGAAGCCGGCCATCAGCCTGCAGGCTCCATCGCGGTAGCCGAGCAGGTGGACCTGGCGCTGCAGCCCGTGCTCGGCGCACATCGCCTGCAGTCGTTCCGTCACGGCCTGGCCATCACCGACAATCACCAGGTGCAGGTCCGGGTTGGCTTTGCACAGCGGCACCATCGCCTGCAGCAGGTCGGCATGGCCTTTGGGCTCACGCAGCACGGCCACGCAGCCGACCACGATGTCCTGCTCGCCGAAGCCAAGCTCGGCACGCACTTCCGCGCGTACGTCCTGCAGGCACTGCCAAGGATCGGCCTTGCGGATATCACTCCAGCGTGGAGGCACCGCGATTGGCGGCACGATACCAATGCGCTCGGCTGGAATGCCGCGGTCGACCAGCAGTTGCTTGACGAAGCTGCTGACGGTCAGCACCCGGTGTGGAAGCTTGGTATAGGTCAGCAACGAGTTGACCGGGCTCATCAGATGGCGCGAGCGCACCACCAGCGGCGTGCCGCCCAGGCGTGCACCGGCGGCTGCGATCAGCGCATCGCGGCGGCTGGTGGTATTGACCACGTCGAAGCGTTCGCGGCGCACCAGCCGCGATACCGACCACATGCCGCGCAGCAGGCGTGCCAGGCCACCCATGCGCAGCGTATGCACGGTGAATCCGTCCTCGCGTGCCAGTGTGGCCAGGCGTGCATCGGGCTGGCACAGCAATGACACCTCATGGCCACGCGCGCGCATCACCTGCATGTGCCGGAAGATGTAGATCTCCTGCCCGCCCATTCCCTTGGCGGCTTCGGTATGCAGGATGCGCAGAGGACGGTTCATGCAGGATCGGTCCTTGAAGATCAGCGGTTGCGGAAGCGGGTCAGCGCTTCCCATGCAGAGCGGATGGCTGCGGCGTCCGGAGCCTGCTGCGGCAGCGGGCGGTAGTGCCGGTCGAGCGCGGTGGCGTTGCCGAACTTGTCGAATACGTAGATGGCATCGCCATGGCGTACAGCGCGTTGCGACCAGCTCTCCACCACCAGTGCACGTTCGCTGGCGGCGGGCGTGGCCAGCAGGTCCTGGCCGGTACTGAAGTCCGTCAATGCGTTCTCGCAGCCCAGCGCATGGCGCATCAGCGTCGGTACCCAGTCTTCGTGCGAGCTGGTGCGGACGTCGCGGCCAGCGGCCCTGCCTGGCCAATGCAGCACGAACGGGACCTGCAGCTGGTAATCGGAGAAGTTGCCGTTGTGGCCCCAGTAGTTCAGCTTGAGGTCGTTGAACTCTTCGGCATGGTCACCGGTGACCAGCACGATGGTGTCCTCGGCCAGGCCCTGCGCGCGCAGGTCGTCCAGCAGCGAACCGATCAGGCTGTCGGCATAGTGCACGGCAGTGCGGTAGCGGTTGAGTTCCGGCGTCGGGTCGTGGTCCGGGCCGAAGGACAGGAAGTCGATCTCCTTGGCCATCGGCGTGGCTACCGGTGGGTAGCTGGCGGGCAGGTGGTAGCCGGCGTGGGTGGAGTCGAGGAACACGAAGCCGAACCATGGGTGCTGCGCCGCCTGGCTGCTGCGGATGTCATTCCGCAGCGCGGCGACGATGGCTGCGTCGCGCTTGTCGGGGGTCATGGCGGAAGGGCCTTGGTGCAGCCGGTCGCGCACATCGGCAAATGCCGTGCGATCGAATTCCGGGCTGTACAACGGCGCGCTGCCGTACAGGTGCAGGTCGTAGCCCTGCTGGCCCAGCACCTGGAACAGCTGCGAGCCGCGCTGTTCGTCCAGCATGCTCTGCCAGTAGCCGCCGGGCAGGCCGTAGAGCAGGCCGAACAGGCCGTAGCGGGTGGCATTGCCGGTGCTGAAATGGCGATCGAACACGCGCGCGTCCTGCGCCAGCGCCGACGTGTTGGGCATCAGCTGCGGCGTCAGCACGTCCTGGCGCAGCGATTCCAGCACCACCATCAGCACATTGGGGCGGTGTGGGTTCTGGCAACGCAGGGGCTGGAGCGGATACAGCAGCTGCGCATGGCGCGGGTCGGGCAGGCCCGCCTGCTGTTCGCTTATGACCCCGAGCCTGCGCATGAAGCTCTTGGCGGTGATCGGCTGTGCCCAGGGCAGGTAGTTCCACTGCGCGATGACGGCACGGTCGCCGCGGGCATCGTAATAGGCCGTGGCGGCTTGGCCGCCGGCCATCAGCAGCGCAACGATGGCCCACCCCTGCAGGACCCGGCGGCGGCGCGGCCGGGCGGGCAGCAGCTTCCAGCATGCCCAGGCCAACAGTCCTTCAGCCGTGAAGATGGCGGCCACCAGCAGTCCGGCCTGCAGCCAGGTCTTCCACGACAACGCGACCTGGTCCTGCAGCGCACCGCCGAACACCATGTTCACCACCATGGCATTGAGGTGAAACCGATACAGAGTGAAAACCTTTGCATCAACCAGCAACAGGCACAGCCACAGGCCCTGCAGCAGCACGGCGCTGAGGCTCAGGGGGCGTGCGCTGCGCGGCCAAAGGCCCATCAGCAGCGGCAGCAGGCCGGCGAGGGCGCCGAATGCCAGCAGGTGACCGGGCAGGGCAACGGCCAGATAGGCCAGGCCCACGCTGCCCCCCGGGTTGTCTGCCAGCGGCACGTTGCCGAGCGTGATCCCCATGGCCAGCAGCGCGTTGCCGGCCACGAACAGCGACCACCAGGCCAGGCGGCGCCAGTGGCGTGCGGGGCCGGAGGGCAGGGCGGGGTCGGCAGAGGGAGCAGCAGGGCGCATGAGGGACTGGGGCGGCGGGTGATGCAGGCGGCGGGATCCCCGGGGTGACGGAATCGTGGGGCCGCGCGCGGGTCGCGCATTGTATCTGTTTGTTTCTTCGTATCGGGTGGCGTCCCCCGGGCGATCTGTCACAATGTTCAGGTGGGCCATGAATGCGCTGGCCCCCCAGACCCAATGACAAGCCAGGAACCGCTGTGAGCCAGATCCCCACCCTCGACATCACCCGTTTCGACAGCGACCGCGAGGCCTTCGTGGCCGAGCTGGGCGCGGCCTACCGCCAATGGGGATTCGCGGGCATCCGCAACCACGGCATTCCGCAGGCCGACATCGATGCGGCCTACGATGCCTTCAAGGCCTTCTTCGCCCTGCCCGAAGAGGTCAAGCGCAAGTACCACGTGGCCGGCAGCGGCGGCGCCCGCGGCTACACCCCGTTCGGGGTGGAGACCGCCAAGGGCTCCAAGCACTTCGACCTGAAGGAGTTCTGGCACATCGGCCGCGAGATCGCCGACGACTCCAAGTACCGCGATGTGATGGCGCCGAACCTGTGGCCGACCGAGGTCGAGGGCTTCCGTGAGCGCGGCTACGGCCTGTACCAGGCACTGGACAACCTGGGGTCGCGCGTCCTGTCGGCGCTGGCCCTGCATATCGGCCTGCCTGCAGACTTCTTCGCCGACAAGACCAACTTCGGCAACTCGATCCTGCGCCCGATCCATTACCCGCCGATCACCACCGACGACATCCCGAACGTGCGTGCTGGTGCCCATGGCGACATCAACTTCATCACCCTGCTGGTCGGTGCCAGTGCCGCAGGCCTGGAAGTGCAGTCGCATGATGGCGAGTGGGTGCCGTTCACGTCAGACGCGGACACCATTGTGGTCAACATCGGCGACATGCTGCAGCGCCTGACCAACCACGTGTATCCGTCGACCATCCACCGCGTGGTCAATCCCCCGGGCGAGCTGGCGCGCCAGCCGCGCTACTCGGTGCCGTTCTTCCTGCACCCGAACCCGGACTTCCTGATCGACGTGCTGCCCTCGTGCATCACCCCGGAGAACCCGAGCCGGTACCCGGAGCCGATCACCGCCCACGGCTTCCTCGAGGAGCGCCTGCGCGAGATCAAGCTGAAGTAAAGAGAAGTGAGGCCGCCGAAAGGCGGCCTTTTTCTTTGCAGGGCTGCACCCTGCACCCGCAGAGGCCAAAGCCAAAGCCAAAGCGGCTCTGGGGTGTTCCGTGGGGAGGCGGGGAGGTGTCGGATGGCGGGGACGCCGTGGACCCATCCCTGGGGGCTTGGCCGCGGCATCCATGCCGCGGACACCCCGCCATCCGACACC
>NZ_JBMRFR010000021.1:0-61689 GCF_049384845.1 Stenotrophomonas sp. CASM101 | reverse complement strand
GCCGCTGGCCGGCAACCGCAGATCCATCGGGGAGCCGGCCAGCGCCCGGCACTACCCTCCCCCTTTTGGCACATCCCTTGCAGCTTCCCGGGCAACGTTCCCGTGGGAGTGCACCGTGCGCAACCTGATTACCGACTACCTGGGCGTCCATGCCCAGGCCATGCCGTTGCGCGAACAGCGGATGAAGCTGATCGCCAGCAACCTCGGCAATGCCGATACGCCCGGCTACAAGGCCCAGGACCTGGACTTCGACGCCGCCCTGCGCCATGCCCAGGGGCAGGATGCCAATGGCCTGATGGCCACCACCCATGAGCAGCACTACGAAATCAGTAGCGGCCTGAACCCGTTCCAGATCGCGCGTGAAGGCGTGCAGCCCAGCCTGGACGGCAACACCGTCGATCCCGATGCCGAGCGTGCCGCCTATGGCCGCGCCGCTCTTGAGTACCGCGCCTCGCTCAGCTTCGTCGAGAGCAAGGTGCGTTCCATGCTGACCGCGATCACGGGGCAATAAGCCATGAGCAACCTGCCGATCTTCGATATCGCCGGTTCCGCGCTGCAGGCGCAGTCGGTGCGCATGAGCACCATCGCCTCCAACCTCTCCAACGCCGACACCGTCGCCGGTTCCGCCGACGCCGTGTACAAGCCGCTGGAACCGATCTTCCAGGCTGTCACCAGCAAGAACGATCCGAACATCACCTCGGTGAAGGTGAAGGAGATCACCCAGAGCGATGCGGCGCCGATCAAGCGCTACGAGCCGGGCCACCCGCTGGCAGACGCCGATGGCTACATCTACCAGCCCGACGTCGACCCGGTGGCGCAGATGGTCAACCTGATCTCGACCTCGCGCAACTACCAGGCCGGCGTGGAGATGCTGACCACCGCCAAGGAACTGGCCCTGGCCACCCTGACCATGGGCCGCTGAGGCCCGCAGTACCGGATACCGCCATGACCACCGCCGTCAACAACCAGACCAACCAGGACGTCTATACCGCACTTGGTCTGAACGCCCCGAACAGCAACGCCACCAAGAAGAAGAACACGCTGGACCAGGCCGATTTCCTGCGCCTGATGACCGAGCAGCTGCAGCACCAGGACCCGCTGAAGCCGATGGACAACACCCAGATGGTCGCGCAGATGGCGCAGATGTCCACCGTGCAGGGCATCACCGATCTGAACAAGACGGTGAAGGGCTTCCAGGAATCGATGGCCAGCGACCAGGTGCTGCGTGGCGCGGCACTGGTCGGCCACCAGGTGCTCGTGCCGTCGGAAAAGCTGGTACTGGAGAAGGAGGGCAGCGTCGAAGGCACGGTGGCCGCGCCGTCGGCCGGCATCATCACCGTGGACATCACCGATGCCAACGGCGCCAAGGTCACCTCGCTGAGCGTGGAAGCCACTGCCGCCGGCGAAACCGCCTTCCAGTGGGACGGCAAGGACGCCAACGGCAAACGCATGGAGCCGGGCAAGTACTCCATCGTCGCCAACCATGTCGATACCGCCGGCAAGAGCACCAAGCTGTCCACCTACGTGCAGGCGCCGGTGGAAAGCGTGACCGTCGGTTCCGACGGCCTGTACCTGAACCTCAAGGGCCTGGGCACGGCCCCGATCGACTACGTGCTCCGCGTCAGCTGAGCCGCACATCCCGCATCAACCAGGAGCATCCCATGGGCTTCAACGTCTCGCTGTCCGGCATCAATGCCGCCAACACCGACCTGAGCGTCACCGCCAACAACGTCGCCAACGTCAACACCACCGGCTTCAAGCAGTCGCGCGCCGAGTTCGCCGATCTGTTCGCCTCCACCAGCTATGGCCTGTCGAAGAACCAGACCGGCTCGGGTGTGCGCGTCTCCAACGTCGCCCAGCAGTTCATCCAGGGCCACAACGAGCAGACCGGGCGCAGCCTGGACATGGCCATTTCCGGTGAGGGCTTCTTCACCATGAACATGAACGGTTCGCGGGTGTATTCGCGTGCCGGCAACTTCCAGACCGATTCGGCCGGCTACGTGGTCAATCCGCAGGGTGCGCGTCTGCAGGTGTTCGCACCGAATGCCGATGGCACCAACTTCGACGCCGGCCGCCTGGTCGACCTGCAGCTGCTGACCACCGACAGCCCGCCGAAGCAGACCAGCGAAGTGAAGGTCGGCTTCACCCTGCCGGCCAACGCCAAGCAGCCGACGGTGGCCACCTTCGACCCGGCCGATTCCAACAGCTACAACCATTCCAGCGGCGGCATCACCGTGTACGACTCGCTGGGCGTGAGCCACATCCAGGTCTCGTACTTCGTCAAGGGAGCCAACCCCAACGAATGGACCGTGCACAACTATGTCGATGGCCAGCCCGCTGGCACCCCGACCGCGGTCACCTTCGACAACAGCGGCAAGCTGACCGCCCCGGCCAACGGCAAGGTCGGCCTCGGCACGTTCACCCCCACCACCGGCGCCGGCCAGCTGAACATGACGCTGGATATCAACGGCTCGACCCAGTACGGCGAGAAGTTCGCGCTGCGCAACACCCAGCAGGACGGTTATGCCGCCGGCAAGCTCAATGAAATCACCGTGTCCGAATCAGGCGTGGTCTACGCCCGCTATTCCAACGGCGACGACAAGCCGCTGGGCCAGGTGGCGCTGACGACCTTCAACAACACGCAGGGCCTGGAATCGAAGGGCAACAACCTGTGGGTGGAGACCTTCGAGTCGGGCACGCCGCGCACCGGCATGCCCGATACCTCCAACCTCGGCAAGATCCAGGCAGGTTCGCTGGAAGCGTCCACCGTCGACCTCACCGAGCAGCTGGTCAACATGATCACCGCGCAGCGCAACTTCCAGGCCAACGCACAGATGATCACCACCCAGGACCAGATCACCCAGACGGTCATCAACATCCGTTGATGACCCGCTGACCCTGTCACGGAACTCCCCGCATGGATAAAGCCCTTTACGTGGCGATGACCGGTGCCCGCGCCTCCCTGCAGGCGCAGGGAACGCTCAGCCACAATCTCGCCAACTCGGACACCCCCGGCTTCAAGGAAGCGCTGGCCAACACCGAAGCCTTCCCGATCCGCGGCCCCGGCTTTGCCTCGCGGGTGGATGCGCTGCACGTCGACGCTGGCTTCAACCGCACGCCCGGCGCGCAGCACATCACCGGCAAACCGCTGGACCTGGCGCTGCAGAGCGGCACCTGGCTGGCGGTGCAGGCCAGCGATGGCAGCGAGGCGTATACGCGCGGCGCGGCCTTGTCGGTCACCCCCAATGGCCAGCTGGTGACCTCCGGCGGCCGCACGGTACTGGATGACAACAACAACCCGATCGCCATTCCGCCCTACCAGGCGATGGAGATCGGTGCCGACGGCACGATCTCGATCATCCCGCAGGGTGAAGGCCCGCAGACCATGGCGCAGATCGGCCGGATCAAGGTGGTGCAGGCACCGGACGAGCGCCTCGAGCGCGGCCTGGATGGGCTGTTCCGCAATACCGACCCGCAACAGCCGTTCGCACCGGCACAGGGCACCGCAGTGCACAGCGGCCAGCTGGAAGGCAGCAATGTCGATGCGGCCGGGGCACTGGTGCAGATGATCCAGCTGCAGCGCCAGTACGAAATGCAGGTGCAGGTGATCAAACACGGCGACGAAAACGCGCGCAGCGCCAACAGCATGCTGCGCCTGGGCAGTTGACGGAATTCCGGCGCCGGCTGATGCCGGCGCTGGCACACCGCTTGCACACCCGCATACAAGGGCCGCACCACGCGGCCGGTTTCACCAGACAGGACATCGAAGATGAACCAGGCATTGTGGATCGCGAAAACCGGACTGGATGCGCAGCAGATGCGCATGTCGGTGGTTTCCAACAACCTCGCCAACACCAACACCACCGGCTTCAAGCAGGACCGTGCCAGCTTCGAGGACCTGCTGTACCAGCAGGTGCGCCAGCCGGGCGGCTCTTCGTCGGCGCAGACGCAGCTGCCGACCGGCCTGCAGCTGGGCACCGGCGTGCGCGTGGTAGCAACCGCCAAGAACTTCGAACAGGGTGGCCAGCAGCAGACCGGTCGCGCCCTGGATGTGATGGTCAACGGCCGCGGCTTCTTCGAAGTGCAGATGCCCGACGGCAGCTCGGCCTACACCCGTGATGGCTCGTTCAAGATCAACCAGGACAGCGAGCTGGTCACCAACAGCGGCTACCCGGTGCAACCGGGCATCCAGATTCCCGAGGGCGCGCAGTCGGTCACCATCGGCAGCGACGGCACCATCAGCGTGAAGATGGCCGACAACGCCGCGTCGGTGGAAGTCGGTGCGCTGACCCTGACCGACTTCGTCAATCCGGCCGGCCTGCAGGCGCGCGGCGAGAACCTGTTCCTGGAAACCACGGCCTCGGGCCCGGCCCAGAACGGTAATCCCGGCCTGAACGGCCTCGGCACCGTGGTGCAGGGGGCGCTGGAAGGCAGCAACGTCAATGTGGTGGAAGAGCTGGTGTCGATGATCGAAACCCAGCGCGCCTACGAAATGAATGCCAAGGCGATCTCCACCACCGACTCGATGCTCGGCTATCTCAACAACAAGATCTGACCGGCCCAACCGGGAAACCGCCATGTCGCCCATTTCCAACTTTTCCCGCACTGCCCTCGCCTGCACCGTGGCCGCCCTGCTCGGTGGCTGCGTGATCGCGGGCGACGTGCGCCCCTACCCGGCGATGGCGCCGATCCAGCCGATCATGCCGCCGCAGGCCGCGCCCACCGCCGGGGCGATCTATGCCGCCGGCCCGACCCTGCAGCTGTATTCAGACCGCCGCGCACGCGATGTCGGCGACCTGCTGACCATCACCCTGCTGGAAAGCACCACCGCGCAGACCAGTGCAAACACCGCCACCAACAAGGAGTCCAACCTGAGCCTGGGCAGCCCGAGCATCTTTGGCGCGCCGGTCACCCTGGGCGGCAAGGACATCCTCGGCGCCAGTGCGGAAGGCAAGCGTGATTTCACCGGCAAGGGCAACAGCGCGCAGAGCAACCGCCTGCAGGGCAGCGTTACGGTCACCGTGATCCAGCGCCTGCCCAACGGCAACCTGGTGGTGCAGGGGCAGAAGAACCTGCGGCTCAACCAGGGCGATGAACTGGTGCAGGTGCAGGGCATCGTGCGCCCTGGCGACATCAGCCAGGACAACACCATTCCCTCCAGCCGCGTAGCCGAGGCCCGCATCGTCTACGGCGGCCGCGGACCGGTCGCGCAGTCCAACGCGATGGGCTGGCTGAGCCGCTTCTTCAATTCCGGCCTGACGCCGTTCTGAGTATGGCCATGAAACTCCTCCCCTCTTCTTCCTGGCAGCGCCGCGTGGCGTCGTTCGTCGCGCTGATGCTGATGGTCGTGGCAGCCCCGGCCAGCGCCGAGCGCATCAAGGACCTGGCCCAGGTCGGCGGCGTGCGTGGCAATGCCCTGGTGGGCTACGGCCTGGTGGTCGGCCTGGATGGCAGCGGCGACCGCACCAGCCAGGCGCCCTTTACCGTGCAGAGCCTGAAGAACCTGCTCGGCGAGCTGGGCGTGAACGTGCCGCCGAACGTCAACCCGCAGCTGAAGAACGTGGCCGCCGTTGCGATCCATGCCGAGCTGCCGCCGTTCGCCAAGCCCGGCCAGCCGATCGACATCACGGTGTCCTCGATCGGCAACGCGGTGTCGCTGCGCGGCGGCTCGCTGCTGATGGCCCCGCTGCGCGGGGCCGACGGGCAGATCTACGCCATCGCCCAGGGCAACCTGATCGTGGGTGGCTTCGGTGCGCAGGGCAAGGATGGTTCCCGTGTCTCGGTGAACGTGCCCAGCGTCGGTCGTATCCCCAACGGCGCCACCGTGGAGCGTGCCCTGCCCGATCCGCTGGCCAACGGCGGCGACATCACCTTGAACCTGCACAACAACGATTTCACCACGGTCTCGCGCATGGTCGCCGCGCTCAACAACGCCTTCGGCGAAGGTGCGGCTCGCGCGATCGATGGCGTGACCGTCGCGGTCACCGCGCCGACCGACCCGGGCGCACGCGTCGGCCTGCTGGCGCGCATCGAGAACCTGGAACTGACCCCGGGCAGCGCCCCGGCCAAGGTGGTGGTCAATTCGCGCACCGGCACCGTGGTCATCGGCCAGCAGGTGCGCGTGGGACCGGCGGCGATCTCGCACGGTTCGCTGACCGTGACCATCCAGGAAAACACCAACGTCAGCCAGCCCAATGCCCTGTCCGGCGGCCGCACCGTGGCCAGCCCGCAGTCCACCATCACCGCCACCAACGACGGCAGCCGCATGTTCAAGTTCAGCGGCGGCACCACCCTGGACGAGATCGTGCATGCGGTGAACGCCGTAGGTGCGGCACCGGGCGACCTGATCGCGATCCTGGAAGCCCTGAAGCAGGCCGGCGCATTGAGTGCCGAGCTCGAGGTGATCTGACATGCGCATCAATCCCGCATTCGACCTGCACCCGGCGCAACAGAACGATCCGGCAAGGATCGACAAGGTGGCGCGCCAGCTGGAAGGCCAGTTCGCGCAGATGCTGGTCAAGAGCATGCGTGACGCCAGCTTCGGCGACTCGCTGTTTCCCGGCGAGAACAAGATGTTCCGCGAGATGTACGACCAGAAGATTGCCGAGGCGATGACCCGCGGCAAAGGCCTGGGACTGTCCAGCATGATCAGCCGGCAGCTGTCCGGCCAGGCCGCCGATGGCCCGGCGCTGGATACCCGCGTGGATCCGGCCAAGGCCAGCCGTGCTTACCAGCTCAATGCACCGGCCAGGCCGGCACCGTCGCTGCCACTGGAAGACGGCAGCCAGGCGGTGCGCCTGCTGCAGCAGATGGCCGCCGGTGCGCAGCACGGTGCGCAGGCGGCAGTGGCGCCGATGGAGCAGGCCCTGGATCTGATCGCCGGGCGCGAGAGCAGCAGCATGCACCGCTCGCTGGGCACCGACGATCCGTACATCGGCAGCCTGCAGGGCGAGGACTGGGCCGCCAACAGCGACCAGTGGTCGGCCACCGCCAGCAACCGCGGCACCGCGATCAGCCCGGCCGATGCGATGGCGACCCGCACCGCTGTCGCCCAGCTCGGCGAGCACACCCCGGAAGGCTTCGTCGCCAGCATCTGGCAGCACGCGCAGCGTGCGGCCAAGGAACTGGGCGTGGATGCCCGCGCCCTGGTCGCCCAGGCGGCGCTGGAAACCGGCTGGGGCAAGCGCCACATCAAGCATGCCGACGGCAGCACTTCGCACAACCTGTTCGGCATCAAGGCCAATGGCTGGAACGGCCAGCGCGCCGTAGCCGGCACCCATGAATATGTCGATGGCGTGCGCCGCAACGAGACCGCCAGCTTCCGCGCCTACAGTTCGCCGGCCGAGAGCTTTGCCGACTACGTGCGCCTGCTGAAGACCAGCCCGCGCTACCAGCAGGCCCTGCAGGCCGGCACCGACGTGCAGGGCTTCGCCCGTGGCCTGCAGCACGCCGGCTATGCCACCGATCCGCGCTACGCGGCCAAGATCGCCGCGATCGCCGGCGGCCCGACCATCGAGCGCGCCGTCGCCGCCGTGGCAGACGCCGGCTCGCGCCTTGGCCAGACCTTCGCCAGCACCGCGACCGCGGCGCTGGGTATCACCCGTCGTTGAGGAATCCCATGTCCAGCGTACTTTCCACCGGTACCGGTGCCCTGCTCGCCTTCCAGCGTGCGTTGGCGACCACCAGCCACAACGTGGCCAACCTCAATACGCCCGGCTACAGCCGGCAGAAGGTCAACTTCGCCACCGCCGATCCGCAGAACTATGGCTACGGCACGGTCGGCAACGGTACCCGCATC
The DNA here is from genome assembly GCF_049384845.1 of Stenotrophomonas sp. CASM101. Taxonomy (NCBI): domain Bacteria; kingdom Pseudomonadati; phylum Pseudomonadota; class Gammaproteobacteria; order Lysobacterales; family Lysobacteraceae; genus Stenotrophomonas; species Stenotrophomonas sp. CASM101. The sequence continues at coordinate 53,891 of NZ_JBMRFR010000021.1, read as the reverse complement.
ACCGACATCCGCCGCACCGCCGACCAGCTGGCCATCTCGCGCCTGCTCGACAGCAGCGGTGAACTGGCGCGCCTGAAACAGCTTTCGGGCATGGCCGACCGGGTCAACGCGCTGTTCTCTGATGCGGCCACGAATGTCTCTGGTGTGTGGTCGAACTTCTTCGACTCGGTCAGTGGCCTGTCCTCCAATGCCTCCGGCACGGCCGATCGCCAGAACATGCTCGATGGCGGCAAGGCCCTGGCCAACCGCTTCGTGCAGCTCAACACCCACCTGAACAACCTCAACAGCGAGGTCAACAACGGCCTGCTGGCCGGTGCCACCGAGGTCAACCGCCTGGCGCAGGAGATCGCGCAGATCAACGGTGCGATCGGCACCAACATCGCCACCGCCGCGCCCGACCTGCTCGATCGGCGCGACCAGCTGATCACCCAGCTGATCGGCTACACCGGCGGCACCGCGGTGATCCAGGACGGCGGCATCATGAATGTCTACACCGCCGGCGGCAACGCGCTCGTGGTGGGCACCACCGCGACCAAGGTCACCACCGTGGCCGACCCGTACCAGCCCGAGCGCCTGCAGCTGGCCCTGGAAACGCAGGGCAACACCATCCGCCTCGACCCGAAGGCAGTAGGCGGCCAGATCGGCGGCCTGATGGAGTTCCGCGACACCGTGCTGACCCCGGCCCAGGCCGAACTGGGCAAGTTGGCTGTCGGCCTGGCCGAGACCTTCAACCAGGCCCACCACCAGGGCGTGGACATGTATGGCCAGCTCGGGGGCGACTTCTTCAACATCGGCAACCCGCGCGTCACCGCCAACAACGCCAACACCGGCACCGCCAGCCTCAGCGCCACCTATGGCGACCTGGGCAAGCTGGACGCGCAGAACGTGGTGCTGCAGTTCGATGGCAGCAACTGGAAGGCCAGCCGGGCCGACACCGGCGCCAGCGTTCCGCTGGCCGGCACCGGCACCGCCGCCGATCCGCTGGTGATCAACGGCGTCACGCTGGTCGTGGGCGGCACCCCCGCTGCCAACGACCGATTCCTGCTGCAGCCCACCGCAGGCGTCGCCGGCAGCATGGAGATCGCCATCACCGATCCGTCCCGGATTGCAGCCGCTGCCGCGGTCAAGGGCGCCGCCGCGACGGCCAACACGGGCACCGGCAAGCTGAGTGGCGTGACCGTGACCGATTCGAGCAACGCCAACCTGCGCAATCCGGCCGCGATCGTGTTCACCTCGGCCACCACCTACACCATCGATGGTGGCCCGCCGCAGACCTACACGCCCGGCCAGACCATCAGCGCCAATGGCTGGAGCTTCGTGCTGGACGGTGCGCCGAAGGTCGGCGACACCTTCAACATCACCCCGACGCCGGCCGGCTCCTCCGACAACAGCAACGCCTCCAGGCTGGCCAAGGTCGAGAGCGCCAAGGCCTTCAATGCCGGCACGGTGACGCTGAACGGCGCGCTGGGTGGCCTCACCACCCAGGTGGGTGCTGCGGCCCGTTCGGCCGAGTACTCGCTGGAAGCGCAACTGGTGATCAACGACAAGGCGCAGGAAGCGCGCGATGAAGTGTCCGGCGTCAACCTGGACGAGGAAGCGGCCGACATGCTGCGCCTGCAGCAGGCCTACCAGGCCGCCTCGCAGCTGATCTCCACCGCCGACAGCATGTTCCAGACCATCCTGGGAGCCGTCCGCCGATGAGCAGCCGCATCTCCACCAGCATGATGTACAACCAGTCGGTGTCGCTGATGATGGCCAAGCAGGCCAAGCTCAGCCACCTGGAGCAGCAGATCGCCACTGGCAGCAAGATCGTCTCCGCAAAGGACGATCCGGTCGGGGCCGGCGCAGCGGTCGGACTGGACCGCAGCCTGGCCGCACTGGAACGGATGAAGCTCAACGCCGGCAACGTGCAGAACCGGCTGGGCGTGCAGGAAAACACCCTGGCCCAGGTCAATGATCTGATGGGGCGCGTCAACGACCTGACCATCCAGGCCAGCAACCCCGCCCTGAGCGCGTCCGACAAGAAGACGCTGATCACCGAACTGAATCAGATCCGCGACGGCCTGCTGTCGCTGGCCAACGCCGAGGACGGCACGGGTCGCTATGTATTCGGCGGCACCAACGACGGCGATCCGCCGTTTGCCAGGATCAATGGCAAGGTGGTCTACCGCGGTGACCAGACCCAGCGCCAGATCGAGGTCGGCCCCGATACCTACGTGCGCGATGCCCTGCCCGGCAGCGAGATCTTCATGCGCATCCCCACCGGCGATGGCTTCGTCGATGGCGGTGCCGCAGCGGGCAACACCGGTAACGGCGTGCTGACCAACATCACCCGCGATGGCAGCGACAGCTGGAACGGGCAGTCCTTCAGCATCCGCTTCACCGCTGCCGACCAGTACGAGGTGCTGGATGGCGCCGGCAACGTGACCGGCACCGGCACCTTCAAGGCAGGTGACAACGTGGAAGTGAACGGCGTGCGGCTGCAGATCACCGGTGCGCCTGCCGCAGGCGACAGCTTCAACGTGAAGCCGGCGAGCAGCCGCGACATCTTTGACACCATGGACAAGCTGATCGCCGCACTGGATGCCGACACCGGCACCACCGCGAAGATGAGCGCCCAGCAGAACGAACTGCAGAGTGCATTGCGTGACGTGGCGCGCGCGTCGGAGCGGATGATCGATTCGCGCGCGGCCGGTGGCGCGCAGCTGAAGGCACTGGACAACGCCGCCGACATGCGCGAAGCCAACAGCGTGACGCTGAAAACCACGCTGTCGCAGATGCGCGACCTGGACTACGCCGATGCGCTGAGCCAGTACCAGTTGCAGAGCACCGCGCTGCAGGCGGCACAGACGATCTTCTCGCAGATGCAGTCGATGTCGCTGTTCAACAAGATCGGCTGACAGCGCCCCCGCCTCAGCCCCGAAAGGCCGCGATGCTTGCATCGCGGCCTTTTTCGTTTCCGTGGCCCGTCGCCGCGAAGCATTCCAGACAGCGCTCGGCGGATTTTCCGTGATTACCCATCAAGCCCGGCCCCACCCCGCCGATACCTTCATCAGCGCTGGTTGGGCCTGCCCAACCGCCCCTTCCGGGGGGCGCCTTCACGCCCCTTCGGGGCTGGAAACCCCGGAAAAACAGCCTCCGGCAACGAATTACGGCTTCAACGGAATTCACGGCTAAAGGTTGTTGACAAAGCGCCGTTATTCATTTGGCAACAGCGAAGCACACAGCCACACAAAAAAACAGGCGGCGCTTCGTTTCATTCACCAACGGGTTCCATATAAGAGGAGACGACCCCATGGCACAGGTAATCAACACCAATACGATGTCGCTCAACGCTCAGCGCAACCTGAGCACCAGCGGTAACTCGCTGGCCACCACCATCCAGCGCCTCTCGTCCGGCCTGCGCATCAACAGCGCGAAGGACGACGCCGCCGGACTGGCGATCTCGGAGCGCTTCAGCACCCAGATCCGCGGCCTGGACGTGGCCATCCGCAACGCCAACGACGGCATCTCGCTGGCCCAGGTCGCCGAAGGCTCGCTGAGCGAAGTCGGCAACAACCTGCAGCGCATCCGCGAACTGGCCGTGCAGGCCTCCAACGCCACCAACTCCAGCAGCGACCGCAAGGCCCTGCAGGCCGAAGTGACCCAGCTGGTCAGCGAAATCGACCGCGTCGCCAAGCAGAGCGACTTCAACGGCACCAAGCTGCTGGATGGCTCGTTCACCAGCCAGCTGTTCCAGGTCGGCGCCAATGCCGGTCAGGCAATCGCGATCAACAGCGTGGTGGATGCAAAGGCTGAATCGCTCGGCACGACCACCTTCGTCAATGCCGGCTCGATCAACATGACCGATGCGCGCGTCGACACTGCGAAGGGCACTCTCGCGAACGTCACTGTAGGTGGCGTAAGCCTTGGCGATGTCAAGTTCGACTACACCACCCCGCCTGGCGCGCCAGCTACCGCACCTGAGATCGCTGCAGTTCGTGCAGCCAATCAGCAGAACGCAACCAAGGCGCTCGCCGCTGCCCTGAACGGGAAAATTGGTGAGACGGGCCTCCATGCTGCCACCACCACTACCGCAGGCGAGATTGCACTCACTTCGGTGAAGGCCGACAACACCACGACGGCCGTAGAGGTGACCATCAACACCGCAACCCCTGACAAGTTGAACAATCCGGCCGCCGGCACCACTGCCGCGCATGTCGCAGACATCAAGATCGACTCGGTTGCCGGCGCCCAGCAGGCGCTGGAAATCGTCGACAAGGCCCTGGAATCGGTCAACAGCGTGCGCGCCGACCTCGGCGCGATCCAGAACCGCTTCACCTCGGTGGTTGCCAACCTGCAGACCTCCTCGGAGAACCTGTCCGCCTCGCGCAGCCGTATCCGCGATACCGACTTCGCCAAGGAAACCGCCGAACTGACCCGCACCCAGATCCTGCAGCAGGCCGGTACGGCCATGCTGGCCCAGGCCAACCAGGTGCCGCAGAACGTGCTCAGCCTGTTGCAGCGCTGACATGAGCCGCCCCCGGGGCACGTCGGGGGCGTCTAACCCAACTCTCGTGCAACCGCTCAAGGACCTCTCCTCATGGCACAAGTCATCAACACCAACACGATGTCGTTGAATGCTCAGCGTAACCTGAGCACCAGCGGCAGCTCGCTGGCCACCACCATCCAGCGCCTGTCCTCCGGTTCGCGCATCAACAGCGCCAAGGACGACGCCGCTGGCCTGGCGATCTCCGAGCGCTTCGGCACCCAGATCCGCGGTACCGACGTCGCCATCCGCAATGCCAACGACGGCATTTCGCTGGCCCAGGTCGCCGAAGGTTCGCTGACCGAGATCGGCAACAACCTGCAGCGCATCCGTGAACTGGCTGTGCAGTCATCGAACGCTACCAACTCGACCAGCGACCGCAAGGCTCTGCAGGCCGAAGTAACCCAGCTGAAGTCGGAAATCGATCGCGTCGCCAAGCAGTCCGAGTTCAACGGCACCAAGCTGCTGGACGGTTCCTTCACCAGCCAGCTGTTCCAGGTCGGCGCCAATGCGGGTCAATCCATTGCCATCGACAAGGTGATCGACGCAACCGTCTCGAAGCTTGGAACCTCCAGCTACGCTGGTGGCGCACTTACCCCTGTAGCTGCCGCGCTGGCTGCTGATAGTGACCTCACGGGCACAATCAAGGTGGGAGGGAAAGACATCAAGCTTGATACCGTCGCACTGAAGAAGGATGCGACTGCAGATGAGCAGAACCAAGCCATCATTACCGCAATCAATGCCAAGATCGGTGAAACCGGTGTTCTGGCAGTCATGGACAAGACTGCCGGCAAGATCAATCTGACCCAGGTCAAGGATGGCGTCGCGATGGCGACCGCCGACATTGATGTCAAGATCGGTGCGACCGCAGTCACATTCGCTGCCGGAACGACATCGACCGAACACATCTCGGATGTTGACGTTTCAACCCTCGCCAGTGCCCAGAAGGCGCTGTCGACCATCGATAATGCTCTGGGTTCGATCAACAGCACTCGCGCCGACCTCGGTGCGATCCAGAACCGCTTCACTTCGGTGGTCGCGAACCTGCAGACCTCTTCGGAGAACATGTCGGCTTCGCGCAGCCGCATCAAGGATACGGACTTCGCCAAGGAAACCGCCGAGCTGACCCGCACCCAGATCCTGCAGCAGGCCGGCACGGCCATGCTGGCCCAGGCCAACCAGGTGCCGCAGGGCGTGCTCAGCCTCCTGCGCTGATCCTAAACCGATGATATGAGGCCGCGTGGCAACACCGGCCTCCAATCCCGGCACTTGAGTACTTAGCCAAAGGAAAAATGATCATGGCACAAGTCATCAATACCAATACGATGTCGTTGAACGCTCAGCGCAACCTGAGCACCAGTGGCAGCTCGCTTGCCACCACCATCCAGCGCCTGTCGTCGGGTTCGCGCATCAACAGCGCCAAGGACGATGCCGCCGGCCTGGCAATCTCCGAGCGCTTCGGCACCCAGATCCGTGGCACCGATGTTGCGATCCGCAATGCCAACGACGGCATTTCGCTGGCCCAGGTCGCCGAAGGTTCACTGACCGAGATCGGTAACAACCTGCAGCGTATCCGTGAACTGGCCGTGCAGTCGTCGAACGCCACCAACTCTGCCAGCGATCGCAAGGCACTGCAGTCGGAAGTCACCCAGTTGAAGGCCGAAATCGATCGCGTTGCCAAGCAATCCGAGTTCAACGGCACCAAGTTGCTGGATGGCTCGTTCACCAGCCAGCTGTTCCAGGTTGGTGCCAACGCCGGCCAGGGTATCGCGATCGACAAGATTGTCGACGCGCGCTCTACCGCGCTTGGCGCCACCGATTTTGCTTCGGGTAAGATCACGGTCGCAGCGGTTGCTACGACTGCTGCAGCCGCACCTGCCACGACCTTTGGTTACAACGAGGTCAGCATGGCCGGCCTGAAGATCAATGGCACTGATATTGGCGACGTCACCGTCGCCGCGAGCTCCACCGATGCCTATGCAAACACGGGCGACGCTGCCGCCGCTGGCAAGCTGGCAGTCGGCAATGCGCTGGCAGCATCGATCAATGCCAAGACCGGCGATCATGGTGTAACTGCAACCGTCGACAGCGCAGGTGACGTGGTGCTGGATGCCTGGAAGGAAGGCACCACAGCAATCACGGCAAACATGGCAACCGGCGCAACCTATGCTGCCAGCACTCCGGCATCCTCGCCGAAGCGCGTGGGTGACCTGGACATCAGCACCTTCGCTGGAGCCCAGCAGGCCCTCCAGATCGTCGACAACGCACTGGGTTCGATCAACAGCACCCGAGCCGACCTCGGTGCGATCCAGAACCGCTTCACCTCGGTGGTGGCTAATCTTCAGACCTCCTCGGAGAACATGTCCGCCTCGCGTAGCCGCATCAAGGACACCGACTTCGCCAAGGAAACCGCCGAGCTGACCCGCACCCAGATCCTGCAGCAGGCCGGTACGGCCATGCTGGCCCAGGCCAACCAGGTGCCGCAGGGCGTGCTCAGCCTGCTGCGCTGATCCACGGCAAGAAGGCGCCGCTACCGTCGAAGTGAATCGACGGTAGCGGCAACCTGGAAGCCATGGTGCTCGAAGGCGCGGGCCATGCCCGGCCCGGGAAACCTCCCGAACCGGCTCGGCATCGCCCGCTCCTGCGGACCTCTCTTTCAGCGCTGTACCTTTGACTGTACGTACCGGGCGGCTTCGTCTCCCCCCGATTGTCAGTAGCCTGATCCCTCCCCTGCATTGGGGGAGGGCTTTTTGCAGACCCCCGACAGCCTGCGGTGAATGTCCCCGCACCCTGCCCCAACCCTCCTGCAATCTGCGTGCCAGAACCTGCGCCAGACCATTGGCACGGCGCATGCATCAACGAAGTCCTCAAGACCCAGCGGCGCAGGCCGCTATTTTCGTTGACGACGGGCCGCCGCACGACGGCCAGGCCCGGATACCAGGAGAAACGACGTGGCAGACTTTGGATACGGTGGCATTGGCTCAGGGCTGGACATTTCCAGCATCGTCAACCAGCTGGTCGCAGCTGACCGCAAGCCCGCCGACAATGCGCTGAACCTGCAGCAGTCCAAGGCCAAGATGCAGCTGTCGTCGATCGGCACCGTTACGGCGGCCTTCGACAAGCTGAAGACCGCGCTGACGGCCCTCAAGGCCACGACGGCCTTCGATACCCGCACCGTCACCGCCACCGGCAAGGCCGGTCCGAACAATGCAGATGATGTGCTGACGGCGTCGGTCGCGTTGTACGACGTGGGCACGACCAAGGCAGCGGCCTCCAACGGCACGCACCAGGTGGAGGTGAAATCCCTCGCCACGGCACACAAGCTGATCGCCGATACCTCGGTGCCCAAGACCGACACCTTCGGTGCCGGAACCTTGACGCTGACCGTTGGCGTGGGCGACAAGGCCAAGACCATGAACGTGACGGTGGAGGACGGCGACACGCTGACCACCATCCGCAACAAGATCGATGCCGCCGGGCGCAAGGAAGGCGTGCAGGCCACGCTTATCAGCTCGGGCGACAACCAGTATCTGTCGATCGCCCAGGAAAAGACCGGTGCCGCCAACGCGATCAAGCTGGAGTATGCCGGCAGCGACCCGAAGCTGGGTGCACTGGTAGGCAGCCTGAAAGAAAACACGGCCGCTGCGGACGCCGAACTGACCATCGACGGCGTCAAAGTGGTCAGTGCCAGCAATACGGTGACCGATGCGGTACCGGGCCTGACCCTGAACCTGAAGGTTCCCGGCAAGAGTACCGTGGTGATCAGCACCGACACGGCCGCCGCGACCAAGGTCATGCAGGAATTCGTGACCGCCTACAACGCGGCGATCGCGGCGATCAACACGGAGACCAAATACGACGCCAAGACCAAGGAAGCCGCCACCCTGACGGGTGACGCGCAGATGCGCGGCGCCTCCAGCCAGCTGCGTTCGATGATGTCGAGCGTGTTGAAGGAGCTCTCGGCCGACGGCCTGGATCCGAAGGTGCTGGGCCTGCAGACCCGCGGTTATCCCAACGCCGACGGCAGCCTCGTTCTCGATACCACCAAGTTTGCCGCCGCACTGGCCAGCCAGCCTGAGAAGATCCGCTCGGCCATCACCGGCGACACCGGCGGTGCTGGCACCCTGTACACCATGGTCGACGGCTATGTCAGCACCACCGTCGGCAAGGAAGGGGCGTTCGTCGCCCGCACCAAGGGCCTGAACACCACGCTGGACAACATCGACAAGCGCCGCAAGGACCTCGACACGCGCATGAAGAACGTCGAGGAACGCTACAAGAAGCAGTTCCTGGCGCTCGACAGCCTGATGGGCAAGCTGCAGCAGAGCAACACCGCACTGCAGCAGCAACTGGCACAGCTGAACCGCTAAAGGACGGCGTGCAACGCTCAAGTTTGGCGTGGTTCGCACCGATAACGGACGCAACAGCAATCAACGCCGCACCGCCGGCCACGGTCCCCACGACCACCCGACGGCACCCAGCGCAAGGAGAATCACGAATGTACGGTTCCAGCCGTCAATATGCCGAGCAGTACCGCCAGGTAGGAGTGACCAGTGCGGTTGCCGACGCCGATCCGCACAAGCTGGTGGCGATGCTGCTGGCGGGCGCGCTGGAGCGCGTACGCCGTGCCCAGGCCAGTCTTGAGCGTGGCGACCAGGCCGGAAAGGGCAAGGCGATCGGCGAAGTCTGCGCGATTGTCGGCCACCTCAACGGCTCGCTGGATCACGAAGCCGGCGGCGAGATCGCCGGCAATCTGTCGGCACTGTACGACTACGTGTTGCAGCGCCTGACCGAGGCCAACCTGCACAACGACCGTGCCGCGCTGGATGAATCGCTGCAGTTGCTGGGCGAGATCGACAGCGCCTGGAACGCGATCCCGCACGAGCAGCGCCGGCCGGCGGCGGTGGCGCCATGAGCCTGCACGAACTGCACGCCCAGCTGGATGCCTTCGAGAAGGCCCTGGGCGAAGACGCCCTGGACCAGGCTGACAGCCTGCTCGATGGCCACGACAGCACCCTGCACGCCCTGCTCAGCCAGCCGCTGACCACGGCCGACCACGCGCCGCTCAGCGCACTGTTCGAACGCCAGCAGAATCTGCTCGGCCTGCTGAGCCAGCGCCGTGATGCGGTGGCAGCACTGATGAATGACGGTCAGCGTTCCCTTCGCGCAGCGCATGCCTACCTGCAGGCAGAATCGCTGGCATGACCCAATTGCCGACCACGTCACTGCACCACCCGGCTGAAAGCGAGCTGTTCGACGAGACGCTCAGCTGCGAGCTGGCCCTGCCGGCCGAGTTCCAGGCAGGCAGCGCGGCCGGTCGCACCAGCAGCGCCGAAGGCCTGCTGCGCAGCCTGGCGCTGGTTGAAGACAGCCGCGTTGACGAACATGACGACCGCAATGAGGCCAGCCTGCAGTTGCAGCGGCTGGAGGCCAAGCTGGATCTGGCGATGGTGCTGCTCGGCCGGCTGGTACGCCAGCAGGGCCAGGAACTGACCCTGCGCCCCGTGCGCTGGTCGCGCCGCGGCATCCGCCTGCAGCTGGGCCCACGCAGTGGCGCCAGCCCCGGCCAGGCCGGCGTGGTGCGCCTGCAGCCCAGCGATTGGCTGCCCGACCATATCGACCTGCCGGTGGAAGTGATCGCCGAAGCGGCGGACGGTGGCGGCGGTCACTACCTGTGGCTGCGTTTCCAGCGTCTTGGCGATGGCCTTGAGATGGCAATGGAGCGGCACTTGTTCCGCCTGCACCGCCGCCAGGTGGCCGAGGCGCGCCGCGCCCGCTGAAACCTGCCACCATCACGCTTTGCGGGCAAGCCTTGGCGCGCCCGTTCAGCTAAGTTAAGGTGGACTCCCCTACACGGATCTGTTGCGTGCCTGTGCGAGTTCTCATCGTCGACGATCACACCCTCGTCCGCGCCGGCCTGGCGCGGCTGCTGCAGGGGTTTGCCGACGTGCAGCTTGTTGCCGAGGCCAGCAACGCCGAGCAGGCACTGCAGCTGGCCCTGCAGCACGCACCGGATGTGGTGCTGATGGACCTCTCGCTGCCGGGCCGCACCGGCCTGGAAGCACTCAGCGACATCCGCCTGCGCGCGCCCGGTACCCGGGTGGTGATGATGACCATGCACGACGATGCCGCTCACGTGCGCGATGCGCTGGATCGGGGCGCGGTCGGGTTCGTGGTCAAGGATGCAGCACCGCAGGAGTTGGAACTGGCGCTGCGCGCCGCGCACGCCGGCCAGGTGTTCCTGAGCCCGCAGATCTCCGCCAAGATGCTGGCACCGATGCTGGGCCGCGAGAAGCCCACCGGCATCGCCGCGCTGTCGCCGCGCCAGCGCGAGATCCTGCGCCGCATCGGCAAGGGTGAGAGCAACAAGGAAATCGCCGCCGACCTCGGCATCAGCGTCAAGACGGTGGAGACCCACCGCGCACGCATGATGGAATCGCTCGGCTGCCGCCGCGCCAACGATCTGCTGCTGCTGGCCGCGCGCCACCAGCACGAGCTGGAGTAAGCGCGAGCCTCGGCGGCGCGAAACGATGGCTGGGTAGAGTGGGCTGTTGGTAGAGTCGACTGCCAGTCGACTTGCGCGCGGAGCGCGGGACTTTCCTTGGTCTGATCGGAGAGCAGTCGACTGACAGTCGACTCTACCGGTGATCGTCTCTATCGACAGCCGACGCAGCCAACCCGCACCCAGCGACGAATTCCCGTCGCCCTGACACTCCCCGACAGGAATCCGTACACGGCGCAGCCCGATCAATCCGGGCCTTGCACCGGAAATCAGCTACTTAGCAGCGATCATCGTCAACAATCCGCGTCGATGTAGGGAATACCCCTACACCCTGTCAGGACATTCACCAAGCCCCTCAGGAACCCCCCGATTCCGCCCCCGCCGGATCAAAAGCAAGATGCGTTCCACAAGGCGCCGGGGAGCGGCGCCGGGGAACCACGATGAAGGCTGCACTCTCGACCCAGCTGGGCCAACAACTTCACCTCACCCCGCAGTTGCTGCAGTCGATCCGGCTGCTGCAACTCGACGGCCTGCACCTGGAACAGGAAATCCAGCGCCTGCTGGACTCCAACCCGCTGCTCGAAATCGAAGAGGCCGAAGCGCCTGCCGCCGAAGCCACCGAGGCCAGCGCGACCACGCTGGAAACCGCCGCGTTCGACGAGTTGCCCGAGTCTTCGATGTGGGACGTGGCCGGCGCCAGCTGGCAGGACGGCGACGACGATCGCATGGCGCGCATCGCCGCCGGCGAATCGACCGACCCGCAATTGCGCGTGCTGCAGCGCCTGTCGCTGGACATGGATGACCGCGAACTGGCAGTGGCCGCGTTCTGGCTCGACCACTGCGATGAGGCCGGCTACCTGCAGGCGCCGCTGGCACAGCTGCAGCTGCTGGCCAGCGCCCAGTTCGACATCGCCGCCGCTGGCGTGGAAACCATCCGCCAGCAGCTGCTGCACGGCGAGCCCGCAGGCATGGCCGCACAGGACCTGCGCGAAGGCCTGCAGGCGCAGCTGCGCAGCCTGCACGGCGTGGTGCCGGCCCGCCATCTGGCTGCGCGCATCCTGGACGGCGCGCTCGACGCACTGGCTGCCCACGACTACCCCGCCCTCGCCCGCCAGCACGACGCCGAGATCGACGACGTGCGCGAGGCGGTGCGCCTGATCCTGTCGCTGCAGCCGCGCCCCGGCGACAGCCTGCTGCCCGAGCGCAACGCGGTGGTGGTGCCGGACGTCGTCGCCTGGCACGCCGACGGGCAGTGGAAGGTCGCCCTGAACCCGGCCACCAGCCGCCGCGTGTCGATCAACAGCCAGTACGAACAGGTGCTGGCCGAAACCAGCGACGCCGCCCCGGCGCTGCGCGAGATGCTGCAGGAGGCGCGCTGGTTCAGCCGTGGCCTGTCGATGCGCTACGACACCCTGCTGCGTACGGCGCGGGTGATCGTCGAGCGCCAGGCCGCCTTCCTGGTGCGGGGCGAAGAGGCCATGGCGCCGTTGACCCTGAAGGAAGTGGCCGAGGAAATCGGCATGCATGAGTCCACCGTCTCGCGCATCACCACCGGCAAGTTCCTGCAGACCCCGCGCGGCACCTTCGAGCTGAAGCACTTCTTCGCCGTGCGCCTGGAGGGCGCCAGCGTCTCCGGCCAGGCGGTGAAGGCCATGGTCCGCCGCCTGATCGACGCCGAACCGGCCGGCCGCCCGCTGGCCGACGAGGCCATTGCCGGCCTGCTGTCGCGCCAGGGGGTGAACATTGCCCGCCGAACCGTCGCAAAATACCGAGAACAACTGGATATCGCCCCGGCCCGGGAACGGCGCCGGCTCAGCGCCAGGCAACCCCAGCTGGCCCGGGTGGGCTGAAAAGGATGTTGGACATGAACAAGCTCACGGTCCTGCTGGTCGATGACCACGAGGGCTTCATCAACGCGGCGATGCGCCATTTCCGCAAGATCGACTGGCTGCAGATCGTCGGCAGCGCCGGCAACGGCCTGGAAGCGATCGAGCGCTCGGAAACGCTGCGCCCGCAGGTGGTGCTGATGGATCTGGCCATGCCGGAAATGGGGGGGCTGCAGGCCACCCGCCTGATCAAGTCGCAGGACGATGCGCCGTACATCGTGATCGCCAGCCACTTCGACGACGCCGAGCACCGCGAACACGCGCTGCGCGCCGGCGCCGACAACTTTGTCAGCAAGCTGTCCTACATCCAGGAAGTCATGCCGATCCTGGAAGGCCTCAGGGAGGAACAGTCGTGAGCGAATCGCGCATCCTGGTGCTGGACAACGACGCCGTGCGCGCGGAGCGCACCGTTGCCCTGCTGGAATTCATGGACTTCAACCCGCGCTGGGTGTCCGACGCAGCCGACTTCGACCTGGGCCGACAGCGCCAGAACGACTGGATGGCGGTGATCGTCGGCAGCCTGGACGACAGCCCCGCCAGCACCGCGCTGTATCACTGGCTGGGCGGCAGCAGCCTGCCGCCGCCGGTACTGCTGGCCGACGGTGATGCCGCTGCGTTCGCGCAGCAGCATGGCCTGCACGAAGCCAACATCTGGCCGCTGGAAACCCCGCTGCGCCATGCGCAGATGGAAGCGCTGCTACGCCGCGCCAGCCTCAAGCGCCTGGATGCCGAGCACCAGGCCGGTGCCGCGCAGGAGCAGGGACCGACCGGCAACGGCCCGGCGGTCACCGCGCTGCGCACCATGATCGAACAGGTGGCCGCGTTCGACACCACCGTGCTGGTGCTGGGCGAATCCGGCACCGGCAAGGAAGTGGTGTCGCGCGCGATCCACCAGCGTTCGCCGCGCCGTGATGGCCCGTTCGTGGCGATCAATTGCGGCGCCATTCCGCCTGACCTGCTGGAAAGCGAGCTGTTCGGCCACGAAAAGGGTGCCTTCACTGGCGCACTGACCGCGCGCAAGGGCCGTTTCGAAATGGCCGAAGGCGGCACCCTGCTGCTCGACGAGATCGGCGACATGAGCCTGCCGATGCAGGTGAAGCTGCTGCGCGTGCTGCAGGAACGCAGCTTCGAGCGCGTCGGTGGCAACCAGACCATCCGCTGCAACGTGCGCGTGGTGGCCGCGACCCACCGCGACCTGGAGACCCGCATCGCCGAGGGCAAGTTCCGCGAGGATCTGTTCTACCGCCTCAACGTGTTCCCGATCGAAGTGCCCGCGTTGCGCGAGCGCCGTGAGGACCTGCCGGCGCTGGTGGAAACCATCGCCGCGCAGCTGGCCCGCACCGGCCGTGGCGAAGTGCGCTTCACTCCCGAAGCGCTGCAGGCGCTGTCCAGCTACGAATGGCCGGGCAACGTGCGCGAGCTGACCAACCTGGTCGAGCGCCTGGCGGTGCTGCATCCGGGCGGTTCAGTACGCGTGCAGGACCTGCCGGCCCGCTACCGTGGCGATGCCGCACTGGCAGCGGTGGCTGCACCGGCACCGGCAGCTACGGTTGCCAACGAAGAACGACTGGACCTGCGCAGCTTCTCGTTCCACACGCCCGGCAGCGGCAACCAGCCGGCGCTGGAGCACGGCATCGCCGTCAATCGCCCGGCGGCACCGGCCGCCCTGCCCGACGAAGGCATGGACCTGCGCAACCACATGGCCAACATCGAACTGGGCCTGATCAACGAAGCACTGGAACGCACCCAGGGCGTGGTCGCCCACGCCGCCCAGCTGCTCGGCCTGCGCCGCACCACCCTGGTGGAAAAGCTGCGCAAGTATGGTATCGAACGCGAGCAGGCCGAACTGGCCGGCTGAAGCGCGCTGTCAGCATGAAGGGGGCACGAACGCCTGGGCTTGCCCAGGCGTTGGTGTTTTTGGCGCCGCTGCACGACGTCAGTAGATCCACGCCATGTGTGGATAGAGACCGTGGCCGCGCGCTGACAACGCCGCGCATTTGCACAAGTTCCTACAGACAACGTTGCCGCGTTCCGGAGGATGGAGTGAGACCTCCCAACGAGGCTCCACCATGCATCGCCTCACCCTGCTCGCCGCCCTGCTCTGCCCCGGCATTGCCGCCGCCACCGGCTGCACCCTGCCCAATCCAGATGACTGAAAGCCACCCAGCCGGTCCCGCCCACTACACCCTCGTGCTGACCTGCCAGACAGACCGCCAGGGCCCTTTCATCTACACCCGGCACGACGGCCCCATCGCCCCGCGCCAGCGCCAGAATTCCGGCCGATGGACCCTGCAGCCCTAGGCCAGAAAACCGACGCCGGTTAGATGGCGCCACGACCGGAGTCAGAGCCGGTTGCGTTACAACGGGATCCGACCCCGTGCCGACCAACGGTCGGCACCCACCACCATCAGAAGCACCATCAGAAGCACCATCAGCAGCAGGTTCCAACAGATCGCGGCCAACTGTCGAAGGCGGGGTGGGTCCGGTTGCGGGGGCGTGAGCGCCATGGATGGCGCGGCCGAGCCTACAGGGACGTATTCACGGCGTCCCCGCAACCGGACCCACCCCGCCACCCCACGGATAGCCCGATTTTGACGTTGATGTTGACGTCGCGTCGGCGGGTGCAGGGCGCAGCCCTGCCACCAAACACCCCCCACCCTCACTTCACTGAATCGAAAACCGGTTTCGGCACGGCACTTGCACTGGCTCCAGCAGACAACCCCATCCCTGTTTCTGGAACCGTTGCAGATGTCCCACTCCGTCACTTCGATCCTTTCGCAGATCCGCTCCTATCAGACCCAGATGGGACAGCCGGCGCTCAACCCGCTGGGCGAAACGCCGCGCAGCAACGCGCTGCCGGGCACGGTGCTCGATGCACCGCAGGCCCAGCCGGCCAGCTTCACCGAAACCCTGCGTGGTGCGATTGCCGGCGTCAACGATGCGCAACAGAAGTCCGGCGCCCTCGCCAAGGCCTTCGAAATGGGCGACCCCAGCGCCGACCTGGCCAAGGTGATGGTCGCCTCGCAGCAGTCCCAGATCGCCTTCCGCGCCACCGTGGAAGTCCGCAACCGTCTCGTCCAGGCTTACCAGGACGTGATGAACATGCCGCTGTAAGGAATAGAGACGCATGGCACTGACGCTCTCCAAGGACAGCCTGAACGCCGAAAAGGCCGGGCAATGGTTCGACCGCCTGCAGAGTCTGCAGATCACCCGTCGGCTGGGCCTGATGGCGATGATCGCGGTGGCGGTGGCGGCAGGCCTGTCCGTGTTCTTCTGGTCGCAGAAGCCGGGCATGGTCCCGCTGTACACCGGCCTGGACCAGAAGGCGACCGCTGAAGCGACCGACCTGCTGCGCGCCGCACAGATTCCGTTCGCACTCGACCCGGCCACGGGTGGCATCACCGTGCCGGAAAAGAACCTGCACGACGCGCGCCTGAAGCTGGCCGGCTCCGGCTTGACCGACAGCGGCAAGCTCGGCTTCGAGCTGATGGAGCGCGACCCGGGCTTCGGCGTCAGCCAGTTCGTGGAAAGCGCGCGCTACCAGCATGCGCTGGAAACCGAGCTGTCGCGCACCATCAACACGCTGCGCCCGGTGCGCGATTCGCGCGTGCACCTGGCCATTCCCAAGCCCAGCGCCTTCACCCGCCAGCGTGACGTGGCCAGCGCCTCGGTGACCCTGGAACTGCGTGGCGGCCAGCAGCTGGAACGCAGCCAGGTGGACGCCATCGTGCACATGGTCGCGGCCAGCATCCCGGATCTCGCCCCGGAACGGGTGACCGTGGTTGACCAGAGCGGGCGCATGCTCAGCGTCAGCGACCCGAACAGTGAGGCGGCGGTCAACGCTGCCCAGTTCGAACAGGTGCGCCGCCAGGAAACCTCGTTCAACCAGCGCATCCGCGAACTGCTGGAACCGATGACCGGCCCCGGCCGGGTCAACCCGGAAGTGAGCGTGGACATGGATTTCTCGGTGACCGAGGAAGCCCGTGAGCTCTACAACGGTGAACCGCAGAAGCTGCGCAGCGAGCAGATGAGCGAGAACACCACCAGCACCCCGGGCCCGCAGGGCGTGCCGGGTGCCACCAGCAACAGTCCGCCGGGCCAGCAGGCCACGCCGGCCACCGCGCAGGCCCCGACCGAAAGCAGCAAGAACGCCACCCGCAACTACGAGCTGGACCGCACCCTGCAGCACACCCGCCAGCCGGCCGGCCGCATCAAGCGCGTGTCGGTGGCGGTACTGGTGGACAACGTGCCGCGCGCCGGTGCCAACGGCAAGGTCAGCCCGCAGCCGCTGTCGGCCGCGGAACTGACCCGCGTCGAGGCGCTGGTGAAGCAGGCCGTCGGCTTCAACGCCGAGCGTGGCGACACCGTGTCGGTGATGAATGCCCCGTTCGTGCGTGACACCACGCCGGTCGAAGGGCCGGCCTGGTGGGAACTGCCATGGGTGCACGATGCCGGCCGCATGCTGCTCGGCGCGGTGGTGGTGCTGGCGTTGTTGTTCGGCGTACTGCGCCCGGCGCTGCGCGCGATCACCGGCCAGAACAGGAAGGACGACCCGCAGGCACTGGAGCCGCACACCGCGGACGTGCAGCTGGTGGATGACGATGGCATGCCGCTGCCGGCGCTGGGCGCCGACCGGGCGAGCCTGGCCGGGCCGGAGGCCCTGGCCCTGCCGGTGGATTCATATGAGGAACGACTGCGGATGGCGCGTGAAGCCGTAAAGACCGACTCCAAGCGCGTGGCCCAGGTGGTCAAGGGATGGGTGGCCAATGACTGAGGTACAACTGACCGGCGTACAGCGCGCGGCCGTGCTGCTGCTGTCCCTGGGTGAGCTGGACGCGGCCGAAGTGCTGCGCCACATGGAACCCAAGGAAGTGCAGAAGATCGGCATCGCCATGGCCACGATGACCGACATCACCCGCGAGCAGGTGGAACGGGTGATGGACCAGTTCGGCCAGGAGCTGGGCTCGAAGACCTCACTGGGCGTGGGCTCGGACGACTACATCCGCAACATGCTGGTGCAGGCGCTGGGCAGCGAGAAGGCCGGCAACCTGATCGACCGCATCCTGCTGGGCCGCAACACCACCGGCCTGGACGCGCTGAAGTGGATGGACCCGCGCGCGGTGGCCGACCTGGTGCGCAACGAGCACCCGCAGATCATCGCCATCGTGATGGCGCACCTGGAAACCGACCAGGCCGCCGACGCGTTGAAACTGCTGCCGGACCGTACCCGCGTGGACGTGCTGCTGCGCATCGCCACCCTCGACGGCATTCCGCCGAACGCCCTCAATGAACTCAACGAGATCATGGAGCGCCAGTTCGCCGGCAACCAGAACCTGAAATCGTCCAACATCGGTGGCGTGCAGTGCGCGGCCAACATCCTGAACTTCATGGACAGCGGCCAGGATCAGGCCATCCTGGGCGAGATCGCCCGCATCGATGCGCCGCTGAGCAACCGCATCCAGGACCTGATGTTCGTGTTCGACGATCTGGTCGACCTGGATGACCGCGAGATGCAGCTGGTGCTGCGCGAAGTGAGCGGCGAGCGCCTGGGCCTGGCCCTGCGCGGTGCCGACATCAAGGTGCGCGACAAGATCACCCGCAACATGTCGCAGCGCGCGGCCGAGATTCTGCTGGAAGACATGGAGGCCCGCGGACCGGTGCGCCTGTCCGACGTGGAAGGCGCCCAGCGCGAGATCCTGGCCATCGTCAAGCGCATGGCCGATGAAGGCACCGTCACCATCGGTGGCAGCGCGGAGGCCATGCTGTGAGCAACGTCGTGCGCTGGCTTGCCCCGGACCTGCTGGCCCAGCCCGAACCGGTGCTGGAGCAGGAGGATGCGTTCGAACTCACCGAGCCGGACCCCGAACACGAGCCGGAGCCGCCGCTGCAGCTGCCGACCCTGGAGGAAATCCAGGCCATCCAGGACAGCGCCGAGAAGGAAGGCTTCCAGCACGGCCATGCCGAAGGTTACGGCCAGGGCCAGGCCGAAGTGCGTCGCCTCGCCGCGCAGATCGAAGGCATCCTCGACAACTTCAGCCGACCGCTGGTGCGGCTGGAAAACGAAGTGGTCGGCGCGCTCGGCGAGCTGGCCGTACGCATCGCCGGTGCGCTGGTCGGCCGTGCCTACGAAGCTGAGCCGGCACTGCTGGCGCAGCTGGTCGGTGAGGCGATCGACGCGGTGGGTGGCAGCACCCGCGAGGTCGAAGTGCGGCTGCACCCGGACGACATCGCCGCGCTCGCCCCGCTGTTGAGCCTGCCGCCACAGCAACGCCTGGTGCCGGATACCAGTCTCAGCCGCGGCGATCTTCGCGTGCACGCCGAAGCGGTGCGCATCGACGGCACCCTGGAAGCGCGCCTGCGCGGCGCGCTGGACGCGGTGATCCGCCAGACCGGAGCCAATACATGAATCCCGATCCGCAGCCGACGCCGCCACCGGCCGACTGGGCCATGGCCCGCAACCTGCGCCTGGCCCGTCGGCTCGACGGCCTGCGCGTGGATACCGCCCATGGCCGTGGCCTGATCCGCGAAGGCGTGCTGCGCCGCGCGGTCGGACTGACCCTGGAAGCGGTCGGCTGCGAGGCGCCGCTGGGTGCCAGCTGCAAGGTGGAAGTGGTCGATGGTGGCTGGGTCGATGCCGAAGTGGTCGGCTTCGCCGGCGAGCGCACTTACCTGATGCCGAGCGCGGAACTGCACGGCCTGCTGCCCAACGCACGGGTGGTGCCGTCTGCGCGCCGTGGCGGCGTTGAAGTGGGCGAAGGGCTGCTCGGCCGCGTCATCGACAGCGATGGCGTGCCGCTGGACGGCAAGGGCCCGATCCGCGCCGAGGGCCACGTTGGCATGGCCGGCGTGTCGATCAATCCGCTGGCGCGTGAACCGATCACCCAGCCGCTGGACGTGGGCGTGCGCGCGATCAACGCGCTGCTGCCGATCGGCCGCGGCCAGCGTGTCGGCCTGTTCGCCGGCTCCGGCGTCGGCAAGTCGACGCTGCTGGGCATGATGACCCGCTATACCGCCGCCGACGTGATCGTGGTCGGCCTGATCGGTGAGCGTGGACGCGAAGTCCGCGATTTCGTCGAGACCACGCTGGGCGAGGAAGGCCTGCGCCGCGCCGTGGTGGTGGCCAGTCCCGCCGACCGGCCGCCGCTGGCGCGCCTGCACGGTGCCTACCGCGCTACCGCCATCGCCGAGTGGTTCCGCGACCAGGGCCTGAACGTGCTGCTGCTGATGGACTCTCTGACCCGCTTCGCCCAGGCGCAGCGCGAGATCGGCCTGTCGGTGGGTGAACCGCCGACCACCCGCGGCTACCCCCCGTCGGTGTTCGCCAAGCTGCCGGCACTGGTCGAACGCGCCGGCAATGGCGCCAAGGGCCGTGGCTCGATCACTGCGTTCTACACGGTGCTCACCGAAGGCGATGATCCGCAGGACCCGATCGCCGATGCGGCGCGCGCGATCCTCGACGGCCACATCCTGCTCTCGCGGCGCGTGGCCGACAGCGGTCTGTACCCGGCCATCGACGTCGAATCGTCGGTCAGCCGCGTGGTCACGGAAATCGCCGACGAGCCGTGGCGCCTGCGCATCCGCAAACTGAAACGACTGGTCTCGGCCTACTCGGCCAACCGTGACCTGATCGCCATCGGTGCCTACCAGCGCGGCAACGACGCGGCCACCGACGAAGCCCTGGAACGCTGGCCGGAAATCATGGAGTTCCTCGGCCAGGACGTTGCCAAGGCCGCAGATCTCCCGCACAGCCAGGCGGCGCTGCAGCGCCTGGTGGAACAAGAGAGTTAAGCCATGAACCAGTCCAAGCGCATCGATCCCCTGCTCAAGCGGGCCCAGGAACACGAGGACGCGGTCGCCCGCGACCTGGCCGAACGCCAGCGCGTGCTCGACACCCATCTATCGCGACTGGACGAACTGCGCCGTTATGCCGAGGAGTACGCCAACGCGCAGATGGCGGCGACCAGCCCGGCGCAGCTGCTCAACCGGCGTGCATTTCTCGACCGCCTCGACAGTGCGGTCGAGCAGCAGCAGGCCACGGTCAACGGCAACCGCGAGAAGGTGGAGGCCGAGCGCGCCCGCCTGATCCTGGCCAGCCGTGACAAGGCCGTGCTGGAACAGCTGGCGGCCAGCTACCGGGCGCAGGAGAAAGTGGTCACCGACCGCCGCGACCAGCGCGAGATGGACGACATCGGTGCGCGCCGTGCGCGTCTGGTGCAGGCCGAAGACCAGGATGGCACCGAGCAGGGAGGCCGCCCGTGATGCCCGCCCCGCTCGCCAGCAGCGCCAACGCGCAGGCACAGACTGCCGGCGGCGCCGCAGCGCGCACGCCACGCAGCGAGGCCAGCAAGGATTTCAGCCAGCTGTTGCAGGGCGGCGCGCCGGACGCGCTCGCCGGCGCCGCTACGTCACCGCCCACCTCGGCACCGAAGCCGCAGACGAGCGCCGATGGAAATGGCCAGGCGCCGGAGGAACGCAGCATGGATGCGGCGGCGACGGGAAACGAGACGTCGCCCTTGCCGCCGCAAACTCCGCCTGCGGGTGATCGGGCGACGGACAAGGACACGCCGGTGGCCACCGAGGACGCGCCGTGGCCGCCGCTGGGCCTGGCCGGCCTGGTCCTGGCGATGCCGGCCCCCTCCGATCCTGCCGCCACTGCTCCTGCTGCAACGGGTGCGGGCGCGGCGCTGCCGGCCACTGCCGGACCGGGACTGCCTGCCCCGACGCCGACCCCGGCGCCGGGCGCAGCCATCGCATCGATGGCTGACAGCACGCCCCCGGCCGCCAGCGCCGGCGATGCCACGACCCTGCCACTACCGGAGACGGTCCTGCCCGGCAGCAAGCACGGCGACCGCGACAGCAACGACGTGACCGCGATCGGCGACCGTAGCGCTGCCCCATTCCTGCACGCCCCGGCCCCGGCGGTCCTGCAGGACCTCAAGGCTGCGCTCGCCACCGGCACTGCGGTCTTCAACGGCGAACCGACGCCCAGGCCCGTGTTCGGCGACGATGGTTTCGACCAGGCCGTCGGCGCGCGCCTGGGCTGGCTGGCCGACCAGAAGATCGGTCACGCCCACATCCGCCTGAGCCCGGACGACATGGGCCCGGTGGATGTGCGCCTGCAACTGAACGGCGACAAGGTGCATGCCAGTTTCAGCAGCCCGCATGTGGACGTGCGCCAGGCACTGGAAAGCAGCCTGCCGCGCCTGCGCGAGCTGCTGGGCGAACAGGGCTTCCAGCTGGCCCACGCCGACGTCGGCCACCAGGCACCGGGCGGTGGCGGCAATGCGCCGGGCCAGCCCGGTGGCAGCGGCATCATCGGCGACGGAGAACCGACGCCGGGCGACGCCAGCGTGTCGTCGGCGCAGCTGATCCGCCAGCGCGGATTGCTGGACGCTTACGCCTGACAGGCGTGCCAACCAAGGTTGGCAGCCACCAGAGCGATGCGGCTGGCACCCCGACGGAATTCCGTCGCACCCCTCTACCCCGGCTCCGGCACACCCCTTGCATATCCCGGTGAAGCAACCCTCAGGAGCTTCACCCCGTGGCCGCAGCCGCTGACAAAACCAAGAAGAACGCCGAGAAGGACAAGGCCGCCAAGCCACGCAGTCCGATCCTGATCACCGCACTGGTGGCCGTGCTGGCCGCCGCTGCCGCCGGTGGCGGCGTATGGTTCTTCACCCAGTCCAAGCACGAAGACAAGACTGCGCAGGCGCCGAAGAAGAGCGCCACCCCGGCCCCCGCGCAGTACTTCGCGCTGGACCCGGCGTTCGTGGTCAATCTCAATGGCCCGGTCGATGGTCCGCGCTACCTGCAGCTGGAAGTACAGCTGATGACCCGTGACCCGGCTGCGCTGGAAGCGATCAAGACCCATGCACCCGCCATCCGCGCACGCCTGCTGATGCTGTTCTCGCAGGTCAGCCCGGACCAGATCGCCGATGTCGCCGGCAAGCAGAAGCTGCAGGCTGCGTCGCTGGCCGAAGTGCAGAAAGTGCTCAAGGCCGAGACCGGCAGCAATGGTGCCGACGACCTGCTGTTCACCAGCTTCGTGACCCAGTAAGGGCCCACCGATGAATGATCTGTTGTCCCAGGACGAGATCGATGCCCTGCTCCACGGCGTGGACACTGGCGCGGTCGAAACCGATCCGGAACCGCCGTCAGGCGAAGCGCGCTCGTACGACTTCGCCAGCCAGGACCGCATCATCCGCGGTCGCATGCCGACCCTGGAAATGGTCCACGAGCGTTTCGCGCGCCTGTGGCGGATCGGCCTGTTCAACCTGATCCGCCGCTCGGCCGAGCTGTCGGTGCGCGGCATCGAACTGATCAAGTTCAACGACTACATGCACTCGCTGTATGTACCGACCAACCTGAACCTGATCCGCTTCAAGCCGCTGCGCGGCACCGGCCTGATCGTGTTCGAGCCGACCCTGGTGTTCGCCATCGTCGACAACTTCTTCGGTGGCGACGGGCGCTACCCGACCCGCATCGAAGGCCGCGAGTTCACCGCCACTGAAATGCGGGTGATCCACCTGCTGCTGAAGCAGACCTTCGCCGACCTGCGCGAGGCCTGGGCGCCGGTGATGGACGTGGACTTCGAGTACATCAACTCGGAGATCAACCCGCACTTCGCCAACATCGTGACGCCACGCGAATACGTGGTGGTGTGCCGCCTGCACGTCGAACTCGATGGCGGCGGTGGCGACATCCACGTCACCCTGCCGTATTCGATGCTGGAGCCGATCCGCGAGCTGCTCGACGCCGGCATCCAGAGCGACCGCAACGATCGCGACGAAAGCTGGGGCCAGACCCTGCGTGAGCAGCTCAACATCGCCGAAGTCACCCTGTCCAGCGTACTGGCCAGCAAACGCATGACCCTGCGCGACCTGACCCAGCTGAAGGTCGGCGACATCCTGCCGATCGAACTCAGCCCGCAGGTGCCGTTGTGCGTGGAGAACATCCCGGTGTTCACCGGCGAGTTCGGCATCGCCAACGGCATGAACGCCGTGAAGATCACCGCTACCCATCCGCCGGGCACCCGCCCGCGCGTACCCGTCATCCAGGAAGACCCGCAATGAACGATATCGACGCCCTCGAACCCACCCCGGCCCAGTTCAGCAGCCTGCAGGCCGATGAGGCGAACGGCCCGGACCTGAACCTGGACGTGATCCTGGACGTACCGGTGACCCTGTCGCTGGAAGTCGGTCGCGCGCGCCTGCCGATCCGCAACCTGCTGCAGCTCAACCAGGGCTCGGTGGTGGAACTGGAACGGGGTGCCGGCGAGTCGCTGGACGTGTTCGTCAACGGTACCCTGATCGCCCACGGCGAGGTTGTGGTGATCAACGACCGCTTCGGCGTGCGCCTGACCGACGTGGTCAGCCCGAGCGAGCGGATCCGGAGACTGCGTTGAGCCTGCTGGCCTCCACCCTGCTGGCGGTCGGCAAGACCGCCGCGCCCATCGGGCCCCAGGCCGGCCAGCATGCGGCCGCCGCACCCAGCCTGTTCGGCGCGGTGCTGGCGCTGCTGGCAGTGCTCGCGCTGGTCATCGGCCTCGGCTGGCTGCTCAAGCGCATGCCCGGCAGTGGCTTCCGCCCGGCCGAAGGCATGAAGCTGGTGGCCAGCCTGAGCGTGGGCGCCAAGGAGCGCGTGGTGGTGGTCGAGGTCAACGGCCAGCAACTGCTGCTGGGCGTCACTGCCGGTGGCATCAACACCCTGCATACCCTGCCCGAACCGTTGCCGCCCCCGGCGCCGGTGCGCGTGCCGGACTTCAAGAACCTGCCGAATTTCGCCCAGTTGCTGCAGCAGCGGCTGCGCAAGGACCCCTGACATGCGTGTCACCCGTACCCGTCTTGCCACCCTGATGCCGTGGCTGCTGTTGCTTGCCCTGTGCCTGTTGCCGGCACTGGCGTTCGCCGCGCCCGGCGCCCCGAACACGCCGCTGCCGGACATCAACGTGGGCAAGATCGGCGGTGCACCGGTCAGCCTGCCGCTGCAGACCCTGCTGCTGATGACGGCGATCACCCTGATCCCGTCGATGTTGCTGGTGCTGACCTCGTTCACCCGCATCATCATCGTGCTGGGCCTGCTGCGCCAGGCGCTGGGTACCGGGCAGACCCCGTCCAACCAGGTGCTGCTGGGCCTGGCCCTGTTCCTCACCGCGATGGTAATGATGCCGACCTGGGACAAGGCCTGGAGCGCCGGCATGGCGCCGTACCTCAATGGCGAGATCGACTTCCAGACCGCCTGGACGCTGACCACCACGCCGTTGCGCGCCTTCATGCTGGCGCAGATCCGCGAGACCGACCTGATGACCTTCGCCGGCATCGCCGGGCACGGCACCTACGCCAGCCCCGATGCGATCCCGTTCCCGGTACTGGTCGCCTCGTTCGTCACCAGCGAGCTGAAAACCGCTTTCGAGATCGGCTTCCTGATCTTCATCCCGTTCGTGATCATCGACCTGGTCGTGGCCAGCGTGCTGATGTCGATGGGCATGATGATGCTGTCGCCGATGCTGGTGTCGGCACCGTTCAAGATTCTGCTGTTCGTGCTGGTCGATGGCTGGGTGCTGACCGTGGGTACGTTGGCAGCCAGCTTCAATCCGGCTTGATATCCCGCGCAAAGCGCAGTCGAGCATGGCTCGACTCTACAAGAGCAGATGGACCCCCGAATGTCTCCCGAACTTGCCCTGACTGAACTGCGTGGCGGCCTGATCACCGTGTTGTGGGTGGCTGGCCCGCTGCTGCTCACCGTGCTGGTGGTGGGCGTGGTGGTGGGCGTGGTGCAGGCCGCGACCCAGCTCAACGAACCGACCATCGCCTTCGTTGCCAAGGCGGCGGCACTGACCGCGGTGCTGTTCGCGCTGGGCAGCCTGCTGATCGGCCACCTGGTTGAATTCACCACGCTGCTGTTCCAGCGAATTCCGCACCTGATCGGCTAGGACACGCGCTTCGATGGACGCCGCCACCCAGATGGCTGCCGACGGCCTTCAGGCCTTCGGCATGATCGGCACCGTACTGTGGACCATGCTGCGCATCGGCGCTGTGGCCATGGCCATGCCGATGGTCGGGACCCGCGCCGTCCCGTCACGGGTGCGCGTGGTGTTGGCTGGCACCCTGGCCATCGCACTGGCCCCGCTGCTGCCCCCGGTGCCGGACTGGACCGGCTTCGACGCCGCCACGGTGCTGACCATCGCGCGCGAGCTGGCCATTGGCGTATCCATCGGCTTCCTGCTGCGGCTGGTGTTCGAAGCCGGTGCGATGGCGGGCGAACTGATCGCGCAGGGCACCGGCCTGGCCTTCGCGCAGATGAGCGACCCGCTGCGCGGTGGTACCTCCGGCGTGATCGGACAGTGGTTCTATCTGCTGTTCGGGCTGCTGTTCTTCACCGCCAACGGCCACCTGGCGCTGATCTCGCTGCTGGTGGACAGCTATCGCGCACTGCCTATCGGCGCTCCGCTGCCGGACCCGCACGCGTTCTTCAGCATCGCCCCGACTTTCCTGCTGACCGTGCTACGCGGCGCGCTGACCCTGGCGATCCCGCTGACGGTGGCGATGCTGGCAGTGAATCTGGCGTTCGGCGTGCTGGCCCGGGCCGCTCCGGCGCTGAACCCGATCCAGCTGGGCCTGCCGGTCTCGTTGCTGCTGGGTCTGTTCCTGCTGGCGCTGCTGGCCGGGGAAATGGGCCCGCCGGTACAGCGCCTGTTCGATGCCGCCTTCCAGGCTGCGGACGCGGTCACACACTGACCTGATCATCACGTTTTACTGCTTGCCATGCCTTTGTTTCTGTAGAGCCGAGCCCATGCTCGGCTGTCTTCGGCAGGAGCGGCAGCCGAGCATGGGCTCGGCTCTACGGGGCGCAATTTCACGTTTTACTGCTTGCCCTTCCCCCGGGTCTGCGCGTTAGAGTGAATGCGCGGCAACCGGGGGGATGCCGCACGTGGCCGCCGCCCTGCGTCGGCCTGCCTCATGCATGCCCCACCGTGGTTTCCGTCGACAGGCAGGTCCGGGAGACTGACGAATGCTGGTAGGCACGTACAACCCGTGGCTGGTCGCAATCTCGCTGCTGGTAGCCGTGATGGCTTCCTACACTGCACTGGCAATGGCCGGGCGCACGATTACCGCGCCCGGCAAGGCCGCGGCCTGGTGGTGGCGTCTCGGTGGTGGCTTCGCCATGGGCCTGGGCATCTGGTCGATGCACTTCATCGGCATGCTCGCCTTCGATCTGCCCATTCCGCTCGGCTACGACCTGCCGATCACCCTGCTCTCGCTGGCCTTGGCGATCGCTTCGTCGGTATTCGCACTGTGGCTGGTCTCGCTGCGTACTCTGCCGCATCCACGGCTGGCCGGCGGTGCCCTGCTGATGGGCACCGGCATCGCCGGCATGCACTACGTCGGCATGGCCGCAATGCGCATGCAGCCAGGCATCGACTACGACCCGGGCTGGCTGCTGCTATCACTGATGGTGGCGGTCGCCGCCTCGTGGACAGCCCTGTATGTTGCGTTCCGCCTGCGTGGGCAGCGCACCCGTATCGGCGACCGCTTGGCCGCGGCGGGGCTGCTCGGCCTGGCGATCGTCGGCATGCACTACACCGGCATGGCCGCCGCTCGCTTTCCGGAGGGCAGCATCTGCGGCGCAGCCGTCGGCGACGGCTTGCAGAGCGAATGGCTGGCCATGCTGGTGGTGGTGCTGTCCGTGGCGATCCTCGCGGTGGTGCTGGTGGTGTCCTGGCTGGACCAGCGGGTGGAGGCGCAGCTGCTGCGACTGCGCAACTCCATGCTGAGCACCTCGTTGACCGATGCGCAGCAGGAACTGACCCAGGCCGCACTGCATGATCCGCTCACCCGCCTGCCCAACCGCCTGCTGCTGCAGCGTCGAATCGTGCAGGCACTGGCCGAGGCCGAGCAGGGCGGCAGCCGTTTCGCCGTGATGTTCATGGACCTGGACGGCTTCAAGCAGGTCAACGATGCCTACGGCCACCAGGCCGGCGATGCACTGCTGGTGGCGGTGGCCGAGCGCACCCGCCAGCTGCTGCGGCCCAACGATATGCTGGCACGACTGGGCGGTGACGAGTTCGTGCTGGTGGTACGCATCGAACACGACGAGGACCTGCCCACCCTCGCCCGGCGCATCCTGCAGGCGGTGGGCAGCGGCCCGTTGCTGCCGGACAACGAACTGCAGGTAACCGCCAGCATCGGCGTGGCAATCTGCCCCGACCACGCTGCCAGCGAACGGCAGCTGATGGCGTTTGCCGATGCGGCGATGTACCAGGCCAAGGAATCCGGACGCAACGCCTTCGTGCTGTTCGCCGACTGGATGAATGACAGCGCCGAACAACAGTTCCGGCTGCTGGCCGACCTGCGCCGGGCCATTGGCAGCGAGCAGCTGTTCCTGCACTACCAGCCCAAGATCCGCGTGGCCACGCAGAAGGTGGCCGGTGCCGAAGCGCTGATCCGCTGGCACCATCCGGAGCATGGCCTGATTCCGCCCGATCGGTTCATCCGCCTGGCCGAGCGCAGCGGCGCGATCAACGAGATCGGGCGCTGGGCGCTGGACCAGGCCTGCCTGCAACTGCGGCGCTGGCACGATGCCGGTCACGAAGGCTGGTCGATGTCGGTGAACCTGTCGCCGGTGCAGTTCAGTTCGCCGCACCTGCTGCAGGATGTGCGCGCAATGATCGAACGCCACAACATCGCTCCGCGCCACCTGGTGCTGGAAATCACCGAAAGCACGGTGATGCGCGATACCGACACCAGCCTGCGCTTGCTGCAGGCGCTGTCGGCGCTGGGCGTAGGCATATCCATCGATGACTTCGGCACTGGCTATTCCAGCCTGCTGTACCTGAAGCGGCTGCCGGCCACCGAGATCAAGATCGACCATGCGTTCGTGCGCGACCTGGAACACAGTGCAGAGGACGTGGTGATCGTCTCGGCGATCGTGGCGCTGGGCCATGCGCTGGACATGGACATCGTCGCCGAAGGCGTGGAAACCACCGCCCAGCGCGCCTACCTGGAGCGCCTGGGCTGCGACTACCTGCAGGGCTACCTGCTCGGCCGCCCGGTCGACGCGGCGCGCTTCATGCAGCTGCACGACCTGCCGCGGCCGCGGATCGAGCTGAGCACCGGCTTCAAAGCGCCCGAAGGTGGGGGACGCTGAATCCACCTGGCGATGCAACAGGTGATGGCCTGCTGAGATGCGCTCGGCGCACCGACCTGATGGTCGGAGGGTGCGTTGGTTGTCTGCAAGAGTTCTGGACTCTTCTGCAGGAATACGAAATTCACGGTAACGTCGACGTTGCCATTTGCGTCATCCCTGGAGCGGCCAGGTCGAACGCTGACGTGCCGGCAAGCCATCCAGCTTCATCTTGGGGATGCTTCCTCCTGCCAGTCACCCGATGCTCAACGAGCCCTGGCCTCCCATGCCGTTGTCGCGAGCAAGATCGTCCGCTTCAGCAGGGAGGGGTAATCCTCGAGTTGTCGGAGACGGCAAACGCGACTGACTGCAACCGCTGGCAAAGTGTTGAAAGCAGGGCCATGAACTCAGAATTGGCTGCCTCAGACCATGCTCGACCGAATCGAAGAGTAAGGTGTATGGAGCTCACCGGGTCTCCATTCAGAGCGGACTCGAGCGAGTAGCGCTCACCATCCGAGAATGCACCTTGGACACATCCGGGGAACACCAACTCCAATGATGCGATTATGGCCTGGGGACATCCTATGTCCTGCACAGCCTCGACATTGGAGAGGTCTTCTTCACCGAGGTCTTCCAGCTTCAAAACGACTATGTCAAAGCTCATTGCTGCGATATCCCATCCTGCAACCCATTCAGCACCGCCCTTCTCTCTGCGTGTCTTGGCATCATGCCTCATGTAGCTGCTAGCTGCCCCCTGTACAGCAGCAGTTGAACGATCTTCCTCGCCCTCTGGATGCGATAGCGCGGCAGCGCATACAGCACTGCGAACGCTGAATGAGCAGGAGCAGACACACAGTGCTGCCGTTCGCGGCTGACGGATAGCGGCACGGTTCTTGCACGCCCTCCGGCAACCCCTGCCGCAGTGCCCGTGATGTCCGAGAACGAATCCGCCGGCGAAAAGACCGAACAACCCACCGAAAAACGCCTGCGCGACGCCCGCGAACAGGGCAACCTGCCGCGCTCGCGCGAACTGGGCACGGCCGCCGTGTTCGGCGCCGGCGTGCTGGCGGTGATGGCGATGAGCGGCTCGATCGGCCGCGGCGCCACGGCCTGGATGGAGCAGGCGCTGAGCCCGGAACAGAGCCTGCGGCAGAACCCGAAGGAACTGTTCGGCCACTTCGGCGACCTGCTGCTGCAGTTCATGCTGGTGATCGCGCCGCTGGTGCTGGTCTGCCTGCTGGCCAGCTTCGTCGCCCCGCTGGTGATGGGCGGACTGCGCTGGTCGGCCAAGGCGATGATGCCCGACCTCAACCGCATGAACCCGATGAGCGGGCTCAAGCGCCTGTATGGCCCGGAGGCCCTGGCCGAGTTCACCAAATCGCTGCTGCGCGTGGCTTTCGTCGGCGTGGCTGCCGGCCTGGTGGTGTGGACCGGCTTCGACACACTGCGCGGGCTGATCCACCGCCCGCTGGAGACCGCCATCACCGACGGCCTCGGCTTCACCCTGCGCCTGCTGCTGGCCACCGCCGGCGCGATGCTGGTGCTGGCCGCCATCGACGCGCCGTACCAGCGCTGGAACTGGATGCGCAAGCTGAAGATGACCCGGGAAGAGCTGCGCCGGGAAATGAAGGAAAGCGAGGGCAGCCCCGAGGTGAAGGGCCGCATCCGCCAGCTGCAGCAGCAGATGGCCAACCGCCGGATGATGGAAGCGGTACCGACGGCGGACGTGGTGGTGGTCAACCCCACCCACTACGCGGTGGCCCTGAAGTACGAGGGCGGCGCCATGAACGCCCCCACCGTGGTCGCCCTGGGCGTGGACGAGACCGCCCTGCGCATCCGTGAAGTGGCCGACGGCAACAAGGTCGCGATCGTCTCTGCCCCACCTTTGGCACGCGCCTTGTATCGGGAGGGCCAACTCGGAAAGGAAATCCCCGTGAGACTGTATTCGGCCGTCGCCCAGGTCCTGTCCTACGTCTACCAGCTGCGCGCGTGGCGCACTGGCCCGATGCCGGACGCCCCGCACATCCAGGTGGATGAATTCGGCAAGGGAGGCCGCCCGTGAGCGCCCAGCCCTCCACCGGCTTCAACACCCGCCGCGCCCTGGAAATGATCCGCCAGGGTCTTGGCGCGCCGCTGATCGTGCTGGCCCTGCTGGCCATGGTCGTGGTGCCGCTGGCCGCGCCGGTGCTCGATGCGCTGTTCACCTTCAACATTGCCATCTCGCTGATGGTGCTGCTGGCGGTGGTCTACGTGAAGCGCCCGCTGGATTTCACCATCTTCCCGATCGTGCTGTTGATCACCACCATGCTTCGGCTGGCGCTGAACGTGGCCTCCACCCGCGTGATCCTGCTCAATGGCCAGAACGGGCACGATGCCGCGGGCAAGGTCATCGCCGCCTTCGGTGAATTCGTGATCGGCGGCAACTACGCGGTCGGCATCGTGGTGTTCGCGATCCTGACCATCATCAACTTCGTGGTCATCACCAAGGGCGCCGGCCGCGTCTCGGAAGTGACCGCGCGCTTCATCCTGGACGCGATGCCCGGCAAGCAGATGGCGATTGACGCCGACCTCAACGCCGGTTTGCTGACGCGTGAAGAAGCCAAGCTGCGCCGCGAGGAAGTCCGCGAGGAGGCCGACTTCTACGGTGCGATGGACGGTGCCAGCAAGTTCATCCGCGGCGACGCCATCGCCGGCATCCTGATCCTGTTCATCAACATGCTCGGCGGCCTGGCCGTGGGCGTGCTGCAGCATGGCATGCCGTTCGGCGAAGCCGCCGCCACCTATACCCTGCTGTCGATCGGTGACGGCCTGGTGGCACAGCTGCCGGCGCTGCTGGTCTCCAGCGCGGTGGCGATGCTGGTCACCCGCGCCTCGCGCTCGCAGGACATGGCCCAGGCCATGACCGGGCAGGTGTTCGGCCAGTACCGGGCGCTGGCGATCACCGCCGGCATCATCGGCCTGGTGGGCCTGGTGCCGGGCATGCCCAACGTCGCTTTCCTGACGCTGGCCTCGATCCTCGGCTTCATTGCCTGGAAGCTGTACCGCAAGACCCAGGCCCCGGCCGCCGATGCCGCCGCAACGGGCAAGGACCCGGCGGCGCTCAACGCCCTCGGCCGCCCGGCCGCGCCGGCGCCCACCGCCGAACTGAGCTGGGACGAACTGCGCCCGGTCGATCCGCTGGGCCTGGAGGTCGGCTACCGGCTGATTCCGCTGGTGGACAGCAACCAGGGCGGCGAACTGATGGCGCGCATCAAGGGCGTGCGCCGCAAGCTCACCCAGGATGTCGGCTTCCTGATTCCATCGGTACACATCCGCGACAACCTGGAACTGCCCGCCAACGGCTACCGCGTGCTGGTGCACGGCGTGCCGGTGGCCACCGCCGAGATCCACCCCGACCGCGAGCTCGCGCTGGACCCGGGCAGCGCGCTTGGCACGCTGGAAGGCATCGCCGGCAAGGACCCCGCGTTCGGCCTCGATGCCACCTGGATCCAACCGCACCAGCGTGCCCAGGCCGAAACGCTGGGCTACACGGTGGTCGACCCGGCCACCGTGGTCGCCACCCACCTTTCGCACCTGATCCGCGAGCACGCACCTGAGTTGCTCGGCCATGAGGAAGTGCAACACCTGCTGGCCAACCTGGCCAAGAGCGCGCCCAAGCTCGTCGAAGATCTGACGCCGAAGGCGCTGCCGCTGTCGGCGGTGGTGCGCGTGCTGCAGAACCTGCTGGTCGAGCGCATTCCGATCCGCCAGCTGCGCAAGATCGCCGAGGCACTGGTCGAACATGCGCCCAGCAGCCAGGACCCGGCCGTGCTGACCGCCGCCGTGCGCACCGCCCTGGGCCGCTTCATCGTGCAGGAGATCGCCGGAATGTCGGCGGAGCTGCCGGTGTTCACCCTCAACCCGCAATTGGAACGTGTCTTGCAGGAGTCCACGCAGGGCAACGGCGCCGCGCTGGAACCCGGACTCGCTGAGCGACTGCACCAGAGCCTGGCCGAATGTGTCAGCAAGCAGGAAGCCCGCAACGAGCCCGCGGTCGTGCTGGTACCTGGCCCGGTGCGCGCCGCGCTGGCACGCCTGGTCCGCCACAGCGTTCCGTCGCTGTCGGTCCTGGCCTACAGCGAGGTGCCGGAGGACAAGCGCCTGAAGCTGGTCGGAACGATCAGCTGACGCCGCCCGCCGACGCGCCAGAAAACAGACACCACCTTCGAACCAACGCAACAGACAGATACCAAGGGGAACCCGCACCGTGCAGACCACCGACCACCCGAGTTCCCCGGCCGCCACTCCGCCGTCTTCGCCTCGTGACCACAGCATGAAAATCAAACGATTCGTCGCCGCCGACATGCGTTCGGCCATGAACCTGGTGCGCAAGGAACATGGTCCTGATGCCGTGATCCTGTCCAACCGCCGGATCGAGGAAGGCATCGAGATCGTCGCCGCCGCCAACTACGATGAAAGCGCCGTGCAGCGTGCGCTGGAAGCCTCGCGCCGCGACGTGGCGCCGCCGCCGGCGCCCAAGCCGCGCACCGCCGCCGATGCGGTGATCGCCGCCGTCACCCGCCGTCGCAGCGCCACCCCGGCACCGGAGCCGGTCGCCGCCACCACCTCGGCGGTGGCCGCCCTCGCCCGCGCCGCGGTCGGCGCCACCGGCCGCACCCTGGACAGCGCCGACGAGATCGTGCCGACCCGCGGCAGCACCGGCTTTGCGGCCACCCTCGCGCGTGCCGCCGTCAACGAACCGGCGCTGCCGGAACAGATCTTCGCGCCGTTCGCCGAGGCCATCGTTGCACCGGCCGCCGCCGTGCCGGCCAACCGCGCCCGCTTCCAGATCGATCCGCCGCACGAGGCGCATCACGAAAGCGTGGCTCCGGCCGTGCAGCCGCCGCCGCTGCCGACCGCTGCCGTCGCCGACGCGCAGCCGGCCAGCGCCGCCAGCGAACCGGCGTTGGCCGATGCCATTGTCGAAACCGCGCCGGCCCCCACCCTGGCTCCGGCTCCGGTGCTGACGGTGGTCGCCCAGGACGACGCCGAGATCCGCCAGTTGCGCCAGGAAGTGGCCGGCATGCGCCAGGTGATCGAGCGCGAGATGAACCGCTTCACCGACGAGCGCCTGCGCGGCTGCCCGGTGCGCGCCACCGCGTTGGACCTGATGGACGGATATGGCTTCGATGCCGGCCTGGCCCGCGACGTGGCCATGCAGATCCCGCTGGAGACCGAAGCCCATCGTGGCCGCGGCCTGATGCTGGGGCTGATCTCGCGCAAGCTGCCGATCGCCCCGGTCGACCCGCTGGAAGAAGGCGGCGTGATCGCCCTGGTCGGCCCGACCGGCGCCGGCAAGACCACCACCATCGCCAAGCTGGCCTCGCGATTCGCCGAGAAGCACGCGCCGCGTGACGTCGCCCTGGTCACCACCGATACCGCCCGCATCGGCGCCCGCGAGCAGCTCTACGGCTACGGCCGCCAGCTCGGCATCGCGGTGCACGAGGCCAACAGCGGCACCGACCTGGACCAGCTGCTGGAACGCCTGAAGGACTACAAGCTGGTGCTGATCGATACCGCCGGCCTGGGCCCGCGCGACCGCGCGCTGGCCGCCCAGCTGCAGTGGCTGCGTGCCGCCCGCCAGGTGCGCACCCTGCTGGTGCTGCCGGCCAATACCAGCTTCGGCGACATGGACGAGGTGGTCCGCCGCTTCGGCGCCGCCAACCTGCAGGGTCTGGTGCTGAGCAAGCTGGACGAGACCGGCCGCTTCGGCAACGCCCTGTCTGTGGCCGTGGACCATGCCCTGCCGATCACCTGGGTGACCGATGGCCAGGACGTCCCGGAGGACCTGCACCGGGCCAGTGCAGCCAATCTCGTACTTCGCCTTGAAGATTTGCGCCGAGCGGCCGATATGCCCTGCAACCCGGAGTTGAACCATGCCGTCGCGTGAGTACGCCAAGCTGACCAAGACCTTCCCGTTGTCGGCCACCCGCAGCGAGCCGCTCGGCCCTGTGCGCACCATCGCGGTGACCGGCGGCAAGGGCGGCGTGGGCAAGACCAACGTCTCGGCCAACCTGGCTGTGGCGCTGGCGGGCATGGGCAAGCGCACGCTGCTGCTGGACGCCGACCTGGGCCTGGCCAACATCGACGTGATCCTGGGCTTGAACCCCACCTTTACGCTGGCCGACCTGGTGGCCGGCCGCTGCTCGCTGGACGACGTCATCGTCGAAGGCCCGAACGGCGTGCTGGTGGTCCCGGCCGCTTCCGGCCGCCGGCACATGGCCGAGCTGGCCCCGGCCGAGCATGTCGGCCTGGTCAACGTGTTCTCCGAACTGGAACGCGAGCTGGACATCATGGTGGTCGATACCGCCGCCGGCATCACCGACGGCGTGCTGACCTTCTGCCAGGCCGCGCAGGACACCGTGGTGGTGGTCTGTGACGAACCGGCCTCGATCACCGACGCCTACGCACTGATCAAGGTGCTGTCGCGCGAGCGCGGCGTGGACCGCATCCAGGTGGTGGCCAACATGGTGCGCGACCCCAACGAGGGCCGCGTGCTGTACGAAAAGCTGACCCGCGTGTGCGAGAAGTTCCTCGCCGATGTCTCGCTGAACTACCTGGGCTGCGTGCCGCAGGACGACTGGCTGCGCCTGTCGGTGCAGCGCCAGCAACCGGTGGTGAAGGCCTACCCGTCCAGCCCGGCCGCGCTGGCGATCACCGAGATCGCGCGCCGCACCGCACGCTGGCAGGCGCCGACCGAACCGCGTGGCGGCGTCGAGTTCTTCCTCGAGCGCATTCTCAAGCAGCGCGGGGTGGCCGCATGAAAGGCGCAGCCCAGTACCGGGAGGTCCAGCGCTCGGCGGCCAACGAGGTCATCTCCCAGCACTCGGACCTGGTGCGGCGCATCGCCCACCACCTGGCCGCACGCCTGCCGGCGAGCGTGGAGGTGGACGACCTGATCCAGGCCGGCATGATGGGGCTGATCGAAGCGTCGCGCAGCTACGACGCCGACCAGGGCGCCTCGTTCGAGACCTACGCCTCGATCCGCATCCGCGGTTCGATGATCGACGAGATCCGCCGTGGCGACTGGGTGCCGCGCTCGGTGCATCGCCGCGCACGCGACGCCGCTGCCACCATCCGCCGCCTGGAACAGAGCACCGGCCGTGCCGCCAGCGCCACCGAAGTGGCCGCCGCGATGGAGATGCCGCTGCCCGAATACCTGCGGCTGATGGAAGACGCCGCGCGTGGCCAGGTGCTGAGCCTGGAGTCACGCATCGAGGACCAGGGCGAGCTGGACACCGTCGCCCAGGGCGGCCCGACCCCGCAGCAGGTGCTGGAGCGCGGCGAGTTCGGCCGCGAGCTGGGCAAGGCCATCGGCCACCTGCCCGAGCGCGAACAGCTGGTGCTCTCGCTCTATTACGAGCAGGAACTGAACCTGAAGGAGATCGGCGCGGTGCTCGGCGTGAGCGAGTCGCGGGTCTGCCAGATCCACGGCCAGGCCGTGCTGCGCCTGCGTGGACGATTGAAGATTTTCGAGGCGGCCGACGCCGGCCTGGAAGAGTGAACATGCCCGAGGCGGCTGCCCCCGGCCACCCGGAATGAACAACAAAGGAACTCTGCTTTGAACAAGAACATGCGCATCCTGATCGTCGACGACTTCTCGACCATGCGTCGCATCGTCAAGAACCTGCTGGGCGATCTTGGCTTCACCAATACCGCCGAAGCCGAGGACGGGCATGCCGCGCTGTCGCTGCTGCAGAGCCAGTCGTTCGATTTCGTCGTCACCGACTGGAACATGCCGGTGATGACCGGCATCGAGCTGCTCAAGGCGATCCGCGCCGATGCCAAGCTGAAGACCCTGCCAGTGCTGATGGTCACTGCCGAAGCCAAGCGCGAACAGATCATCGAAGCCGCCCAGAACGGCGTGAACGGCTACATCATCAAGCCCTTCACCGCGCAGACGCTGGAAGAAAAGCTCGGCAAGATCTTTGAACGCCTGGCGGCCAGCGCCTGATGGATACCACGGTCGACAAGAACGCCCTCGCCCTGCGCCTGCAGGAAGCCTTGGACGCACTGGAGTCCGGTGACGAAGCTGCCTGGCGGCAACGCATCGACGGACTGGTCGCGCTGCGCACGCAGCCGATGATGAGCGGCCTGTCGCGGCTGGCCCGCGAGCTGGGACAGGCGCTGGGTGAACTGCCGACCGTGCCCAGCGAGGCCGGTGAGCTGGATGACGCCTGCGCGCGCCTGGACCACGTGGTGGCGATGACCGAACAGGCCACCCACCGCACCCTGGACCTGGCCGAGGAATGCCGCAGCCTGACCGAACAGCTGCGTGCCGAAGGCCTGCAGCCGGGCCAGGACGCGCAGCTCGAGCGCATCCGCCACAACCTGACCGAGATCGCCCTGACCCAGAGCTACCAGGACCTGACCGGGCAGATCATCCGTCGCGTGGTCGGCATCGTCCGCCGCGTGCACGAGGGCTTCGGCGCACTCGGCCTGCCGCCGGAACAGCATCGCACCGACCCGGCACTGGCCGGGCCGGCACTGAAGGGACTGGACCGCCACGCGGTCTCGCAGAACGACGCCGACGACCTGTTGTCGGATCTGGGGCTGTAAGCATGAGCGCGGTATCCGACGACATCACTGCCGATTTCATCATCGAGGCGCAGGAGATCCTGGACCGCCTCGGCGAACAGCTGGTGTCGCTGGAGCAGGCACCGCAGGACAGCGACCAGCTCAATGCGGTGTTCCGCGGCTACCACACGCTCAAGGGCGGCGCCGGCTTCCTCGGCGTCACTGCCATGGTCGAGCTGTGCCACGCCGCTGAGGAGGCGCTGGGCGCGGCGCGCGCCGGCCAGGCCGTGCTGCAGGCCCACCACTTCGACGCGGCCCAGCAATCACTGGATTACCTGCAGTCGATGCTGGACGCCGTGTCGTCCGGCACCGAGCCGGGCTATGCGCCGCCGGACCTGATCGCCCAGTTCGACGTGCACGGGGGTGCCGTGGCTGCGCCCGCCGCCGCCGCAGCACCCGCCGCGGGGGGCAGCGACCTGATCACCGACGACGAATTCGAGGCGCTGCTCGACCAGCTGCACGGTGGCAATGCTCCGACTGCGATCGCGCCGGCAAAAAAAGCCGACGACGGCCTGATCAGCGAGGACGAGTTCGAAGCCCTGCTCGACCAGTTGCACGGTGGCGCCGCACCGGGTGCCAAGCCTGCTGCAGTCCTGGCACCGGCGCCGGCGCCCGCGCCGCGCCCGGTCGCTGCACCGGCACCCGTGGCCAAGCCGGCGGCCAAGCCGCTGGCCGAGGCCGAACACACGGTGCGCGTTGATACCAAACGCCTGGACGCGATCGTCAACCTGATCGGCGAACTGGTGCTGTCGCGCAATCGGCTCAAGACCCTGCGTGCACGCCTGCGCGATGAAGAGCTGGACCGCGCCGTGTCGACGCTGGATATCGCCACCGCGCGCCTGCAATCGGCGGTGATGCGCACCCGCATGCAGCCGGTGGGCAAGGTCTTCTCGCGGTTCCCCAAGGTCGCCCGCGACGTTGCCCGCTCGCTGAAGAAGGAAGTGGACCTGGAGCTGATCGGTGCCGAGACCGAGCTCGACCGCAACCTGGTCGAGGCGCTGGCCGACCCGCTGGTGCACCTGGTCCGCAACGCCATCGACCACGGTGTGGAAATGCCCGACCTGCGCGAGGCGCAGGGCAAGCCGCGGATGGGCCATGTGCGCCTGTCGGCCCAGCAGGAAGGCGATTACGTCAGCATCGAGGTGCAGGACGATGGTGCCGGCATCGACCCGGAGAAGCTGCGCGCCAAGGCGCGCGAGAAGGGCCTGATCGATCCGGAAGCCGCCGCCCGCCTGAGCAGCGAGGAGTGCCTGCACCTGGTGTTCCTGCCGGGCTTCTCGACCAAGCAGCAGGTCACCGATATCTCCGGCCGTGGCGTCGGCATGGACGTGGTGCAGTCGCGCATCCGCGAACTGAGCGGCCAGATCCAGATCCAGTCGGAACTGGGTCGTGGCAGCCGCTTCCTGATCCGCGTGCCGCTCACCCTGGCGATCCTGCCGACCCTGCTGGTGCAGGCCGGCGAGGACGTCTACGCACTACCCCTGGCACGCGTGATGGAAGTGCTGCACGCGCCGCGCACCTCGCTGGGCTGGTTCGATGGCCGCGCCGTACTTGATCGCCGCTCGCACACCCTGCCGCTGGTCGACCTGCGCCAGTGGCTGGATGTGACACCGGCCGCGTCAACCCTGCTGACCATCGTGGTGCTGCAGGCCGGCGAAGCCCGCTTCGGGCTGGTCGTGGACCAGGTGCGCGGGCGTGAGGAAGTGGTCATCAAGCCACTGCCGAAGGCCCTGCGCGGCCTGCGCGGTTATGCCGGTGCAACCTTGATCGGCGATGGTCGCATGGCCCTGATCCTGGACGTGGACGGGCTGCGTTGAACCCCGCCAGGGCCATGCCCGGCGACCCGAAAAACTGTGACTACCGTCTGTACGCGATCTACCGGTGTCTCAAGTCCCATTCATACACGCCGATACCGGAACCATGGATAGACTCAGCCTCATTGGACTCTTTCTCGCCCTGGCCTCGCTGGTCGGCGGCAGCATCCTCAAGGGCGCCGGCCTGGCGTCGTTGTGGTCGCCTGCGGCGTTCGTGATCGTCATCGTCGGCACCGTCGCCGCGATCCTGCTGCATACCTCGCCGGCGGTGTTCAAGCATGCGTTCAAGATCGTGCGCTGGGTCGTACGCCCGCCACACAGCGATCGCCGTGAACTGATCCAGCAGATCGTCGAGTGGAGCAACATCGCCCGCCGCCAGGGCCTGCTGGGCCTGGAATCGCAGGTGGAAGCGCAGCAGGACCCGTTCCTGCGCAAGGGCCTGCAGCTGCTGGTGGACGGCGTCGAGCCCGAATCGATGCGGCACATGCTGGAAATCGAACTGGGCAGCCAGGAACACCAGGACCAGGCCGGCGCCAAGGTCTTCGAAGCGATGGGCATCTACGCACCGACACTCGGCATCATCGGTGCCGTGCTCGGCCTGATCGCGGTGATGAAGAACCTGGCCGACCCGAGCAAGCTCGGCCACGGCATCGCCGCCGCGTTCACCGCCACCATCTACGGCATCGCCTCGGCCAACCTGCTGTTCCTGCCGGTGGCTGCCAAGCTCAAGAGTGTGATCTCGCACAACACCCGCGACCGCGAAATGGTCATTGAAGGCCTGATTTCGATCGCCCAGGGCGAGAACCCGCGCAACATCGAAACCAACCTTTCCGGCTTCCTGCACTGACATGGCCCGCCGCAAGCACCACGAAGAGCATGCCAACCATGAAGCATGGGCGATCCCCTATGCCGACCTGATGACGCTGCTGCTCGCCTTCTTCGTGGTCATGTACGCGATCTCCTCGGTCAACGAGGGCAAGTACCGGATCATGGCCGACGCGCTCACCGATGCCTTCGGTGGCGCACCGCGCACCATCAACCCGGTGCAGGTGGGGAACAAGCAGGTGCAGGGTGGCGGCTGGGACAGCCCTTCGGTGATCAAGTCCGGCACCAAGATCGGCCCCTCCGCGCCGGCGCCGTCGCACGACCCGACCCTGCTGCCGTCGATGGCCTCGCAGATGCGCATGCCGGTCTCCGTGCACAACCAGGAACAGATCGCCCGTGCCGAGCGCCAGCTCAACAGCATCGCCGACCGCCTCACCGCTGCATTGGCGCCGCTGATCGACCGCGGCATGATCAGCGTGCGCCGCACCGAGTTGTGGATTGAAGTGGAGATCAACAGCGACATCCTGTTCCCCACCGGCTCGGCCGCGCTGGACGTGCATGCACGGCAGACGCTGGCCAGCCTCGCCGAGGTGCTGCGTGACGTGCCCAACAGCGTGCGCGTGGAAGGCCACACCGACAACGTGCCGATCGCCACCGCCACCTTCCCTTCGAACTGGGAACTGTCGGCCGGACGCGCCGCCAGCGTGGTGCATCTGTTCGCCGACCAGGGCCTGCAGCCGTCGCGGCTGGCGATGGTCGGCTATGGCCAGTTTCGTCCGCGCGAAGAGAACGACAGCGCGCAGGGGCGCAACCGCAACCGCCGGGTGATGGTCATCATCCTGGCCGACACCTCGCATTCGGTGGATCCGCTCGGCCAGCGCCTCAATGCGGCCACCGGCGCCGTCGACAACAGCACCACCGAACAAGCCGCCGCAACTTCGGCCAGCGCCCCCACCTCCCCCATCGCACCGGTGAAGTTGCCGCCGGTGCCGGCTGGCAGCCGCGTCGGCGCCGCCGTTCCCCCGGCAATGAAGGAGTAAACCGATGCGCATCTGGGCAATCGCCAACCAGAAGGGCGGAGTCGGCAAGACCACCACCACCCTCGCCCTCGGCCGCGGCCTGGCCGCGCTGGGCCATCGCGTGCTGCTGATCGATCTCGATCCGCACGCCTCGCTCAGCCGCGCCTTCGGCGTACCGGTGGATCCGCCGCCGGCCGGCGTGCTGGAACTGTTCGGCGCTCCGCCGGCCGATCTTTCCAGCCTGTGCCATGCCAGCAGCATCCAAGGCCTGGACTATGTCTGCGCGCAGTCGGCGCTGGCCACGCTGGAGCGCCGCAGCGCCAACCAGCCCGGCCTCGGCCTGGCCCTGCAGAACGCACTGGCGCGCCACCAGGGCCAGCACGACTACATCCTGCTGGACTGTGCCCCCACCCTTGGCCTGTTGATGATCAACGCGCTGGCCGCTGCCGACCGCCTGATCATCCCCACCCAGGCCGAGCCGCTGGCCCTGCATGGCCTGGACGGCATGGTCCGCACCGGCGAGATGGTCGAGCGCTCGCGCCGCCGCCCGCTGCCGATCTCGATCCTGCCGACCCTGTTCGACCGCCGCACCCGCGCCGGCAACGAGTCGCTGCGCACCATGCAGGATCGCCATGGCACCCGCGTGTGGGAAGACGCCATTCCGATCGACACCCGCATCAGCAATGCCGCAGGCCTGACCCTGCCCAGCGTTGGTGAGGAGTACCCGGGCCGCGGCCTGGCCGCCTATCGCCGCGCACTGAACTGGATCCTCGGTGAGGATGCCCGCGCCCTGGAGCAGGCCGCATGA
Source organism: Stenotrophomonas sp. CASM101 (assembly GCF_049384845.1). Taxonomy (NCBI): domain Bacteria; kingdom Pseudomonadati; phylum Pseudomonadota; class Gammaproteobacteria; order Lysobacterales; family Lysobacteraceae; genus Stenotrophomonas; species Stenotrophomonas sp. CASM101. The sequence goes on along the minus strand of NZ_JBMRFR010000021.1, from coordinate 11,771 downwards.
ACAGCACCGGCGTACTGGACGACTATCTGGACGAACTGCTGGGCGAAGCGATCGCTCCGGCCGTCGTGCTTCCAACGCCTGACAGCGTCGCCCCGGCCCCGGCCCCGGCCAGCATATCGCAACCGGACCATGAGCCGACCTGGGATGACCTGCCGGCCGAGGTGATCTACGAAACCGACACCGTCGCCGCGGCGCCTGCCGCGGACAACGCCGCGCTCGAAGCCGCCTTCGAGGCCGCCGCAACGGCCGGGCGCGAACCCACCTGGGACGATCTGCCTGCCGAGGTGATCTACGAAACGGAGACTGTTGCCGTTGCACCGGCAGAGGACGACGCAACACTGGAGGCCGCCTTCGAGGCCGCCGCAATGCCGGTCGCCGCTCCCGAGCGGGAACCGACCTGGGATGATCTGCCTGACGAGGTGATCCACGAGACGGCCCCGGCCAAGGCCGGCCCGGAGCCCACCTGGGACGACCTGCCCGACGAAGTGATCTACGAGACCGACGCGGCCGACAGCCATCACCTCGCCCACACTGACAGCCCCGGCCTGCAGGCAGCGTTCGAGGCCGCTGCCGGCGGCGCGGATGTCCCCACGCCGCCCCCGGCCGTGGTAGCGCCCCCGGCGCCGCGCCCTGCGCCCGCGCCTGCCCCGGCTGCGCCCGCTGCCGTCGCGCCGCCGCCCCGCGTTGCCGTGGATGCCCCGGCCACCAACCGTCCCGGCACCTGGCAGGAACTGCAGGCACAGGCTCTCCAGCCCGCCAGCAGCCCGCATCCGCAGAACCGCCGCGCCGGCGAGCGCACCTCGCGCTGGCTGCGCCTGCGTTGCGGCACCCAGGCTTATGCGCTGGAACTGCTGAAGGTGCAGGAAGTGGTGCTGCCAGTTCCCCTGCTGCCATTGCGCGGCACCGCACCAGCGATGCTCGGCATCATGAACCTTCGGGGCCAGGTGGTACCGGTGATGGATCTCGGCCTGCACCTGGGTGCGGCCGCTGCCGAAGACGATTCGCAGACCCGCATCGTGGTGCTGGAGGAAGACGGCGAAACCATCGGCCTGCGCGTGTCGGCAGTGGAAGATGTCGCCAACCTTACCGACTCGCAGATCGAGCCGCCTGATACCGCGCGCATCTGCCAGATTTCCAACGACCTGTTCCGTGGCGTCGCCCGGGTCAGCCAGCGTCCGATGATCCTGCTCGACGCCACACGGCTGTTGAGTTGAGTCGGCGCTTTGCGCCGACGCGGTGCCTGTCGGGGACGCACCGCGTCGATTCCCCTAAAGAACCCTGCCGGGGTGCCGTTATGGATCACGGAACCGTTTGTCCGGAGCAACGATGAGCACTGTCGAACTGGGTGGGGATCTCGGCATCGAGAGCAGCACCGAGCTCAAGAACCGCCTCGCCCCGCTGGTGGCGCAGGCAGGCGAGCTGACCCTGGATGCAAGCCAGGTCGCCCGCATCCACACGGCCGCCGTGCAGGTGCTGTGTGCATTCGTGCAGGCCCGCCGCGAGGCCGGCCTGGGCACCGGCTTCCACGGTTGCACCGCAACCTTCCGTGACGCCGCGCGCCTGCTGGGCGTCACCCAGGCCCTGGGCCTGGACGCAACCCATGACAACCTGAAATCTGTGGAGAACGCTGCATGAGCGCACGTATCTTGGTGGTGGACGATTCGGCGTCGATGCGCCAGATGGTTTCCTTCGCCCTCACCTCGGCCGGTTTTGCCGTCGAAGAAGCCGAAGACGGCGCGGTCGCGCTGGGTCGCGCCAAGGGCCAGCGCTTCAACGCGGTGGTCACCGACGTCAACATGCCGAACATGGACGGCATCGCGCTGATCCGCGAACTGCGCCAGCTGCCGGACTACAAGTTCACCCCGCTGCTGATGCTGACCACCGAATCGGCCGCCGACAAGAAGTCCGAAGGCAAGGCCGCCGGTGCCACCGGCTGGCTGGTCAAGCCGTTCAATCCCGAACAGCTGGTCGCCACCGTGCAGAAAGTGCTGGGCTGATCGCCCCGCACCGCTCCCCTTCTTCGCTTCCGGACCGCCACTGCCATGAGCATGGACCTGCAACGCTTCCACGCCACCTTCTTCGAGGAGAGCCGCGAAGGCCTCGACGCGATGGAGGCTGGCCTGCTGGCCCTGGAATCGGGGCAGCAGGACGCGGAGATCATCAATTCGGTGTTCCGCGCCGCCCATTCGATCAAGGGCGGCGCCGGCACCTTCGGCTTCGATGCCATCGCCGGCCTGACCCACGTGCTGGAAACGCTGCTCGATGAGCTGCGTGCCGGCAAGCGGTCGCTGGAAGGCCATGCCGTCGACGCCATGCTGTCTTCGGTGGATGTGCTTCGCGCCCTGCTGCGCGAAGCCGAACACGGCCAGGCTGCCGACCCCGCCGCTGTCGCCGCAGTGAAGGCGCGCCTGGAAGCCGTTCTCTCCGGCCAGGCCGCATCGAGCGCTCCGGTCGCGGCAGCGGCCAAGGTGGACGATACCCCCGAAGCCTGGCAGATCGGTTTCACTCCGGCGCCGTCGCTGTTCATGAGCGGCAACGACCCGCTGCGCATCATCCGCGAGCTGGAACACCTCGGCTCGCTGCAGGTCGCCGCGCGCATGGAACGCCTGCCCGGCTTCGCCCAGCTCGACCCGCTGGAGGCCCACCTGGCGTGGGATCTGGGCCTGGTCGGCAAGGTGCCGCGCAGCAAGATCGAAGACACCTTCGCCTGGGTGCTGGACGACTGCGAACTGGACATCCGACCGGCCGCGCCGCCAAGCCTGGCCACCCAGGCCCCCGCTCCGGTGGCAGCGGCGCCGTCGGCACCTGCCGCGCCTGCCGCCAGCGGTGGTGCCAGCCAGGAAGCGGAAACCTCGATCCGCGTCAGCGTCGACAAGGTCGATGCGCTGATCAACCTGGTCGGCGAACTGGTCATCACCCAGGCCATGCTCAAGCAGGTCTCGCACGCGCTGGACCCGGTCCACGCCGAGAGCCTGTTCGCCGGCCTGGACCAGCTTGAACGCAACACCCGCGACCTGCAGGAAGCGGTGATCGGCGTGCGCATGCTGCCCGTCGATGCGGTGTTCCGCCGCTTCCCGCGCCTGGTCCGGGACCTGTCCAGCCGCCTCGGCAAGCAGGTCCGCCTGCGCACCGTCGGCGAAGGCACCGAACTGGACAAGGGCCTGATCGAGAAGATCGCCGATCCGCTGGTGCATCTGGTACGCAACTCGATCGACCACGGCCTGGAAATGCCCGACGTCCGCCGCGGTGCGGGCAAGGACGAGACCGGCACGATCACGCTGGCAGCCTCGCATCAGGGCGGCCATATCGTCATCGAAGTCAGCGACGATGGCCGTGGCCTGGACCGCGCCAAGATCCTGGCCAAGGCTCACGAACGCGGCCTGGCCGTGCCGGACAACCCGACCGATTCACAGGTCTGGGACCTGATCTTCCAGCCAGGCTTCTCCACGGCCGATGCGGTCACCGACCTGTCCGGGCGTGGTGTCGGCATGGACGTGGTCCGCCGCAACATCCAGGCACTGGGCGGCGAGGTGCAGATCGAAAGCAGCCTCGGTACCGGCACCCGCACGCTGATCCGCCTGCCGCTGACCCTGGCCATCCTCGATGGCATGACCGTGGCGGTGGCCGGCGAAACCCTGATCCTGCCCCTGGCGTACGTGCTGGAGGCGCTGCAGCCGCAGGCCGAGGACATCCGCAGCATGGCCGGCGAGGGCCGCGTGCTGCGCGTGCGTGGCGAGTACCTGCCGATCCTCTCGCTGAGCGAGTACTACGGCTACGGCAACCGCGCACCCGGCAGCGAATCGCTGGTGGTGGTGGTCGAAGGTGATGGCCAGAAGATCGCGCTGGAGGTGGACGAACTGGTCGGCCAGCAGCAGGTCGTGGTGAAGAACATCGAGAACAACTACCGCCGCATCGGCGGAGTGTCCGGCGCCACCATCCTCGGCGACGGGCGGGTCGCGCTGATCGTCGACATCGGTGGGTTGGTGCGCTCGCTGCGGATGCCGCAGGCGGCCTGATCCACGCTGCATGCGAACCATGGACCGCCGCCCTCCGGGGCGGCGGTTTTTGTTTGTGCGCGCTCTGCCAAGGGGGTCGGATCCCTTTCCGCAGGAAAGGGATCCGACCCCATCACTTCTGTGAACTCCGTCGCCATGATGGTTGCGGGCGCAACTACTTCATCCAAGCGAAACCACGCCCCTGCAAGGCTTTCGCGCTGTCATCCCTACGCAACCGAATGTGATCTGCGTCCATAAAGTCCACGCGGACGGCGCCGTTATTTCGCATTGACGGCCGTCACCGAACCCCACCGGGAACCACCGTTCGCTCTGCAACCACCCCCAAACCGGCGCACAGACGCCGGCACTCTGCCCACCTGGAGCACCCTGCATGAAGTGGTTCCAAGATCTGCCCATCGCCCGCAAGCTGGCCGTGGGGTTCACCCTCACCACCTTGATGACCGTCGTACTGGGCGCCTTCGCCCTGGTCCGCCTGTCCGAGGCCAACGCGCAGTTGAGCGCGATGGCCTCCAACGATATTCCGTCCGTGCAGTACCTCGGCGAAGTGCGCTCGCAGCTGGGTGAGTTCCGCACCTATGAGCTGGCCCAGCTGAGCATGCTGGACCAGCCCGAGAAGGTGGCCGACTACAACAAGCGCATGGATGACACCGCCGCCGTCGTGCGCGAACAGCTGGCCGCATACGCCAAGCTGCCGGCCGGCGCCAAGGAGCGCGAGCTCTACCGCGCCGTGCAGGCCGACGTTGATGGCTACTTCGCAGCCAATGCCAAGCTGCGCGAAGCGGCCACCGCCGGCGATGGCGTCGTCGCACGGCAGATCTCCGACGACCAGTCGCGCCCGCTGCGCCGCAAGGCCTTTGAAGACCTCAAGGCACTGGGCGCGTACAGCAGCTCGCTGATGCAGGGCAAGATCGACAACGCCAATGCCACCCACCGCAACAGCATGCTGGCGATCATTGCCGCCGTCGTATTGCTGGTTGTGGTCGCCGCAACACTGGCGGCGGTCATCTCGCGCGCCGTGGTCGGCCCGCTCGGCAAGGCCGTGAACGCCATCCAGGCCGTCGCACGCGGCGACCTCAGCGTCACCACCCAGAGCACCGGCAAGGACGAGGCTGGCCGCATGCTGGCAGCCACCGCCGACATGACCGCGATGCTGCGCCGCTTCAGCGAACAGACCCAATTGATGGCACAGATGCATGCCGGCCCGGACATCAGCCACCGTATTCCGGAAGACTTCCCGGGCGTCTACGGCCAGCTGGCCAGCGGCATCAACACGGTGATCTTCGAACACCTCGATGCGATCGTCGATGCCATTGAAGTGCTCAACCAATACGCCATCGGCAACCTCGCCCCGGACGCCCGCCGCCTGCCCGGCAGCCGCGCGATCCTGCACGAGTCGATGGATGCGGCCAAGGCCAGCCTGCTGGCCATCAACACGCAGATCCAGCAGCTGGCCTCGGCCGCCGCCGCCGGCGACTTCAGCCAGCGCGGTGACGCGCAGCGCTTCGATCACGACTTCCGCGTGATGATCGAGCAGCTCAACAGCATGATGCAGGTCGCCGACGGCAACCTCGGCCAGCTCTCGCAGCTGCTGCAATCGATCGCCGCCGGCGATCTGACCGCGCGCATGGACGGCCAGTTCAACGGCGTGTTCGCCCGCATGCGTGACGACGCCAACACCACCGTCGCACAGCTGACCCAGATCGTCAGCCAGATCCAGGCCAGTGCCTCCAGCATCACCCTCGCCGCTGGCGAGATTGCGTCCGGCAACAGCGACCTGTCGCGCCGTACCGAGCAGCAGGCCGCCAACCTGGAAGAGACTGCCGCCTCGATGGAGGAACTGACCTCCACCGTGCGCCAGAACGCCGAACACGCCCGCCAGGCCAACCAGCTCGCCATCGGCGCGCATGGAGTCGCCTCGCAGGGCGGTGAGGTGGTGGGCCAGGTGGTTACCACCATGTCGGCCATCGAAGCCTCGTCGAAGAAAATCGCCGAGATCATCAGCGTCATCGACGGCATCGCGTTCCAGACCAACATCCTGGCACTGAACGCCGCGGTGGAAGCCGCGCGTGCCGGTGAACAGGGTCGCGGATTCGCAGTGGTCGCCAGCGAAGTACGCACCCTCGCCCAGCGCTCGGCCGCCGCCGCCAAGGAAATCAAGGGCCTGATCGACGACTCGGTGGGCAAGGTCGCCGAAGGCTCCAGCCTGGTGCACCAGGCCGGCAGCACGATGGGCGAGATCGTCGCCTCGGTGCAGCGCGTGACCGACATCATGGCCGAGATCTCCGCCGCATCGCAGGAACAGAGCGCCGGCATCGAGCAGGTCAACCAGACCGTGGTGCAGATGGACGAAACCACCCAGCAGAACGCTGCGCTGGTGGAGGAAGCCACCGCCGCCGCGCGTGCGATGGAAGACCAGGCCGTGCAGCTGGGCGAAGCCGTGGCCCGCTTCCGGCTGGCATCGCAGGGCACGACGGCCATTCCGGCGCGTCCGCTGGCGGCGCCGGTACCACGCCAGGTCGCAGCTGCCGCACCGGCCGTGAAGGCGGCCCCGGCACGTACGCTGCGCACCGCGACAGCCCAGTCGGCGCTGGCTGCAGACGGCGACTGGCAGGAGTTCTGATGTCGCCAGGGACGGACCCTTTTCCTTCGGGAGAGGGGTCTGGCCCCTTACGCATGGAAAGTGATGCAAATCCCACTTCATAATCCGGTGCAGAGGTCGATATCCCCATCGAGCCTCGCGCCAACGCGTGCTGGCGCCCGCCCCTGACCGTAGATTCCATGTCCGACGGCAACCACACTGCAGTGCATGATGTCCACGCGGCTGATGCCGCCGACGAACGTTTCCTGGTCCGCAACCCGCGCCAGTTGCGCCAGCTGCTGCGCTCGCTGATCGACCAGCGATCACTGATCAATGCCCATATCGACGGCCGCGACCGGTCGTTCCCGACCGCACTGCTCGAACTCGAAGAGGATGAAGACTACCTGCTGCTCGATGGCAGCCCGCAGGAGGCTTCCAACCGCGCCGCCGAACAGGCCGACCATCTGCTGTGCTTCGCCCAGCTCGAGCGTGTCCTCGTGCGGTTCCGCCTGCACGCGCTGGAGCGCGTGGACAACGATGGACACGTTGCCTTCCGCGCCCCCCTTCCGGACGAACTGGTGCATCTGCAACGCCGTGAGATGTACCGGCTGGAAACCCCCGTCACCGATTCGCCCCAACTGCGGATCCCCGCCGGCGAGAGCCGCGCCGACGCCCTGTCGATGCGGGTGGTGGACATCAGTGGCGGCGGCCTGGCGGTCGCCGTGCCAACCGATTGCGCAGTGTTCAGCCTGCAGAAGCGCTACCCGGCGGTGCTGTCGTTGCCCGACGGCCCGGACCTGGAGATCGGGCTGGTTGTCTGCAACCTGTTGCCGCAGCGCCAACCCAACGGGATCGAGATCAAGCGGGTAGGCATGCGCTTTGACACCCTGCCGCGCGGCGCCGACAGCGCCATCCAGCGCTACATCTTCCGCATCGACCGCCAGCGCAAGGCACGCCGCAACGGCGAGCTCTGAGGCCCGTTCGACCGTTCCTGCCGGCCGGCGGCCGGCAACTCGCATGATGCCGTCGCCGGCCAGCGGCCGGCACTACCGAACTTCGGCGGATCCACGCCATATGCGCGTGCCGGCCGCGCCGCGGTAGATCCACGCCATGCGTGGATGCCTCTCCCCCGGCACCTAAAGTCCCCCCACGCGGCGCCGATATCGAGCCTGACACCGGGACTTCCGGCAGAACCAGGACCCCTCGATGAACGACAAGACCAACTCCGCCGCCAGCGCCGGTGGCGAATTCCTCAGCTTCACCCTTGGTGACGAGCACTACGGCGTGGACATCCTCAAGGTGCAGGAAATCCGTGGCTACGACGCCGTCACCCGGGTGCCGGATGCCCCGGACTACATCAAGGGCGTGATCAACCTGCGTGGCACCATCGTGCCGGTCATCGACCTGCGCCTGAAGCTGCGCCTGGACAATGCCCGCTACGACGCCTTCACCGTGATGATCGTGCTGAACGTCGAAGACCGCGTGGTCGGCATCGTGGTCGACAGCGTTTCGGACGTCATCCCGCTGTCGGCCGAGCAGATCCGTCCGACCCCGGAATTCGGTGCTGCCGTCGACACCCGCTTCATCTCCGGCATCGGCACCCACGACGACCGCATGCTGATCCTGCTGGACATCGAGACGCTGCTCGACAGCGCCGACATGGGGCAGAACGCCCTTGCCGAAGACGCTGCTGCCTGACCGAGCGGACCTGCTTCACGTTCCGGTCACAAAACCCTTCAGTTCTCCCCGGCAGTGCCGATAGGGGGACAGAAGCCGGTCGCGCAGGAGCGCGCAGAACCGGAACGACCATCACCATCCCCGGAGATATACCTCGATGAAGTCCCTGCTTGCGTTCGTTTCGGCCGCTGTCCTGGCCACCACCGCTTCCTCCGCGTTCGCCCAGTCGGCCGATATGATCCCGCCGGAACTGGCACCGCGCTCGGTCGGCAAGGACGGCATGGTCTGCGGCAAGGTCGAGAAGGCCCGCTACGCAGAAGGTTCCGAAGGCCAGCCGACCTTCCTTTACATGGGCGGCGCCTTCCCGCGCCACACCTTCTCGGCCCGCATCGCCGGCGAGAACCGCAGCAAGTTCTCCTTCCCGCTGGAAACCCTGGAAGGCAAGACCGTCTGCGTGATCGGCAAGATCCAGCGTGACGCCTCGCGCGCGGAAATCGAAGTCAGCTCGCCGGCTGGCCTGAAGCTGGCCAACATCAAGTAATCCGCTGTCCGTCGGACCACGCCGGTGCTGGTGCCGGCGTGGTTTCTGCTGCAACCGGGCCCGATGCCCGGGCGCGTCTGCCTTAGGAGCTCGCAACGCCCATGCCGTGGATCAACAACCTGAAACTGATGCCGAAGCTGCTGCTGACTTTCGGCGTCCTCCTGCTGGTGATGCTGTTGCAGGGCATCGTCGCCTATCGCGGCCTGCATTCGCTGAACAACGTCACCACCGAGCTGGCCGGTTCACGCATGGAGAGCATCCGCCTCGCCGGCGAGATGCGCGGCATGCTGGGCGAATACCGCAATGCCGCCTACCAGCAACTGATCCGGGCCAGCGACGACGTCAAGTCCGATGCACGCAAGCAGGGCGTCGAGCTGCGCGCGAGCATGGACAAGTCGATCAAGGAGTACCCGAAGCTGGTCGACAACGCGCAGCAGAAGAAGCTGTTCGACACCTTCGCCAAGGAGTGGAAGGACGCCCTGGCCTCCTATGACAGTGTCACCGAGATGCTGGAACTGGACCTGCCGGACGATGCCATCGATACCTTCGTCGGCGAAACCCGCACCAAGCACCGCAAGGCCGCCTCGGCACTGGAAGCGCTGATCGCCGAAGACAACCGCCTGGCCCGCGCCTCGCGCGAACAGGCCGCGTCCACCTATTCCGCCTCGGCCGTGCTGACCGTGATCGCCCTGCTGGGTGGCGCCGCGCTCGGCCTGGTGCTGGTCTGGCTGTTCGCCCGCGCACTGGTCGGCAGCGTGCGCGGCGCCGTCTCGGTCGCCAACGACGTCGCCGGTGGCAAGCTCGATGGCCATATCGACGTCAGCCGCCAGGACGAGGTAGGCGAACTGATGCAGGCCATGCAGCGCATGCAGCGCGACCTGCGCGAACGCATCGAGACCGACCAGGCGGTCGCCCGCGAGAACCTGCGCATCCGCACCGCGCTGGATTACAGCTCCACCGGCGTGTACCTGACTGATACCAGCAACACCATCGTTTACACCAATCGCGCCCTGCAGCAGACCCTGAGCCAGTACCAGGACGACGTGCGCCGCGACCTGCCGGACTTCGATGCCCAGGCCTCGCTGATCGGCAAGCCGGTCACCGTGCTTGAGCACCGTGGCGAAATGGACCAGACCCTGCTGGGCAACCTGAAGGCGCACGGTGTCGCCCGCCGCCCGATGCAGTATGGCGACGCCCAGTTTGCCCAGGTCGTCTCGACCATCCGCAATGAGGACGGTGACACTGTCGGCTACGTGGTGGAATGGCGCGACCGTACCCAGGAAGCGCAGGTTGAAGCGGAAGTGGCCCGCGTGATCGCCCAGGCCGCCGCCGGCGACCTGTCTGGCCGCATTGACGCCACCGACAAGGAAGGCTTCTTCCTGCAGCTGGCCCAGCAGATCAACGGCCTGCTGGACGCCAACGCCGGCAGCATCGAACAGATCTCCGGCCTGCTCGCCGCACTGTCGCAGGGTGACCTGACCGTGCGCATGCATGGCGACTACCAGGGTGTGTTCGCCCGTATGCGCGACGATGCCAACGCCACAGCCGCGCAGCTGAGCGAGATCGTCACCCGCATCAAGCAGTCCAGCCGCGCGATCAGCTCGGCCGCCGGCGAGATCGCCTCGGGCAACAGCGATCTGTCGCGCCGTACCGAACAGCAGGCCGCCAATCTGGAAGAAACCGCAGCCTCGATGGAGGAACTGACCTCCACCGTGCGCCAGAACGCCGAACACGCCCGCCAAGCCAACCAGCTCGCCATCGGCGCCCATGGCGTCGCCTCGCAGGGCGGTGAGGTGGTCGGCCAGGTGGTTACCACCATGTCGGCCATCGAAGCCTCGTCGAAGAAAATCGCCGAGATCATCAGCGTCATCGACGGCATCGCGTTCCAGACCAACATCCTGGCACTGAACGCCGCGGTGGAAGCCGCCCGTGCCGGCGAACAGGGCCGTGGCTTCGCCGTGGTTGCCAGCGAAGTGCGTACCCTCGCCCAGCGCTCGGCCGCCGCCGCCAAGGAAATCAAGGGCCTGATCGACGACTCGGTCGGCAAGGTCAACGATGGCTCGGCGCTGGTGCACAAGGCTGGCGCCACCATGGGCGAGATCGTCGCCTCGGTGCAGCGCGTGACCGACATCATGGCCGAGATCTCCGCCGCCTCGCAGGAACAGAGCGCCGGCATCGAGCAGGTCAACCAGACCGTAGTGCAGATGGACGAGACCACGCAGCAGAATGCTGCTCTGGTGGAGGAAGCCACCGCCGCCGCCCGCGCCATGGAAGAACAGGCCGGCCACCTCAGCGAGGCCGTGTCGATCTTCGTGGTGGACGAAGCCGAGGTCGTGGCCGCCCCGCGCGTCGTCGCTGCCCCTGCCCCGCGCGCCACGGCGCCGGTCGCTCCGGCACCGGTCGCACCGCCGGCCCGGCGCACCGCGGGTGGTCGCCCGATGGCCACCGAACTGGCCGACGGAGACTGGCAGGAGTTCTGATGCCTGCCTGACCTGACGGACGAAGACGCCCCGGCCCTGCGCTGGGGCGTTTTCGTTTACGGGGTATCTGGATATCAAGCCAACGGCGAAGCCCCTCGGGGTGGTCGGTCGAAGCGCTGGGTTACTGAGGGTTGGCCGAGAGGGTGGGCTGCGCAGGGGACGCCGTGAATACGTCCTTGTAGGCTCGATCGCCGCTTGCTCGTGTGCGCTGTCCTGCGCACACGGCAAGACCGGGGATGGGCGTCCTGCCCAACCCGCCCGAGGCATGCCTCGGGCCCATGCGGCTCACGCCCCTGCGCAGCCCACCCTCCCGGCCACGGAAAATTTCCGTGCGCGTCCACCCCGGATTGAAGAAAGAAAAGCAAAAAACAAAAGCCAGGTCACTTCCGGGGTCAGATCCGTTTTCCTGCGGAAAACGGATCTGACCCCTCTTTCCACTTGGAAACCCAACGCACATGACGTCCGACCCCCGGATAGAG
>NZ_JBMRFR010000020.1:0-64528 GCF_049384845.1 Stenotrophomonas sp. CASM101 | reverse complement strand
GGTGTGGGCAGGCGGGGGACGGCAAAAGCTGCTCCTGCGTGCCTCGTAGAGCGCCATCCATGGCGCTCTGCGCCCCCGCCTGCCCACACCGCCCCACCCCTGACAGATTCCGGGTGTCTGCCGGGCTTGGGGTCGGATCCCTCTGCTGCGCAGAGGGCACTGACCCCTGAATCTGTCTGTGCGGGCGGGAGGCGCTAAAATGGCGGGATGATCGCCAATACCGCTGCCTACCATTTCGCCGTCATCGACGCCCCTCAGGCCCTGTGTGACCAGCTGCTGGCGCGTGCCGAGGCGGCACAGCTGCGCGGCACGATCCTGGTGGCGGGCGAGGGGCTGAACCTGTTCCTGGCGGGTGCGCCAGAGGCGGTCGAGGGTTTCTACGCAGCGCTGCGCTCTGACGCGCGCTTTGCCGATATGCGGGTCAAGACCAGCTTCAGCGAGCACCAGCCGTTCGCCCGGCTGAAGGCCAAGGTGAAGGACGAGATCATCAGCTTCCGCCGTGATGACGGCCAGCCGCTGGACTATCCGCGTGCGCCGGCGGTGGATCCGGCCACCGTGCAGCGCTGGCTGCGGCAGGGGCATGACGATGCCGGCAAGCCGGTGGTGATGCTCGATACGCGCAATCTGCAGGAAGTGGAGTACGGCACCTTCAAGGATGCGCTGGTGTTGCCCATCCACAAGTTCACCGACCTGCCGGAGGCGCTGGCGCCGCACCGCGAAGCACTGAAGGACAGCACCGTGGTCAGTTTCTGCACCGGCGGCATCCGCTGCGAGAAGGCGGCGCTGTGGATGGTCAACGACGGCATGGACAACGTGCTGCAGCTGGACGGTGGCATCCTCGGCTACTTCGAGGAAGTGGGCGGCGAAGGTTATGAAGGCCGCTGTTTCGTGTTCGACGAGCGCGTGGCGCTGGATGCCGAACTGAAGCCGATGGTCGACCAGCCGCTGCCGGAGCCGCGCCCCAGCGCGTTCTAAGCCGGGATGTCGATTCCCCGGTAGAGCCGGCCGCTGGCCGGCTGCCAGGGCACGTTGCCTGCCGGCCAGCGGCCGGCTCTACCGGATCAAGCGCAGCCAGTCGTGGACCCGCGCTGCGGGAATCAGCATCCTGCCACCGGCACTGGCCGCTGCGCCGGGTCGTCCCCATGCATGGGGGATCCTGTGACGGAAAAACGCCTGATGATCCCGTTGTCGATCCTTGACCTGGCCCCGGTCTGCGAGGGCAGTGACGCCACCACCGCCTTTGCCAACATGCTGGAACTGGCCCAGCACGCCGATGCGCTGGGCTACCGCCGCTACTGGCTGGCCGAACACCACAACATGCCCGGCATCGCCAGTGCGGCCACCGCCGTGCTGATCGGCCATGTCGCCGGCGGTACCCTTCGCATCCGGGTCGGTGCCGGCGGCATCATGCTGCCCAACCATGCCCCGCTGCAGGTGGCCGAGCAGTTCGGCACGCTGGCCTCGCTGTATCCGGACCGGATCGACCTGGGCCTGGGCCGCGCACCGGGTACTGACCAGCCGACCGCGCGTGCATTGCGCCGCTACTTCGACAGCGCGGACCAGTTCCCACAGGACGTGCGCGAGCTGCTGCACTACTTCGAGCCGGTTCAGCCGGGGCAGGCGGTGCAGGCCGTTCCAGGTGGCGGCCTGCGGGTACCGACCTGGATCCTCGGTTCCAGCCTGTTCGGCGCGCGCATGGCCGCGTCGATGGGCCTGCCGTATGCGTTCGCCTCGCACTTCGCACCCGACGCGATGGACGAAGCCCTTGCTGTCTACCGCCGCGAGTTCCGCCCCTCGGCGACGCTGAAGCAGCCGCACGCGATGCTGGCCCTGAACGTCGTTGCCAGCGACAGCGAGGCGGAGTCGCGCCGCCTTTTCACCAGCCAGCAGCAGAGTTTCGTCAACCTGCGTCGTGGCCGGCCGGGCAAGATTCCGGCACCGATCGACGACATCGAGTCCTTCTGGGAGCCGCACGAAAAACTGGGGGTGGAGCGGGCGCTGGCCTGCACCGTGCTGGGCGATCCGCAGCAGGTCGGGGAGGGCATCGCCGCGTTTGTCGAACGGCACAGGCCCGACGAGCTGATGCTCACCGCCAACCTGTACGACCACCGCGCGCGCTTGCGCTCGTTCGAACTGACCATGCAGGCCTGGCACGCCCGCCACGCGGGCTGAACAATTGCGTCACGGGCTGTTGCGGCCGTGCCCGGTCTGATGGGGGCTCATTCCGATGGAGTCCCCCACATGGCCGACACCCGTGCCGAACACGTCAACCAGCTGGCCGAACTGATCAAGGATGTGGAGGTGGCCATGTTCACCACCACCGGCGTCGACGGACGGCTCTACAGTCGGCCGCTGGCCACCCAGCAGGTCGCCTTTGACGGCGACCTGTGGTTCGTCATCACCGCCGACAGCCCGAAGGTGGCCGAGATCGCGCTCGACCCGCGGGTCAACGTGGCGTATGCCTCGCCCTCGAACAACACCTATGTCTCGGTGGCCGGGCGTGCCCGCGTCGTCGATGACCGCGCGAAGATCGAGGAGCTGTGGTCGCCGGCGATGAAACTGTTCTTCCCGGGTGGCAAGGACGATCCGAACCTGCGCCTGATCCACGTGCGCGCCGAGAGCGCCGAATACTGGGATGGCCCGGGCACGCTGCTGGGCAAGGCATTGAGCTTCGTGCTGTCGGCGGTGCAGGACGAACCGGCGGCGCTGGCCGACAACGGCTTCATCGATCTTCGGTGATGACCGATGTCCGGTATTGGTAGTGCCGGCCGCTGGCCGGCAACCCTGGAAACGTGGCAGCCGGCCAGCGGCCGGCTCTACCGGATGCCGCTTCAGAACCAGCGCTGGAACAGCTCCACTGTATAGCCCACCAGCTGCCCCGAACTGAAGCCGAAGAACGCGATCGCCACCAGTGCGGCGATCCAGTTGAACAGCATCAGCGCACCATCGCGTTCCAGCAGCGCCAGCGAGAACAGCAGCAGCTGGAAGCCGAACAGGAAGTTGGTGAACGGAATCGGCAACGACAGCAGCAGGCCCAGCAACACCAGCAGCAGGCCGCTGAAGGCGTGCGCGGGCAGCGGTGTCAGCAACTGCGGCAGGCGAGGTTTCAGCATCCTGTCCAGCCGCCGCAACGGGCGATCGATACGGTCCAGGAAGCGGTGCATGGTGCCGCGCTTCGGCCCGCGTCGGGCAATGAAACCCGGCAGCCAGGGCCGGCGCAGGCAACACAGCATCTGCAGTCCGATCAGGACCACGAGTGGGCCGCTGACCGCACCCCCCATGCCCGGGATCGGGATGAACGAGGGCAGGATCGCCACGAACAGGAACACGCCGAACGCGCTCTGCTGCAGGTTGCTGAGGATCTGGCCGAGCGGCATGTGCTCGGCGGGATCGCCGGAGGCGAACATCTCCAGCAGGGTGCGGATGCCCTCGTTGCGGTAGGCCGCGCGCTGAGCGCCCTGGCCCTGGCCGGCCTCAGGCGGTGAGCTCATCGGCCTGCTCGTCGGACAACGTGCGCAGCAGCAGCTTGTCCACCCGCGCACCGTCCAGGTCGACCACCTCGAAGCGCCAGCCGGCCCAGTCGAAGTACTCGCCTGCGTGCGGGATGCGGCCGAAGTAGTGGATGCACATGCCGGCCAGTGTGTAGTAATCGCCGTCCTCGGCATCGGGCAGGTCGTTGCTTCCGATCAGCTCGCGCAGGTCTTCGATCGGCAGCGAGCCGTCCACCAGCAGCGAGCCGTCCTCGCGGGTCACCACCAGGGCATCCTCGTCGGCATTCTCGACCGCCTGCAGGCGGCCGACCACCGCGCCCATCAGGTCGCTGATGGTCACCAGGCCCTGGATCTCGCCGTACTCGTCCACCACCAGCGCCATCGACTGCTGTTCCTCGCGGAAGATCTCCAGCAGCTTCATCGCGTGGGTCGATTCGGAGACGTACAGCGGTTCGCGCAGGGTCTGGAACAGCGCGTTGTCGCCGCGCGCCATGCGCGTGGCCAGCGATTTCAGCTCCAGCACGCCGACCACGTCCATGTCGTTGTCGCGGTACACCGGGTAACGGGAGAACTCGTGCTCGGCCATGATGTCCAGATTGCGCTCCAGCCCGGCCTGGGTGTCGAGCCAGGCGATGCGGTTGCGCGGCGTCATCAGGCTGTCGGCGGTGCGGTCGCCCAGGCGCATGACGCGGTTCATCATGTCGCGCTCGTGGGCGTCGATCACGCCGGCCTCGTGGCTCTCGGCCACCAGCATCCGGATCTCTTCTTCAGTCACCTGCGCGGCCTCGTCCTTGCCCAGGCCCAGCACCTTCAGCACCAGCTGGGTAGTCTTGGACAGGAGCCAGACGAAGGGCAGGGCGAGCCTGGCCAGCCAGCTCATCGGCATCGCGACCAGGCCGGCAATGGCCTCGGAACGTGTCAGGGCCAGGCGCTTGGGCACCAGTTCGCCGAAGATCAGCGTGATGAAGGTGATCAGCGAGACCGCCAGGGCGGTGCCTACTTCGCGCGCGTACGCAAAGCCGGGCATCAGGCCCTGCAGCCAGCCGGCGATCGCGTCGCCGATCGCATCACCACCGAGGTAGCCGGTGAGTACGCCGATCACGGTGATGCCGATCTGCACGGTGGACAGGAAGCTCTCCGGCTTCTCCGACAGCTCCAGCGCCTTGGCGGCGCGCTTGGAGGTGGCGGCCATCTGCTTCAGGCGGCTCTTGCGCGAGGTCATGACCGACATCTCGGACATGGCGAAGAAGCCGTTCAGCAGAACCAGCGCGAAGACAATCAGGATCATTTCAAACACGGGCGTCGTCCCCGGTTGGTGGCAGGGAGGGCGGGTGCTTGCGATGGCGGCAGGCGCTCAGGAACGGGGTCCGGCGCGGCGCAGGGGGATAAGGGTCGTCGTCCATAAGGTGCGCCTGAAGGCGCGCTGGCATCTTAGCAAAGGGGCGTGGCAGGGTGGCAACCGCCTGTTCAGGTTGGGGCTCCCAGAGCCCGGAAAGGGCGCGGGGATACCCGTGATGGTCATCTAGCCGTCATAATTCGCTCTGGTGCCGTCCTTCCCGCGACGGCTGACAGGTTTCTCAATGTTCTCTCTGCAGACCATTTTCGGTTCCGGCAAACAGTTCTACACCCTGCTCGATGAGGCTGCTGTCGCGGCTTCCGATGCCGCCAAGGCGCTGCATTCCATGCTGCGCGAGGCCGACCGCCAGCCCGCGCTGGACGCCTTCAAGCTGGCCCGCCTGCGCGAACGCGCGGCCTCGGACAAGATCAGCCAGGCGCTGGTGGACAGCTTCATGACCCCCATCGAGCGCGAAGACATCGAAGCGCTGGGTTCGGCCCTGTACAAGATTCCGAAGCAGATCGAGAAGTTCGCCGATCGCTATTCGCTGGCCACGACCCACCTGGAGCACATCGACTTCGCGCCGCGCGCGGCGATGCTGGAGCAGGCCGCCGGCGTGGTGGTGGAGATGGTGGCCGACCTGCGCCACATGAACCTGGACCGGATGACCGCGCTGAACGAGAAGCTGCGCTCGCTGGAGAACGAGGCCGACCGCCTGATGCTCGAGCTGTACCGCGACATCTACTCCGGTCGCCTGGACAACCTGCAGATGTTCCTGCTGAAGGAGTTCTTCGAGATCCTGGAAAAGGCCATCGACCGTTGCCGCGAGGCTGGCGTGGTGGCGTACCAGATCGTGTTGAAGAACAGCTGACGGACGCCGCCGCATGTTGACCCTTGTCCTGGTAGTGATCCTGGCCGCGCTCGTCTTCGAGTTCATCAACGGCTTTCACGACACTGCCAATTCCATTGCCACCGTAGTGGCGACCAAGGTGCTCTCGCCCGGCTGGGCGGTGATGCTGGCCGCCTTCATGAACCTCATCGGTGCGCTGACCGGTACGGCGGTGGCGCTGACCATCGCCTCGGGCCTTCTCAACACCAACGTGGTGGAAGTCACCCCGCAGGTGATCCTGTGCGCGCTGCTGGGCGGCATCATCTGGAACCTGATCACCTGGTGGAAGGGACTGCCGTCCTCGTCCTCGCACGCGCTGATCGGCGGCCTCTGCGGCGCCGGCCTGGCTGCGGCCCACAACAACTGGGATGCCCTGATCTGGTCCGAGCGCCTGGGCAGCTGGGCGCAGAACAAGGGCCTGCTGTGGAAGGTGTTCGTGCCGATGATCACCTCGCCGATCGCCGGCTTCCTGCTCGGCATTGTGGTGATGGTGCTGCTGTGGGCGCTGATCGCCGGCCTGGCCAAGGTCGGTGGCGCCATCGGCCGCCTGGCCCGCCCGCGCATCGTCAATGCCTTCTTCGGCAAGGCGCAGATCGCTTCGGCGGCCTACATGGGCTTCGCCCACGGCCACAACGACGCGCAGAAGACCATGGGCATCATCGCGATGACCCTGATTGGTGCCGAAGCCACCGGCGCACTGAACGATCTGCCGTCCTGGCTGGCCTTCATGCACCCGGACGCGCACGCCGGTGACGGCATCGCCATGTGGATCGTGCTGACCTGCGCGGTGGTGATGGCGGCCGGTACCGCTTCGGGTGGCTGGAAAATCATCAAGACCCTGGGCCACAAGATGGTCAAGCTGCACCCGATCCACGGCTTCGCCGCGGAGACCAGCTCGGCCACCATCCTGACCCTGGCGGCCCACTTCGGCATGCCGGTCTCGACCACGCACAGCATCTCCACCGCGATCATGGGTGTCGGCTTCGCCAAGAACCCGCGTTCGCTGAAGTTCGGCGTGATCGAGCGCATCGTCTGGGCCTGGATCCTGACCATCCCGGCGGCCGGCGGCTGTGCGTATCTGATCCTAAAGCTGTTCGAGATGTTCGGCTGGACCTGATCGCCACGCCAAGGTGCACACGAAAAAGCCCGCCGACCACCGGCGGGCTTTTTCATGGGCAAAGAATTTTTCCGCACACAACGTGTCGACCAAGGTCGACACCTACCAGAGCAGAACCAGGGTCAGAGCCCGTTGCCAAACAACGGGATCCACCCCCGTGCCGACCAACGGTCGGCACCTACCAACAGCGCCCGGAAACTGTCGAAGGCGGGGTGGGGTGGGCAGGCGGGGGCGCAGAGCGCCATGGATGGCGCTCTACGAGGCACGCAGGAGCAGTTTTTGCCGTCCCCCGCCTGCCCATCCCACCCCGCCATCCCACGGAATCCAGGCCTTTGCAGTCGCAGCTGCAGTTGCAGTTGCAGTTGATCCAGCGGGTGCCGGGCCGCAGGCCCGGCCGCCACCACCCATCAATTGCGCTGGAACAGCGCCTTCACATCATTCCGGAACGCCGCCTGACTGTCGGCCCGGCTGTAGAACATGTGCCCGCCCGGATAACTGCGCACCTGCACCCGGTCCGGATTGCTGCCCATCGTCGGCATCTGGTCCACGGTCAGGATCGAACCCATGAACGGGCACGACAGGTCGTTCCAGCCATGCACGATCAGCACCTGCAGGTGCGGGTCGATCGCCACGGCCTGGCGCAGCTGGGTCACCGCGCCATCGCGCAGCTCGCCATTGCGGTCCCACAGCCGGTTCACGTCGTAGTTCAGCGCCTGGTACCGCGCGTCCACCTTCCAGCCGACCACGCGCGTCACGAAGTCGACCATCGCCGTGGTGGTCGGCGCGATGATGCTGTCCAGCAGCGGATCGTTGGCGCGCTGCTCCGGATCGTTCGGGAATGGATCGAACGCGGTCACGTTGGAGTCGTAACGGCTGCCCAGCGTGCCCTTGTCGCGGAATACTTCGCGCAGGTAGGCCTGTGTTTCCAGGCGGCCACCGGCACGGCGCACGAACTGCGGCTCCAGGCCGGTCAGTTCGGTCACCCGGCGCAGCATCGCCTCGGTTGCCTGCGGATCGCTACGGCCTTTCATCAGGGCGGTGGCGTAGTCGCCACGGGTGTATTCCACTACTTCGCGCATCGCTGCATCGGTCAGTTTGCCCTGGCGCTCCAGGTGCGCGGCGGCGATCGACGGCAGGGTCTGCATCCACGCCATCGGCGAGACATCGGCGTTGTCTTCCAGGGTCGGGCTCAGGTACGGCGAGACCAGTACAAGGCCGTTCATCGCCACGCCCAGCCGGGTCTGCAGGTAGTGGGTGATGCGCGGGCCGCGATAGCCGCCGTAGCTCTCGCCAGTCAGGTACTTGCGCGACGCCATGCGCTGGTTGCGCAGCAGCCAGTCGTAGATCGAGCGTGACAGGTATTCGATGTCGGCGCTGGGGTTGTACAGTGCCTTCTTCGCTTCATCGTCGCCGATCCGCGCGCGGCTGAAGCCGGTGCCGACCGGATCGATGAACACCAGGTCGGTGAAGTCCAGCCAGGTGCCGGGGTTGTCGTGCAGGGTGGCCGGCGCCGACGCGCTGTCACCCTCGGAGCCGAAGGTCACCACCTTGGGCCCGATCGCGCCCATGTTGAGGTACACCGACGACGCGCCGGGACCGCCATTGAGCGCGAAGGTCACCGGCCGGTCCTTGCCCGGCATCGTATAGGCGGTGAACACCACATCGGCGATCACCTTGCCCTTGGCATCGCGTACCGGCAGGGTGCCGACGGTGGCGGTGTAGTCCAGGGTGCGTCCGGCCAGGCGCATGCTCTGGCGGGCTGAGGCGTCTGCGGGCAACGCAGGTGCCTCGGTCTTGTCGTCTTTCGGATCGGGCTTGGCGTCGGCATCAGGCGCGGCCAGCACGCTGGCTGGGGCGATGAGCAGGCCGACGCAGAGCGCGGCAGTGTGCAGCAGGGACTTCATGGCACCGGGTGGGCAGCGGAAGGGGATTCCGATGCTAGGCCGGTGGCGGCCCACGTCGTATGTGTCCAAAGGCATGGCCCCGGCGTTGCGGCCGCGATTGGCCAGCTTGGGTCAAGCGGGCAGGGCGGCTGCCGCTTTGTCATCGGCAAGCAGGCCGTAGACGGCCGAGTCGGCCAGTTCCCCCTGGATGCGCCAGCGCTGGCGCAGCACTCCCTCGCGGCGGAAGCCCAGGCGTTCGAGCACGTGCGCGGAGGGTGCGTTGCGCGGGTCGATCTCGGCTTCCACGCGATGCAGGTGGAGGGTGCCGAACAGGTAGGCCAGTACCTGCTGCAAGGCCTCGTGCATGTAGCCCTGGCCCTGGCGATCCGGTGCCAGCAGGTAGCCGATCTCGGCGCGTGCCGCATCGCGGTCCAACGCAAACACCACGCAGATGCCCAGCAACGGGCCGTCCAGCGTTTCGCGCACGGCCAGCTTGAGCTGGGTGCCGGTGGCCTGTGCCGCCAGGTCATCGTCGATCTGCGCGCGTGCCTCGGACGGTCGTGTCCATGCAGGATGGTTCCAGAACCGCATCACGTCCGGATCGGACTGGATTGCGAACAGGGCGGCCGCATCGTCGCGGCGGATCGGGCTCAGGACGAGGCGCGCGCTGTGCAGCGGCAGGCCGGGAAACAGCAGGGAGTGGCTGGCCAATACGTTGGTCCACACGGATGGACGCGCATTATGGCGCCGCCGGGTTTGCCGATGGGGGTGGAATCTCTGTAGAGCCGAGCCGATGCTCGGCTGCCCGGCACGGCGCGGAATGCAGCCGAGCGTGGGCTCGGCTCTACAGGAGGGCTGCGGGAGTCAGACTTCCAGCGAAGCCAGGTCGCCCTTCGACTCCAGCCAGCCCTTGCGGTCGGAGGCGCGCTTCTTGGCCAGCAGCATGTCCATCAGCGAACTTGTCTGCTCGCGATCGTCCACGGTCAGCTGCACCAGCCGGCGCGTATCGGGGTGGATGGTCGATTCACGCAGCTGAGGCGGGTTCATCTCGCCCAGGCCCTTGAAGCGGGTCACGTTGATGGCGCCCTTGATCTTCTCGCGTTCGATCTTGTCCAGCATCGAGCGCTTTTCTTCCTCGTCCAGGGCATAGAACACCTGCTTGCCCACGTCGATGCGGAACAGTGGCGGCATGGCCACGAACACGTGGCCGGCATCGACCAGCGCAGGGAAGTGCCTGAGGAACAGCGCGGTAAGCAGTGTTGCGATGTGCAGGCCGTCGGAGTCCGCGTCGGCCAGGATGATGACCTTGCCGTAGCGCAGGCCGCTGATGTCGTCCTTGCCCGGGTCGCAGCCGATCGCGATCGCCAGGTTGTGCACTTCTTCCGAGGCCAGCACGCTGTTGGAGGAAACCTCCCAGGTGTTCAGGATCTTGCCGCGCAACGGCATGATGGCCTGGAAATCCTTGTCGCGGGCCTGCTTGGCGCTGCCGCCTGCCGAATCACCTTCCACCAGGAACAGCTCGGTGCGCGACAGGTCCTGGCTGATGCAGTCGGCCAGCTTGCCGGGCAGGGCCGGGCCCTGGGTGACCTTCTTGCGGACGACCAGCTTTTCGGTCTTCAGGCGGGCGCTGGCGCGCTCGATGGCGATCTGCGCGATCTTCTCGCCCAGCTCCACGTTCTGGTTGAGCAGCAGGCTGAAGGCATCATGGGCGGCACCTTCGATGAAGCCGGCCGCCTGGCGTGAGGACAGGCGTTCCTTGGTCTGGCCGCTGAACTGCGGGTCGGTCATCTTCAGCGACAGCACGAACGACACGCGGTCCCACACGTCTTCCGGGGCCAGCTTGACGCCACGCGGCAGCAGGTTGCGGAAGTCGCAGAACTCGCGCAGCGCCTCGGTCAGGCCGGTACGCAGGCCGTTGACATGGGTGCCGTGCTGGGCGGTGGGGATCAGGTTGACGTAGCTTTCCTGCACCAGCTCGCCTTCCGGCAGCCAGGCCACTGCCCAGTCCACGACCTCGGTGTCCTTCTTCAGGCTGCCGACGAACAGCTCGGCCGGCAGCATCTCGCGATCACCCAGCTCCAGCTTCAGGTAATCGCGCAGGCCGTCTTCGTAGTACCAGGTATCGACTTCACCGGTGGCTTCATCGGTCAGCTTCACGGTCAGGCCCGGGCACAGCACGGCCTTGGCGCGCAGCAGGTGCTTGAGCGCGCGCACCGCGAACTTCGGCGTATCGAAGTACTTCGGGTCCGGCCAGAAGCGCACGCGGGTACCGGTGTTCTTCTTGCCGACGCTGCCAACTACTTCCAGC
This sequence comes from Stenotrophomonas sp. CASM101, assembly GCF_049384845.1. NCBI lineage: Bacteria > Pseudomonadati > Pseudomonadota > Gammaproteobacteria > Lysobacterales > Lysobacteraceae > Stenotrophomonas > Stenotrophomonas sp. CASM101. The sequence continues at coordinate 53,504 of NZ_JBMRFR010000020.1, read as the reverse complement.
GGTGTGGCGCGGTCGCCATTGCGGAAGGTGATGCGGTGTTCGGCACCGTCGCGCTTGATGTGCACTTCCACCAGGGTCGACAGCGCGTTGACCACGCTGACGCCGACGCCGTGCAGACCACCGGAGAAGGTGTAGTTGTTGTTGCTGAACTTGCCGCCGGCATGCAGGCGGGTGAGGATCAGCTCGACGCCCGGGATCTTCTCTTCGGGATGGATGTCCACCGGCATGCCGCGGCCGTCATCGCTGACCTCCACGCTGCCGTCCTTGTACAGGGTGATCTCGATCGAGCGGGCGTGGCCGGCGAGGGCCTCGTCCACCGAGTTGTCGATCACTTCCTGCGCCAGGTGGTTCGGGCGCGCGGTGTCGGTATACATGCCGGGACGGCGCTTGACCGGGTCAAGGCCGGACAGGACTTCAATATCGGCGGCGTTATAACGGGCGTTCATCTGTCTTCGAAAGCTTGGAGCGACGGGCAAGTGTGGGGTCTGGCACGGGATTTTGCACGCCTGCGGTTCAGTCTCGGCGACGCAGAGGGGGTAAAATGGCAGCCGCTGGAATCTGAACGCCGGCGCTCCGTTGGATCAGAACGTCCAAGCCATACCGCGAGGAGGACTCCATGAAGAAGTTGCTGACCATTGCGATCCTGGCCGCTGCCGCCGTTGCAGTGCCGCTGGTGGTGGCGCAGAACGCCGGCCAGTCGGCCCCGCAACAGGGTGATCAGGCCGACAAGGCCCAGGCCGAGGCCGATGCAAAGGCCAAGCGCCGGGCCCAGGCCAATGCCCAGATGAAGGCGCAGGGCCAGCCGGCCCCGCAGCAGGAAGAGGAAGAGGAAGCGCGCAAGAAGCGCTGATCCCGCAGCCTGCCAGGCGCCCTTGCGACAAGGGTTGCGCTCCGGAACGCCCCGCTCAGCGGGGCGTTTCTTTTTGGGAACGTGGCGTCTGCCCCTTGGGTTGGCGGCCATCAATCTGTAAACTATGGCTTTCCGGGAGTAAGTGCGTGTCCACCATTTGCGAATGGGCTGGAGCGGCCAAGCGTGGCTTCCAGCATGGCGGGTCGCAGGTGACGGTCGATTTGGCCGGCACGGCCGCCCCGACCTCGCACGATGGTTCCGGTCCGGCGCCTGCCGCCGCACGGATCCGCACCTCCCTCGCTGCCTCAGCGAACCGGAAAACCCCCTCTGAGCACCATGCCCGCCCTCCGGGTGCGCGTGGTGCTGCCGTTTTCCATTTCCAGACAGGATGCTTGCAGCCATGACTCCCTTGATTTTCGTAACCGGCGGCGTGGTGTCCTCGCTCGGCAAAGGCATTGCCGCCGCGTCGCTGGCCGCCATTCTTGAAGCCCGTGGCCTGAAGGTCACGATGATGAAGCTCGACCCGTACATCAACGTCGACCCGGGCACCATGAGCCCGTTCCAGCACGGTGAGGTCTACGTCACCGACGACGGCGCGGAGACCGACCTCGACCTGGGCCACTACGAGCGCTTCGTGCGCACCCGCCTGAGCCGCAAGAACTCGGTCACCACCGGGCGCATCTACGAGAACGTGATCCGCAAGGAGCGCCGCGGCGACTACCTGGGCGCGACCGTGCAGGTCATTCCGCACATCACCGACGAGATCCGTCGCTGCATCGACGAAGCCACCGAAGGCTACGACGTGGCACTGGTCGAGATCGGCGGCACCGTGGGCGACATCGAGTCGCTGCCGTTCCTGGAGGCGATCCGCCAGGTGCGCACCGAACGTGGCCCGGAGAAGGCGCTGTTCATGCACCTCACCCTGGTGCCGTACATCGGCGCCGCCGGTGAGCTGAAGACCAAGCCGACCCAGCACTCGGTGAAGGAGCTGCGCTCGATCGGCATCCAGCCGGACGTGCTGCTGTGCCGTTCAGAACAGGCGGTGCCGGATTCGGAGCGTCGCAAGATCGCCCAGTTCACCAACGTCTCCGAGCGTGCAGTGATCAGCGTGCCGGACGTGGACGTGCTGTACCGCATCCCGTCTGGCCTGCATGCACAGGGCCTGGACGAAATCGTGGTGAACCAGCTGAAGCTGGCCGACAAGGCCGGTCCGGTCGACCTGTCGATGTGGGAAGACGCGGTCGATGCGACCCTGCACCCGCTGGACGAAGTGACCATCGCCGTGGTCGGCAAGTACGTCGATCACCAGGATGCCTACAAGTCGGTCGGCGAGGCACTGAAGCACGGTGGCCTGCGCCAGCGCACCAAGGTCAACCTGAAGTGGCTGGAAGCACAGGACCTGGAAGGCACCGACATGGCTGCACTGGCCGATGTCGACGGCATCTTGGTACCGGGTGGCTTCGGTGACCGCGGCTTTGAAGGCAAGGTGCTGACCTCGAAGTTCGCCCGCGAGCAGCAGGTGCCGTACTTCGGCATCTGCTACGGCATGCAGGCGGCGGTGGTCGATTACGCGCGCAACGTGGTCGGCCTGGAAGGTGCCAACAGCACCGAGAACGATCGCCAGTCGCCGAACCCGGTGATCGGCCTGATCACCGAATGGCGCACCGCCAGCGGCGATGTCGAGAAGCGTGACGACAAGAGCGACCTCGGCGGCACCATGCGCCTGGGCCTGCAGGAACAACGCCTGAAGCCGGGCACGCTGGCCCGCGAGCTGTACGGCAAGGACGTGGTCGCCGAGCGCCATCGCCACCGCTACGAGTTCAACAACCGCTACCGCACCCAGCTGGAAGATGCGGGCCTGGTGATCGCGGGCAAGTCGATGGACGACACCCTGGTGGAAGTGGTCGAACTGCCGCGCGATGCCCACCCGTGGTTCCTGGCCTGCCAGGCGCACCCGGAATTCCTGTCCACGCCGCGCGACGGCCACCCGCTGTTCATCGGCTTCATCCGTGCCGCGCGCGAGCGCAAGGCGGGCGGCAAGCTGCTTTCCGAAGCGCGCGCCTGACTTGTGAATGGGGGCGTGGGCCCCCATCCTGCATGCTTCAACCCCCAGCGCACCGGCCCGGCCGGTGCTGCGGACAACAAGGAAACGCCATGAAACTGTGTGGATTCGAGGTCGGGCTGGACCAGCCCCTGTTCCTGATCGCCGGCCCCTGCGTGATCGAGTCGATGCAGCTGCAGCTCGATACCGCCGGCAAGCTGAAGGAGATCACCGGCAAGCTCGGCGTCAACTTCATCTTCAAGTCCAGCTTCGACAAGGCCAACCGCACCTCGGGCACCGCCTTCCGCGGCCCGGGCATGGAGGAGGGCCTGAAGGTCCTGGCCGAGGTCAGGAAGCAGATCGGCGTGCCGGTGCTCACCGACGTCCATGAGTACACCCCGATGGACGAAGTGGCTTCGGTGGTGGACGTGCTGCAGACCCCGGCGTTCCTGGTCCGCCAGACCGACTTCATCCGCAAGGTGTGCTCGGCCGGCAAGCCGGTCAACATCAAGAAGGGCCAGTTCCTGGCGCCTTGGGACATGAAGCCGGTCGTGGAGAAGGCCAAGGCCACCGGCAACGAGCAGATCATGGTCTGCGAGCGTGGTGCCAGCTTCGGCTACAACAATCTGGTCAGCGACATGCGTTCGCTGGCGGTGATGCGCGAGACCGGTTGCCCGGTGGTGTTCGACGCTACCCATTCGGTGCAGCTGCCGGGCGGGCAGGGCACCAGTTCCGGTGGCCAGCGTGAGCACGTGCCGGTGCTGGCCCGTGCCGCCGTGGCGGTGGGCATCTCCGGCCTGTTCGCCGAGACCCATCCGGACCCGTCCAAGGCCCTGTCCGATGGCCCCAATGCATGGCCGCTGGACCAGATGGAAGCCCTGCTCGAGACCCTGATGGAACTGGACGCGGTGACCAAGAAGCACGGCTTCTCGCGCTTCGCGTGAGTCGTGACCCGTGGCTGGCGCTGGAGAACCAGCGCCGCCGCCGGCACTGGAAACAGTGGCCCTGGGGCCTGATCGCACTGGGCCTGGCCGTGCTGTTCACCGTGGGCATGTTCGGTCTGGTGCTGATCGGCGCCGCGTCAGTGCGCCCACCAGGTGATGGCGGCAGCGCGCTCAATCTGAGCGTGTACTTCATTGCGCTGCTGGTTGCAGAGCTGGTCGGCGCCGTGGGATGCGTCGCTGCCGCCGTACTGGCCTGGCGCCTGAACCGTGGCAAGGTGGCCGCCGGGCTGGCGATCATCCTGCTGTCGCTGTGGCTTGGCGCCCTGTTCTACGGGCTGTTTTGATGAATGCGACCCTGGTAACCCGTGATCGGCCCTGGGGCCTGATCGCGCTGGCGCTGGCTGTTCTTGCCTGGGCCGGCCTGGTGGCAGCTGTATTCGCCTTCGCCGCCAGTTTCGGTTCGCCCGGGGATGGCAGCCATGGCATGCAGGCCATGCAGTACTGGATCTGGGCTGCACTGGCCATGCTCGTGCTGTCCTTCGTTGGCAGCCTGGTGGCGATGGTGATGGCCTGGCGTTGCCGCCGCGGCGGCGTAGTGGCGGCCATTGCTGGTGGCCTGCTGGTGGTGATGGTGTCGTTGATCCTGATGGTGATCGGGGCCACTCTGGCCTGACGGCGCCCACGCCATTTGGCAAGTGGCGGGCAGCCGGGGATAATCACGCGGCATTCGTTTTGTCGCCCCCTCTCCAGACAGGTAACCGGCCCGACCATGAGTACGATCCGCAGCATCCACGCCCGTGAAATCCTCGACAGCCGTGGCAACCCCACGCTGGAAGCCGAAGTCATCCTGGAGGACGGTTCGTTCGGTCGTGCCGCGGTTCCCTCCGGCGCCTCGACCGGCACCAAGGAAGCGGTCGAGCTGCGTGATGGCGACAAGACCCGTTACCTGGGCAAGGGCGTGCGCAAGGCCGTCGACAACGTCAACACCACCATCGCCAACGCGCTGAAGGGTTTTGAAGCCGCCGACCAGGCCGGCCTCGACCGTCGCCTGATCGATCTTGATGGCACCGAGAACAAGGGCCGCCTGGGCGCCAACGCGCTGCTGGGTGTTTCGATGGCCGCCGCGCACGCCGCCGCTGCATCGAACAAGCAGGCGCTGTGGCAGTACCTGGCCGCCAAGACCGGCGTTACCCCGTCGCTGCCGGTGCCGATGATGAACATCATCAACGGCGGTGCGCATGCCGACAACAACGTGGACTTCCAGGAGTTCATGGTGCTGCCGGTCGGCTTCACCTCGTTCTCCGAAGCGCTGCGCGCCGGCACCGAAATCTTCCATTCGCTGAAGTCGGTGCTGAAGGGCCACGGCCTGAGCACGGCGGTGGGCGACGAAGGCGGTTTCGCGCCGGACTTCCGCAGCAACGTCGAAGCGCTGGACACCATCCTCGAAGCGATCGGCAAGGCCGGCTACACCGCCGGTGAAGACGTGCTGCTGGGCCTGGACGTGGCGTCAAGCGAATTCTTCGAGAACGGCAAGTACAACCTGGTCGGCGAGAACAAGCGCCTGACTTCCGAGCAGTTCGTCGACTTCCTCGCTGACTGGGCCGCGCAGTACCCGATCATCACGATTGAGGATGGCCTGGCCGAGAACGATTGGGCTGGCTGGAAGCTGCTGACCGACCGCATCGGCAAGAAGGTGCAGCTGGTCGGCGACGACCTGTTCGTGACCAACCCGAAGATCTTCCAGGAAGGCATCGACTCGGGCACCGCCAACGCGATCCTGATCAAGGTCAACCAGATCGGCACGCTCAGCGAAACCCTGGAAGCGATCGCCATGGCTGATCGCGCCGGCTACGCCGCCGTGGTTTCGCACCGCTCGGGTGAAACCGAAGACACCACCATCGCTGACATCGCCGTGGCTACCACCGCCACCCAGATCAAGACCGGCTCGCTGTGCCGCAGCGATCGCGTGGCCAAGTACAACCAGCTGCTGCGCATCGAGGAAGCCCTCGGCGCCGGCGCGCGTTACGCCGGTCGTGACGCGTTCGTTTCGCTGAAGCGCTGAGCCGATGCGCGACTGGCGCTGGATGCTGCTGGTGCTGGCCCTGTTGCTGGGCTGGCTGCAGTACCGCTTCTGGTTCGGTCCGGGCAATTCGGGTGAAGTGATGATGCTCGAAGCCCAGGTCGCCAACCAGGAGCGGGACAACGAGGGCCTGCAGCAGCGCAACGACGCGCTGGCCGCCGAAGTGAAGGACCTCAAGGAAGGCCAGTCCGCCATCGAGGAGCGCGCGCGCAGCGAGCTGGGCATGATCAAGCCTGGCGAGAAGTTCTACCGTGTGGTCGAGGATGCGCCGGTCCAACCGGCGCAACCTGCGCCAGGTGTCAGCGCCCAGGTCGGCGATCATCCGGCGGACGTGCCATGAGTGGGGCGATCTGGGTGGTGGTTCCGGCCGCCGGCCGTGGCGCCCGCTTCGGCGCACCGCTGCCCAAACAGTACCTGCAGGCCGGCGGGCAGATCCTGCTCGCCCATACCCTGGACGCGCTGCTGGCGCACCCGGCCGTGGCCGGCGCAATGGTGGTGATCGGACAGGACGACGGTGACTGGCCTGGCTGGAGTGAATGGGCCGGCAAGCCGGTGCTGACCTGCATCGGCGGCGCGACCCGTGCCGCCTCGGTGCTGGCCGGGCTGCAGGCCCTGCCGGACTCGGTGCGTGCCGATGAGTTCGTGCTGGTCCATGATGCGGCCCGGCCCAACCTGTCGCTGGCCGACCTTGGCCGCCTGCTTGAAGTCGGTCGTGCCGACCCGGTCGGGGCGATCCTGGCCGCACCGGTGCGCGACACCCTCAAGCGCGCGGGCGATGACGGTGGCATCGATGGCACCGAGCCGCGCGAGCGCCTGTGGCGTGCATTGACGCCGCAGCTGTTCCGCCGCCACCAGCTCAGCCGCGCGCTGTCCGAAGCCGCTGCCGCCGGTGTCGAAGTCACCGACGAGGCCATGGCCATGGAGCGCCAGGGCCAGCGCCCGCTGCTGGTGGAAGGCAGCGAGGACAACTTCAAGGTAACCACTCCGGCCGATCTCGACCGGTTCGAATTCGTACTTTCCCGCCGCGCCGGCTGATTGCCCCGCGCGGCCCTGCTGCAAGGGTTGCATCCATGAGCACCGCACCGTTCCCGCCCGTCCGCATCGGCCAGGGCTACGACGTCCATGCCTTCGGTGAGGGCGATCACATCATGCTCGGTGGGGTGAACGTGCCGCACAGCTGCGGCGTGCTCGCGCACAGCGACGGCGACGTGATCCTGCATGCCCTGTGCGACGCGATGCTCGGTGCGCTGGCGCTGGGTGACATCGGCCAGCACTTCCCGCCGAGTGACGACCGCTGGAAGGGCGCTGACAGCAGCGATTTCGTCCGCCATTGCGACAGCCTGCTGCGCGAGCGTGGCTGGCGCGTCGGCAACACGGACATCACCGTGATCTGCGAGCGTCCGAAGGTCGGGCCGCATGCGCTGGCCATGCGTGAGCGCATCGGTGCGCTGCTGCAGCTGCCGCTGGATGCGGTCAGCGTCAAGGCCACCACCTCGGAGAAGCTGGGCTTTACCGGCCGTGGAGAAGGCATCGCCGCACAGGCGGTGGTGCTGCTGGTGGCGGCATGATCCCGCTGCCGCTTGCGTTTGGTGCGCCGTTGCTGTCGGCGCGCATCCGCACCACGCCGGAAGATTTCCAGGTCGACGAGTTGCCGGCGTTCGAGGCCACTGGCGAGGGCGAGCACCTGCTGCTGCACATCCGCAAGCGCGGTGCCAACACCGTGCATGTGGCCAAGCTGCTGGCCAAGTGGGCCGGCCTGCCGGAAATGGCGGTGAGCTACGCCGGCATGAAGGACCGCCATGCGGTCACCACCCAGCGCTTCAGCGTGCACCTGCCCAAGCGCATTGCACCGGATCTGGCCGAGCTGGCCAGTAATGAGATCGAAGTGCTCGAAGCCACCTGGCACAACCGCAAGCTGCAGCGCGGCGCCTTGGCCGGCAACCGCTTCAAGCTGGTGCTGCGCGAGGTGCGGGGCGATGCTGCAGCTATCAGTGAGCGTTTGCAGCAGATTGCCAGCCGGGGCCTGCCGAACTGGTTCGGTGAGCAGCGCTTCGGCCGCGACGGCGGCAACGTGCCGGCCGCATTGGCGATGTTCGGGGGCCGCCGCATGCGCAAGGACCAGCGTTCGCTGCTGTTGTCTGCCGCCCGTTCGGCGCTGTTCAACCGCGTGCTGGCCGCGCGCGTGGAGCAGGGCAGCTGGGATCAGCCACTGGAGGGCGAAGTGTGGATGCTGGACGGCAGTCGCAGCGTGTTCGGCCCCGAGCCGTACACCGACGTGCTGGCCGAGCGCCTCGCGCGGTTCGACATCCATCCCAGCGCACCGTTGTGGGGCGAAGGCGAACTGCGCAGCGCCGACGCTGCACGTGAGCTGGAGCTGGCCGCGCTGGACGACGAGGAATCGAAGGCGCTGCGCGCTGGCCTGGAAGACGCACGGTTGAAACAGGAGCGCCGCGCGTTGCGCCTGCGCCCGGCGCTGCTGCAGCATCAGTGGCTGGCCGATGACGTGCTGGAACTCTCGTTCGCGCTGCCGCCGGGCTGCTACGCCACCGCTGTACTGCACGAGCTGGGCCCGGTCGAAGACGCCTCGCAGGCCTGAGCAGGGCGCACGGTAGAGTCGACTGTCAGTCGACTTGCGCGCGCAGCGCGGGGTATTCGCTTGCCGCTGGAAGAGCAGTCGACTGACAGTCGACTCTACCTGGACTCATGGCGTCCCCTTTTTTCAGCGCCGCGCCAGCAGCACCAGTACCGCGCCGGTCCCGCCTTGCCCGGTCGGCGCTGAATGGAACGCCAGCACGTCGTTGCGCAGCCGCAGCAGGCGATCAACCAGGTTCTTCAGCACCGGCGCACCGCCATCGGCTTGCAGGCCCTTGCCGTGGATGATGCGCACGCAGCCATATTCGTGTGCATGCGCTTCCAGCAGGAACTGGCGCAGCAGCGTCTCCGCCTGCGCGGCGGTGGCGCCGTGCAGGTCCAGCTCGTCCTGCACCGAGTACTGGCCACGCTTGAGGCGCTGGAACAGGCGTGGTGGCAGGTTGTCGCGTCGATAGCTGGCCACATCGCCGGCTTCCAGCGGGGTGCTGTCGCGCAGCAGCCGGGCGAACTCGCCGGCGGCGTCGGCCTCGTCACGTTCGGCCATCCGCGCACGCGGCTTCGGTCGCGGCGCGGCAGGTGCCGGCTCGGCATCCTTGCGCAGCGGCGTCACTTCGCCGATCGCCGCACGGAACAGCGCGGCGGGATCTTCGTCTTCAGGGTGCGACATGCGCACAGGGTAAACCGCCGGCGCAGGTCTGCCTATGACGGTTCGATGTCGGCCGTGACCGCCGGCAGGGTAGGACCGGCGGCTCGCATGCGGCACAATAGACGATGCGCTTGCAGGGTCGACGGCTTCCGCAGGGGAGCGCGGCGGTCCCGCCCACACTGCACGGTGACGGAATCGAATTCTTGGAAAATCAAGCGGTTAAATCGAAGATGCGAATCCTGGTCAGCAATGACGATGGTGTCGACGCTGCAGGCATCCGGATGCTTGCCTCGGTCCTGCGCGAGGCTGGGCACGAGGTTACGGTGGTCGCACCCGACCGCGATCGCTCCGGCGCCAGCAACTCGCTGACGCTGGATCTGCCGATACGGCTCAAGCGCATCGACCATTACACCGTCTCGGTGGCCGGCACCCCGACCGACTGCGTGCACCTGGCGCTGACCGGCCTGCTTGAATTCGAACCCGACATTGTCGTGTCCGGCATCAACAACGTCGCCAACCTCGGTGATGACGTGATCTATTCCGGCACTGTTTCGGCGGCGATGGAAGGTCGCTTCCTGGGCCTGCCCGCCGTGGCGGTGTCGCTGGTCAGCCGCAACCACGATCCGAAGCACTACGAAACCGCTGCGCGCGCCGCGGTCGAGATCGTTGCACGGCTCAAGGCCGACCCGCTGCCGGCCGACACCATCCTCAACGTCAACGTGCCGGACCTGCCGTGGAGCGAGGTCAAGGGCTTCGAGGTCACGCGCCTCGGCAACCGCCATCGTGCCGAAGGCTGCATCGCGCAGAAGGATCCACGCGGCAACGAGGTGTACTGGATCGGCCCGGCCGGCCGCGAGCAGGACTCCGGCCCGGGTACCGATTTCCACGCCGTGCGCACCGGCCACATCTCGATCACGCCGATCCAGGTCGACCTCACCCGCTACCAGGCGCTGGAGAAGGTGGCCAGCTGGGTCGGCGGCCTCAGCGCAGCCCTGGACCAGCCGGCATGAGCCCACGCCTGCGCCTGCAACCGGAAGCTGTGGGTATCGGCATGACCTCGCAGCGCGTGCGTGACCGTCTGGTCGACCGCCTGCGCGAAGCCGGCATCGTCGACGAGCCGACCTTGAACGCGATCCGGGTGGTGCCGCGCCATCTGTTCATCGACGAAGCGCTGGCCTCGCGTGCCTACGAGGATACCGCGCTGCCCATCGGCCACGGCCAGACCATCTCTCAACCCTGGGTGGTAGCGCGGATGACCGAAGCGGTCCTCCAGGTCGCGCCCAAGCGCGTGCTGGAAGTGGGCACCGGTTCCGGGTACCAGGCCGCCATCCTCGGTGCGCTGGGCCTGGAGGTCTACACCGTGGAGCGCATCGGCGACCTGCTGCGCCAGGCGCGCAAGCGCTTCCGTGCGCTGGGCATGAACATCCGCACCAAGCATGACGACGGTCGCGTCGGCTGGGCCGAGCACGGTCCCTTCGATGCCATCGTGGTCACTGCGGCGGCGCCGGCACTGGTCGACGCGCTGATCGAGCAGCTGGCCGAGGGCGGCCGGCTGTTGGCGCCGGTCGGTGGTCCCGGGGCGCAGTCGCTGGTGCAGCTGGACCGCAAGGCCGACGGCAGCATCGAACAACACGTGCTGGCGCCGGTCACCTTCGTGCCGCTGCTGTCTGGCATGCTCGACTAATCCACGGAGCAGGGTTGCATGAAGATTTTCGGGCCGCTGTACGAGCGGGCGATGAAGTGGGCGGCGCACGAACGCGCGCCGACCTACCTGACGGTGTTGAGTTTCTTCGAAGCGATCATTTTCCCGGTGATGCCGGAGGTGATGCTGGCGCCGATGTGCGTGGCCCAGCCCAAGCGCGGCTGGTGGTTCGCCACCCTCAGCCTGGCCGGCTCGATGCTCGGCGCGCTGGTTGGCTATGCACTGGGTCACTACGCCTTCGAGGCGATCAAGCCGCTGTTCGAAGCGCTGGGCATGCTGCCGGCGATCGAGCAGGGCATCACCACCGTGCAGGCGAAGATGGCCGAGTCGCCCTGGGCGGTGTTCACCTTCCTGGTGCTGGGCGGATTCATGCCCATCCCGATGAAGGTCTTCACGTGGGCATCGGGTATCGTCGGCGTACCCATGCCGCAGTACCTGCTGAGCATGCTGATCGGTCGCGGCAAGCGCGTGTTCGTGCTGGCCGCGGTCATCCGTATCGGTGGTGCGCGTGCCGAAGCCGCACTGCGTCGCTGGATTGAACCGCTGGGCTGGATCGCCACTGCGCTGGTGGTGGTGCTGATCGCCTGGCTTGTATGGAGGTCGAAGTTCGCATGAGTCCTGATCGTCTGAGCAAGGGAGTGCGCATCTGCGCGCTGGCGTTGCTGGTTTCCACCCTGGCCGCCTGCGGTACCGCCACCGTGGTCCGCCCGGGAGGCGGCAGCGCCGGTGGCGGCGTGAGCACGCCGAAGACCTCGGTGCCCAAGCCCGGGCAGACCGTGGTGGTGCGCAAGGGCGACACCATCTATGCGCTGGCTCGCATCCATGACATCACCCCGGCCGACCTGATCGCCTGGAACCGCCTGGACAATCCGTCCACCATCTACCCCGGCCAGGTGATCCGCCTGTATCCGCAGGGGGCCACCAGCGGCCGTGCGCCGACCACGGTGGTCACTGCGCCGCGCCAGGGTGGCGGCAGTGCTGGCAGCACCGCACCGACGACGGCGCCGGTGGGGCCGGTGAAGAGCAACATTGCCTGGCGTTGGCCGGCCGACGGCGCGATTGTCGGCCGCTACGTGGCCGGTGACGCGACCAAGCAGGGCGTGGACATCGCCGGTACCAGCGGCCAGCCGGTAAAGGCCGCCGCCAATGGCGTGGTGGTGTATTCCGGTGCCGGCCTGGTCGGCTACGGCGAACTGATCATCATCAAGCACAGCGACCAGTGGCTGTCGGCCTATGGTCACAACCGCAAGCGCCTGGTCAATGAAGGGCAGAGCGTGAAGGCTGGCGAGCAGATCGCCGAAATGGGCCGCACCGGTGCGAACCGCGACATGGTCCACTTCGAGATTCGCTACAACGGCAAGCCGGTCGATCCGCAGCAGTATCTGCCGGCGCGCTGACGCAGGCAGAGACGGGTAGCGCCGGGCCGTGCCCGGCGGCTTTCCGCGCCGCGATGCGGCGCCGCCCGAGCACGGGCTCGGGCGCTACAGAGTCAAGTGTGATCCAGGGTAGCGCCGGGCCATGTCCGGCGGCACCACGTCAGCCTTCGAGAATGAAGGCGGCGGCGACCTTGCGGCCTTCGCCGGCCAGGATGTTGAACGTACGCGCGGCGGCTGGATTGTTCATCACTTCCAGGCCGATGCCGCGTGACAGGCAGGCGGCCATCACCGCCGCCGGCGGGAACACCTGACGGTCACCCGTGCCGAGCACGATCAGCGCCGGGTTCAGCGCCAGGATCGGCTCCAGGTCAGCCAGCTGCAGCGCAGTGGCGCTCACCGCCGGCCATTGCGTGACCAGCTGGTCCGGGGTCAGGAAGAAACTGCTGCCCAGCACCTGGTCATTGACCTTGGCCGAGCGGCCATCGGCGGCGCGCAGGCTGTAGGCGTAGTCGGGCGGTTCGTGGTTCAGCTGCATGACGGTAGGGCGATCAGCCGCGCGGCAGCACGATCTGGCGCTGTTCCCTGCTCGGGCGGTACAGCACGGCGACGTGGCCGATGCGCTGCACCAGAGCGCTCTCGGTGGCTTCGACGATCTCGCCGATCATCACGTCACGGGCGTCGCGATCCTCGGCAGCGACCTTCACCTTGACCAGCTCGTGGCGCTCCAGCACTTCGTTCAGCTCAGCGATGAAGGCCGGGGTCACACCCTTGCCGCCGGTCTGCAGCAGGGCCTTCAGGTCGTGGGCTTGGCCGCGCAGGAAACGGGTCTGGGAAGCGGTCAGGGCGATGGACATGCAGGAAAAGACGGTTGAATGGGGCGATCAGGGTATCATGAGGACCCCATCAGCCCCTATTTTCAATGGCTACCCGCAGCAAAAGCAGCCAGCGCTGGCTCAAGGAACACTTCTCCGACCCCTTCGTGAAGAAGGCCCAGGCCGAAGGCATGCGCTCGCGTGCCGCCTACAAGCTCGAAGAGCTGCTGGAACGTGACCGGTTGCTGAAGCCGCACATGGTGGTGGTCGACCTCGGCGCGGCCCCGGGCGGCTGGTCTCAACAGGTGCGGAGACAGATCGGCGATACCGGCCGGGTGCTGGCCCTGGATATCCTGGACATGCCGCCGCTGGCCGGCGTGGAGTTCCTTCATGGTGACTTCAGGGAAGAAGCCGTCCTATCGCAGTTTGAAGCCATGCTCGGGGATCAGCCGGTAGACCTTGTGCTGTCGGACATGGCCCCCAATAAGAGTGGTGTGGGTGCGGTCGACCAGCCGCGGATGATGCACCTGGCGGAGCTGGCCCTGGATTTTGCCGACAACCACCTCAAGACCGGTGGGGCGTTCCTGATCAAGCTGTTCCAGGGTGAAGGCTTCGACGACTACGTGCGCGACATGCGCCGCCGGTACGACAAGGTCTCCATCCGCAAGCCGGAAGCCTCGCGCAAGCGCTCTCCCGAGGTGTATGCCTTGGGTCAGGGAAAACGCGCCCACATGAAGTAAGCTCGCAATGTACGCAAGTTCGACCCCCACGCAACGCCAGCACTGAGAGGAACACCGGAGCCAATGAGGATGAACGACTTGACCAAGAACCTCCTGCTATGGGTGGTCGTCGCCGTCGTGCTGATGGTGGTCTTCCAGAGCTTCTCGCCGAAGTCCTCCGGAGCCGGCGCGCAGGGCGCGTCGTACTCGCAGTTCCTGGACCAGGTGGACAGCGGCAACGTGCAGAAGGTCGCCTTCGGCGGCGACATGCGCGGCGGCACCAGCCAGCTGACCTACACCACCCGCGGCGGGCAGACATCCACCATCACCGCACCGTTCGATCGCGACCTGATCAACGTGCTGCGCACCAAGAACGTGGAGATCGTGCAGGAGGAGCCGTCCAGCGGCATTTCCCTCGGCGCGATCCTGATGAATTTCCTGCCGGTCATCCTGATCATCGGCTTCTGGTTGTTCATCATGCGCCAGATGCAGGGCGGCGGTGGCGGTGCCAAGGGCGCGATGTCCTTCGGCAAGTCGCGCGCCAAGCTGCAGGGCGAGGACCAGATCAAGGTCACCTTCGCCGACGTCGCCGGCTGCGACGAGGCCAAGGAAGAAGTGGGCGAGCTGGTCGACTTCCTGCGCGACCCGTCCAAGTTCACCAAGCTGGGCGGCAAGATTCCGCGCGGCGTGCTGATGGTGGGCCCGCCGGGTACCGGCAAGACGCTGCTGGCCAAGGCCATTGCCGGCGAAGCCAAGGTGCCGTTCTTCTCGATCTCCGGTTCGGACTTCGTGGAAATGTTCGTCGGCGTCGGCGCCAGCCGCGTGCGCGACATGTTCGAGCAGGCCAAGAAGCATGCCCCGTGCATCATCTTCATCGATGAAATCGACGCTGTCGGCCGCCACCGTGGCGCCGGCCTGGGCGGCGGCCACGACGAGCGCGAGCAGACCCTGAACCAGCTGCTGGTCGAGATGGACGGTTTTGAAGGCGGCGAAGGCGTGATCGTGATCGCCGCGACCAACCGTCCGGACGTGCTGGACCCGGCGCTGCTGCGCCCGGGCCGTTTCGACCGCCAGGTCGTGGTCGGCCTGCCGGACGTGAAGGGCCGCGAGCACATCCTGAAGGTCCACATGCGCAAGCTGCCGCTGGCCGACGACGTCGAGCCGATGGTGATCGCGCGCGGTACCCCGGGCTTCTCCGGCGCCGACCTGGCCAACCTCTGCAACGAGGCCGCCTTGTTCGCTGCGCGTGGCAACGAGAAGGAAGTCCGCATGGACCACTTCGACCGTGCCCGCGACAAGATCCTGATGGGCGCCGAGCGCCGCTCGATGGCCATGAGCGAAGAGGAGAAGACCCTCACCGCCTACCACGAAGCCGGTCACGCCATTGTCGGCCGTCTGGTACCCGAGCATGATCCGGTCTACAAGGTCACGATCATTCCGCGTGGCCGTGCGCTGGGTGTGACCATGTACCTGCCGGAAGGCGACAAGTACTCGATGAACCGCGTCGCGATCCAGTCGCAGCTGTGCTCGCTGTACGGCGGCCGCGTCGCCGAAGAGCTGATTTTCGGCGAGGACAAGGTCACCACCGGTGCCTCCAACGACATCGAGCGTGCCACCAAGATGGCCCGCAACATGGTTACCAAGTGGGGCCTGTCCGAGCAGCTGGGTCCGATCGCGTATGGCGAAGAGGACGATGAGGTGTTCCTGGGCCGGTCGGTTACCCAGCACAAGAGCGTGTCCAACGACACGGCGCGCCGTATCGACGAGGAAGTGCGCAATATCCTCGACAAGGCCTACGCCCGTACTACCCAGCTGCTGACCGAGAACATCGACAAGCTGCACGCGATGTCCCAGCTGCTGCTGCAGTACGAGACCATCGACGCGCCGCAGATAGACGCGATCATGGAAGGCCGTGATCCGCCGCCACCGGCGGGCTGGAGCAAGTCGAACAAGGACGGTGGCAACGACAAGGGCGGCGACGCCCGTCCGCTGCCGCCGATCGCGGGCCCGGCCGAATCGCACTGACGGCCCGCTGCAGGTGCACCAGACGAGGCCGGGGCAACCCGGCTTCGTCGTTTCCGGGCCACTGGCCCATCCCGAAGATCCGATCTGACGCTGGAGCCCGCATGTCCGCCCCGAAGCCCGAACCTATTTCCCACACCGCTGAAATGGTCATCGCCACCGTGGTCGGCGTGGGTGTGGGCCTTGGGGCCGACAACCTGCTGCTGGGCTGCGTGGTGGGTATCGGTGTCGGCATTGTGCTGAGCATTGCCAGGACCCTGTACGTGGACCGCAAGCGCCGCCGCCACTGAGGAGGGGCGGCAGGGCTGCGCCCTGCACCCGTGGTAGTGCCGGCCGCTGGCCGGCAACCTCAACAGCAACAGCGGGCTTTCCGTAGGATGGCGGGGCGGTGTCGGAGTGCGGGGACGCTGCAAGTACGTCCCTGCAAGCTTGGCAGCCGCATCCATGCGGCTGACACCCCGCCCTCCGACACCGCCCCACCTCTGACAGATTCCTGCTGCTGTTGGTAGGTGTCGACCTTGGTCGACACGTAGATGCACGCCATGCGTGGATGAATCTCCATCTAAATCGAACATCTCGATATCCGGGAGATCTGAGCCGAGCATGGCTCGGCTCTACAGAAAACAAGGCCCGACAGATCGTGGAAATCTGTCGAAGGCGGGGTGGGTCCGGTTGCGGGGGCGTGAGCCGCATGGATGCGGCGACCGAGCTTACATGGACGTACTTGCAGCGGCCCCCGCAACCGGACCCACCCCGCCTACCCTCAGGAAACCAGCCTCTGCTGTTGCTTGGGCTTTTGCTGTGGCCGTTGCCTCTGCGGGTGCAGGGCGCCGCCCTGCCGAACTAAACTACCTGCCGTCGTCCCAGCAGGATTGCCCATGTTCGATACCTCGCCCCAGCTCGATTGCGCCGGCCGCATCCTGCGCCTCGACCGTGCCCGGGTCATGGGCATCGTCAACGTCACCCCGGACTCGTTCTCCGATGGCGGCGCGCACGACACCACCGAGGCCGCGGTCGCACATGGCCTCAAGCTGGTCGAGGAGGGCGCGGACCTGCTGGACATCGGCGGCGAATCGACCCGCCCGGGCGCCGCGCCGGTCTCGATTGAACAAGAGCTGCGCCGGGTGATTCCGGTGATCGAGCAGCTGGCCGCACGCACCCGGGTGCCGATCAGCATCGACACCTTCAAGCCGGAAGTGATGCGCGCGGCGGTGGCGGCTGGCGCCTGCATGATCAATGACATCTACGGCCTGCGTCAGGAAGGGGCGCTGGACGCCGCCGCTGCAACCGGCGTGCCGGTGGTGCTGATGCACATGCAGGGCGAGCCGGGCCACATGCAGGCCGATCCACATTACGACGATGTGGTCGCCGAGGTGCACGGCTTCCTGGTCCAGCGCCTGTTCGCTGCCGAGATGGCGGGCATTGCGAAGAAGAACCTGCTGATCGATCTCGGTTTCGGTTTCGGCAAGACCACTGCCCACAACATGACCCTGCTGGCACGCTCCGAGCGGTTCCTGGAGCTGGGCGTGCCGATGCTGGCTGGCCTGTCGCGCAAGCGCAGCCTGGGCGAACTGACCGGTCGCGACACGCCGTCCGAGCGCGTGGCCGCCTCGTTGGCTGCGCACCTGATCGCGGTGCAGCGTGGCGCACGCATCGTGCGCGTGCATGACGTGGCCGCCACCGTCGATGCGCTGAAGATCTGGCAGGCCGTCGAGGTCGTGCCAACGCCGCGCGCCGACGCCACGCCGA
Source organism: Stenotrophomonas sp. CASM101 (assembly GCF_049384845.1). Classification (NCBI taxonomy): domain Bacteria; kingdom Pseudomonadati; phylum Pseudomonadota; class Gammaproteobacteria; order Lysobacterales; family Lysobacteraceae; genus Stenotrophomonas; species Stenotrophomonas sp. CASM101. The sequence goes on along the minus strand of NZ_JBMRFR010000020.1, from coordinate 35,971 downwards.
CGATCCGCTGGCCGGACGAAGACTGATGGACATCGACCGGCGGCCACTGGCGATCGCCGTGATGGGGCCGACCGCCAGTGGCAAGACCGCCACCGCGATCGCCCTTGCGAAGCAGCTGGATGGCGAGATCGTCAGCGTCGATTCGGCGCTGGTCTATCGGCATCTGGATATCGGCTCGGCCAAGCCGAATGCGGCCGAGCGGGCGCAGGCGCCGCACCATCTGCTGGACCTGCGCGATCCGTGGCAGACCTATTCGGCGGCCGAGTTCGCCGCCGATGCCGGCCGCGTCGTGGCCGACATCGTGGCACGCGGCAAAACGCCGATCCTGGCAGGTGGCACGGGGCTGTACTTCCGGGCCCTGCTGCAGGGCCTGTCGCCGATGCCGGAGGCCGACCCGGTGATGCGCGAAGCACTCAGCACCGAGGCGGCCGAGCGGGGCTGGGCGGCACTGCACGCCGAGCTGGCCAAGGTCGACCCGGCCGCCGCCGCACGTATCCATGCCACCGACCCACAACGCATCCAGCGGGCGCTGGAGGTCTATCGCCTCACCGGCACGCCGATCAGTGAATGGCAGCGCCGGCCGGGCGTCGCGCCGTTGCCGGTGCGCACCCTCAAGCTGATCCTCGCCCCGCGTGACCGCGCGGTACTGCACCAGCGCATCGAGGCGCGCTTCGACGCCATGCTGGCGCAGGGCTTCCTGGACGAGGTGCGGGCATTGCGTGCAATGCCGGAAATGACCGCCGTGGCGTCGCCGCTGGACCTGCCCGCGGTGCGCGCGGTTGGCTATCGCCAGGCCTGGGAATACCTGGACGGGGAGGGCGATGCTGCCCGTTTCCGGGACAAGGCCATCTTCGCCACCCGGCAGCTGGCCAAGCGCCAGCTGACCTGGCTGCGCGGCGAGCTTGATGCGCGCTGGTTCGACCCCCATGTCGATGGGGAGCGCCTGGCCGGCGCGGTGTCGACCTTCGTCGCACGCTGAACCCCCGCCAGCCGTGTAACATCATCGGTCGGCGGGCGGCTCGGGGGCCGTGGCAACCGTCGGCAAACCAATAAGAACAATAATCAGGAGTGTGCAATGTCCAAGGGGCAATCGCTGCAGGATCCTTTCTTGAACGCACTTCGGCGCGAGCGCGTGCCGGTTTCGGTGTACCTGGTCAACGGCATCAAGCTGCAGGGCACGATCGAGTCGTTCGACCAGTTCGTGGTCCTGCTGCGCAACACGGTCAGTCAGATGGTCTACAAGCACGCCATTTCCACGGTCGTTCCGGCACGTAACGTGAAGGTCGGTCCGGGCGGTGGTTACGTGCAGTCCGGTGAAGGTGGTCAGGCAGGTGATGAAGCAGACGAGTAAGACCGGAGCGGTGAATGTTTGACCGCTCGAAAAAGGGCGAACACGCCCTGTTGATCCAGCCCCATTTCGGCAAGCTGGAAGACGATGTGCTGGAAGAATTCGGTGATCTGGCCCGCTCGGCTGGGGCCAGCATCGCCGCGACGATCACTGCGCGCCTGGACCGACCGAATCCGTCGACCCTGATCGGCAGCGGCAAGCTGGACGAGATCAAGGCTGCGGCCGACGCCAGCGGTGCCGACCTGATCCTGGTCAATCATGCGTTGAGCCCGGGCCAGGAGCGCAACCTGGAACGGTTCCTGGAGCGCCGGGTGATCGACCGTACCGGCCTGATCCTGGATATCTTCGCCCAGCGTGCGCACAGCCACGAGGGCAAGCTGCAGGTCGAGCTGGCGCAGCTGCGGCATCTGGCCACGCGGCTGGTGCGCGGCTGGACCCACCTGGAGCGCCAGCGCGGTGGTTCAATTGGCCTGCGCGGCCCGGGTGAAACCCAGCTGGAAACCGACCGCCGCCTGCTGCAGAAGCGGGTCGAGCAGTTGCAGAAGCGCCTGGAAAAGGTGGAAGTGCAGCGCACCCAGATGCGTCGTGCGCGTGTGCGCAGCGAGCTGCCCCGTGTGGCACTGGTGGGCTACACCAACGCCGGCAAGTCGACCCTGTTCAACGCCATGACCGGCGCCGAGGCCTATGCCGCCGACCAGCTGTTCGCCACGCTGGATCCGACCGTGCGCCGCATCGCGGTGCCGGGCGGCAACGTGGTGCTGGCCGACACCGTTGGCTTCGTCCGCGACCTGCCGCATGACTTGGTCGCTGCGTTCCGCTCGACCCTGTCCGAGGCGCGCGAGGCCGATTTCCTGCTGCACGTGGTCGATGCTGCCGACCCGCACCGCGAGGAGCGCATCGCCCAGGTGGACGAAGTGCTGACCGCAGTCGGTGCCGGCGATCTGCCGCAGCTGCTGGTGTTCAACAAGATCGACCGCATTGACGGCGCCGACGTGCGCCACGACGGCCAGGACGGTATCCCGGACGAATCGCGTCGCGAGCGGGTGTGGATTTCCGCGCGTGACGGTCAGGGCTTGGAGCTGTTGCAGGCGGTGCTGGGCAAGCGCCTGGGCCTGCAGCATGTCACCGGCGAACTGCGTCTTCCCCCGGATGCAGGCCGCCTGCGCGCGCGCCTGCACCAGCTGGAGGTGATCCGCAGCGAGCAGGCCGATGAGGATGGTTGGCTGCTGCAGGTCGACCTGCCGATCGCCGAAGCCGAAAAGCTGGCCGCCAGTGCCGATGGCGCCCCGATCCGCGCGCTGCTGCCGGAAAAACTGCCGGAGTGGTGAGGTAGCGACCGGTGCCCGGTAGTGCCGGCCGCTGGCCGGCAACGCAACCGTGCCGGAGGGGCGCGACATCCGCCTGTCATCTGCGGTACAACGTGGTTCTTCACCCCACCGTCATGCCGATGTCCATCCCCACCGACGCCGATCTCAATGCCCAGTCCGCCGCGCTCGGGCAGCGCCTGCAGCAGGCCTCGCTGCAGCTGGTGACCGCCGAAAGCTGCAGTGGTGGCTGGATCGCCAAGTGCATGACCGACATTGCCGGCTCGTCGGCGTTCTTCGACTGCGGCATGGTGGTCTACAGCTACGAAGCCAAGCAGCGCCTGCTCGGCGTGCGCGCGCAGACCCTGGAGCAGTTCGGTGCGGTCAGCCGCGAAACCGTGCTGGAAATGGTCTCCGGCGCGCTGGTCAATTCCGGTGCCGGCATCGCCGTGGCGGTGACCGGCATTGCCGGCCCCGGTGGCGGGAGCCCGGACAAGCCGGTCGGCAGTGTCTGGATTGGCTGGAAGCGCCGTGGCGGCTATGCCCGCGCCGAGCTGTTCCAGTTCGATGGCGACCGCGAAGCCATCCGCCGGCAAACCGTGGCGGCGGCATTGCGCGGTATCGACGCCCAGCTGTGACATGCTGCTCCGGTAATCGTCCGGAGCACGCATGATGTGGGAGACGCTGGGTACTGTCCGTGACCTGGGCCGACTGCAGGAAATCGCCGTCGTCCTGATCCGCTATGGCTTCGGCGACGTGGTGCGGCGCATCGGCTTGGCCACCACGCTGGAGCGGGCAGGGCGCCTGCTGCACTGGAACGAGGACCGCCAGGAACTGCTGCGGATGACCGCACCGGTGCGCGTGCGCAGTGCGATGCAGGATCTCGGCCCGACCTTCGTCAAGCTCGGCCAGGTGCTGGCGACGCGCGTTGACCTGCTGCCGCCGGAATGGATCGCTGAACTGTCCGAACTGCAGAACGCGGTGCCGGCGCTGCCGTACGCGGATATCCGCGAGCAGCTCGAAGCCGACCTTGGCGCCTCGCCGACGGAGGTGTTCGCCTTCCTCGATGAAACCCCGATGGCCGCCGCCTCGCTGGCGCAGGCCCATCGCGCCCGGCTCCACGATGGCCGTGAGGTGGTGCTGAAAATCCGGCGGCCCGGCATCCGCGATGTGGTCGAGGCCGATCTGCGGCTGCTGGCCCGCCTGGCCGAGATTGTCGAGGCGCGGCTGCCGGACCTGCGCCGCTATCGTCCGGCCGAGGTCGTGCAGCAGTTCACCGTGTCGCTGCGACGCGAACTGGATTTCGCCGCCGAATGCCGTAACGCCGAACGCATCGCGCGCAACTTCAGCGGCCGCGACGACATCCTGATTCCCAGCGTGCACTGGCAGTGGACCTGCGAAAGCCTGAACGTGCAGGACTTCGTCGACGGCATTCCCGGCCGTAACCTTGCCGGTGTCGATGCGGCCGGGCTGGACCGCCGCGAACTGGCCCGGCGCGGCGCCGGCATCGTGTTGAAGATGGTGTTGGAGGACGGCAGCTTCCACGCGGATCCACACCCAGGCAACATCATCTACCTGCGCGACGGCCGCATCGGCGTGATCGATTTCGGCATGGTCGGCGCGCTGTCCGAGGTGCGCCGCTTCCAGGTCGCGCAGCTGCTGCACGGGCTGGTCGGGCAGGACCCGCAGGGCGTGGCCGACGTGTTGCTGGACTGGGCCGGTGGCGTGGAGGTGGACGAGAACCGGCTGCAGCACGACATCAGCCAGTTCGTCGACCAGTACCGCGGCGTGCCGCTGAAGGACCTGCGTATCGGCCTGATGCTGGGCGATATCACCCAGCTGCTGCGCAGCTACAGTCTGACGTTGCCGGCCGATCTGGCGCTGATGATCAAGGCCTTCCTGACCCTGGAAGGCATGGGCCGCCAGCTCGACCCGGATTTCGACATGGCCAGTGCCGCGCGCCCGTTCCTGGAGCGGGTAGTGCTGCAGCGCTATGCGCCCAGGGCGCTGCTCAAGCGTGGCCGCCGCAGCCTGCTGGGGCTGGTCGACTTCGCCGGTGAGCTGCCGCGCGACCTGCGCAAGCTGGTGCAGGCGGCGCGCCGCGGACGACTGCAGCTGAAGGTCGAAACCACCGCGCTGCAGGGCTTCGGCGAACAGGTGAACCGTGCGGCAAACCGGCTGGTGGTAGGCGTGATCACGGCTGCCCTGATCATCGGCTCGTCGATCGTGATGCACAGCGTCGGCGGGGTTTCCAGCCGCTGGCTGCTGGCGCTGGGCGTGTGCGGCTTCATCGGCGCCGGCTTCTGTGGTGTGTGGATCCTGTTCTCCATATGGAGGAGCGGCAAGCACACATAGTGTGCTTGCCGCAGCGGTTCCCCCATCGGAACCGTGGAATCGCTGCGCGATTCCTGTAGGGCCGACCGCTGGTCGGCTGCTCTTGCTTTTGCCTTTGCCGCCCGGCCATTGGCCCAACTGCCGAGCATGGCTCGGCACTACAGATCCCCATCACCTGTTTGTCGTACCCGGCACTTGCAGTTGTGTGCGTTAGTAGTAATACTACTAACCATGGACCTGACCGACACCCAGCAGGCGATCCTGCAGTTGATCGCCGAGCGTATCGAGAGCGAAGGCGCACCGCCCTCGCAGACTGAAATCGCACGTGCGTTCGGCTTCAAGGGCGTGCGCGCGGCCCAGTACCACCTGGAAGCCCTGGAGCAGGCCGGTGCGATCCGTCGCATCCCGGGCCAGGCCCGCGGCATCCGCCTGGTGCAGGCGCCGCCGGTCGAGAAGCTGGCCGAGCCGGGCCTGCCCGACAGTGTGCTGCGACTGCCGGTGCTGGGCCGGGTTGCGGCCGGCCTGCCGATCGGCGCCGACATCGGCTCGGACGATTTCGTGGTGCTGGACCGGGTGTTCTTCTCGCCGGCGCCGGACTACCTGCTGAAGGTGCAGGGCGATTCGATGATCGACGAGGGCATCTTCGACGGTGACCTGATCGGTGTGCACCGCACCCGCGACGCCCATTCCGGGCAGATCGTGGTGGCGCGCATCGATGACGAGATCACGGTCAAGCTGCTGAAGATCGCCAAGGACCGCATCCGCCTGCTGCCGCGCAATCCCGATTACAAGCCGATCGAGGTGCTGCCGGACCAGGATTTCGCGATCGAGGGCCTCTATTGCGGCCTGCTGCGGCCCAACCGTTGACCCGTTCCATAGCGCATTACCCCGCGGTCTTTTGTGGCGATTCTCTGGTTCCACTGAGGTTGGTACGGATGTCCGATAATTCTTTTCAGAGCGCCGGGCAGAATCTCAGCCTGTGCGATACGTCCGACTTAAAGTGAACCCATGGCAAAGAAGACCCCCAAAGACAGCACCCCCAACGACATGACCTCTGCAAGGACCAATACGATGGACGAGAACAAGAAGCGCGCCTTGGCTGCTGCTCTGGGCCAGATCGAGAAGCAGTTCGGCAAGGGCTCGGTGATGCGCATGGGTGACCGCGTGGTCGAGCCCGTCGAAGCCATCCCGACCGGTTCGCTGATGCTCGACATCGCACTGGGCATTGGCGGTCTGCCGAAGGGCCGTGTCGTTGAGATCTACGGGCCGGAATCCTCGGGCAAGACCACCCTGACCCTGCAGGCCATCGCCGAGTGCCAGAAGATGGGCGGTACCGCAGCTTTCATCGACGCCGAGCACGCGCTGGACCCGATCTATGCCGCCAAGCTGGGCGTGAACGTGGACGACCTGCTGCTGTCGCAGCCGGATACCGGTGAGCAGGCGCTGGAAATCGCCGACATGCTGGTCCGTTCGGGCTCGGTCGACATCCTGGTGGTCGACTCGGTCGCCGCACTGACCCCGAAGGCCGAAATCGAAGGCGAGATGGGTGACCAGCTGCCGGGTCTGCAGGCCCGCCTGATGAGCCAGGCGCTGCGCAAGTTGACCGGCAACATCAAGCGCTCCAACACCCTGGTGATCTTCATCAACCAGCTGCGCATGAAGATCGGCGTGATGATGCCGGGCCAGAGCCCGGAAACCACCACGGGCGGCAACGCGCTGAAGTTCTATGCCTCGGTCCGCCTGGACATCCGCCGTATCGGCGCGATCAAGAAGGGTGACGAGATCATCGGCAACCAGACCAAGATCAAGGTGGTCAAGAACAAGCTGGCGCCTCCGTTCAAGCAGGTCATCACTGAGATCCTGTACGGCGAAGGCATCAGCCGCGAGGGCGAACTGATCGACATGGGCGTGGATGCCAAGCTGGTCGAAAAGGCCGGCGCCTGGTACAGCTACGGTGAAGAACGCATCGGCCAGGGCAAGGACAACGCCCGCGGCTACCTGCGCGACAACCCGACCGTCGCTGTAAAGCTCGAGGCAGAACTGCGCGAGAAGTTCCAGCCGGCCGAAGCGGCCCGCGAAGATGGTGACGACGAAGGCGACGACGAGTAAGGCTTGCTGTGGGGCAGGGCGGCGCCGTCAGTGACGTCGCCCTGTCCCGCAGGTTCGAATCGCCCATGGATGGGCTGGGTGCCACGGATGGCGCCACCCTTGGAGTACCCATGTCCGACGCCGAAGACATTCCGACCGGCCGCAAGCGCCGACCGCGTGAGCAGACTCCCGTGCAGCGGGCGCTGGGCCTTCTGGTCCGCCGCGAACACTCGCGCAAGGAACTCACCCGCAAGCTGACCGCCCGTGGCATTGAAGACGAAGCCGCGCAGGCCGCTGTCGCCAAGCTGACCGAGGCCGGCTGGCAGGACGACACCCGCTTCGCTGAGAACCTGGTGCGGATGCGCGCCAACACCGGCTATGGGCCGATCCATGTCCGCGCCGAGCTTGGCACCCACGGCCTGGACAGTGCCGCGATTGCCGCAGCGATGGACAGCTACGAAGGCGACTGGCAGGAAAATGCTCGCGATCTGGTCCGCAGGCGCTTTGGCGAGGCCGGCCCGCAGGACCTGGCGCAGCGGCGGAAGGCCGCCGATCTGCTGGCCCGACGGGGCTTCGACGGCGACAGCATCCGCCGCGCGACCCGCTACGACCCGGATGACTGAGACTGGCGGCGCCGGGCCTGATACCCTTTAGGTTTTCGGCGGTCCCTCGCGACCCTGGCCAACGCGGCCGGTGGTCCGGGTCCGCCGGCCCGCAGACTGCCAGCCCCCAATGAACGCATCCGCCAAATTCACGACTTCCCAGATCCGCAGCGATTTCCTTGAATTCTTCAAGGGCAAAGGCCACACCATCGTGCCGTCGGCGCCGCTGGTGCCGGGCAACGATCCGACCCTGCTGTTCACCAACTCCGGCATGGTGCAGTTCAAGGACGTGTTCCTCGGCGCGGAAAAGCGCAGCTACGTGCGCGCGGCCGATGTCCAGCGCTGCCTGCGCGCGGGCGGCAAGCACAACGATCTCGACCAGGTTGGCTACACCGCACGCCACCACACCTTCTTCGAGATGCTGGGCAACTGGTCGTTCGGCGATTACTTCAAGAAGGACGCGATCGCCTGGGCCTGGGAGCTGCTGACCCAGGTCTGGAAGCTGCCGGCCGAGCGCCTGCTGGTTACCGTGTACCAGACCGACGACGAAGCCTACGAACTGTGGCGTGACATGGTCGGTGTGCCGGAAGAGCGCATCGTGCGCATCGGCGACAACAAGGGCGCACCGTTCGCCTCGGACAACTTCTGGCAGATGGCCGACACCGGTCCGTGCGGCCCGTGCACCGAGATCTTCTATGACCACGGCGACCACATCGCCGGTGGCCCCCCGGGTTCGCCGGATGAAGACGGCGACCGCTTCATCGAAATCTGGAACCTGGTGTTCATGCAGTTCGACCGCCAGCCCGACGGCACCCTGGTGCCGCTGCCGGCGCCGTGCGTGGATACCGGCATGGGCCTGGAGCGACTGGCGGCGATCCTGCAGCACGTTCACACCAACTACGAGATCGACCTGTTCCAGGCGCTGATCCGCAAGGCCGCCGAGCTGACCGGCACCGCCGACCTGGAAAACAAGTCGCTGCGCGTGATCGCCGATCACATCCGCGCCTGTTCGTTCCTGATCGTCGATGGCGTGCTGCCGTCCAACGAAGGCCGTGGCTACGTGCTGCGCCGTATCATCCGCCGCGCCCTGCGCCACGGCTGGATGCTGGGCGTGCGGCAGCCGTTCTTCAGCAAGCTGGTGCCGACCCTGGTCGAGCAGATGGGCGAGGCCTATCCGGAACTGCCGGCGGCGGTGGACACCGTCACCCGTGCGCTGCAGGCCGAAGAAGAGCGTTTCGCCGAAACCCTCGATGCCGGCATGAAGATCTTCGAGGACGTGGCGGGCAAGGCCAGCAACGGCGTGATCCCGGGCGTTGACGCCTTCCGCCTTTACGACACCTACGGTTTCCCGCTCGACCTGACCCAGGACATCGCCCGCGAGCGCGACCTGACCGTCGACATCGCCGGCTTCGACGCCGCAATGGAGCAGCAGCGCGAGACCGCACGCGCAGCCGGCAAGTTCGGCGGCGGCGTGACCCTGCCGGCCGAGCTGGTGGCAACGCTCAGCCCGACCCTGTTCCTGGGCTATGACCGCCTGCAGGCCGACGGCCTGAGCGTGCTGGCCCTGCTCAAGGACGGCCGTCCGGTGCAGTCGGCCGATGCCGGTGATTCGGTCATCGTGATCACCAACCAGACCCCGTTCTACGCCGAATCCGGCGGCCAGGTCGGTGACACGGGCGTGCTTGCCGGCAACGGCGTGCGCCTGGTGGTGGAAGACACCCAGAAGTTCGCTGGCCAGTTCCATGGCCACGTCGGCACCCTGTCCGACGGCGGCCTGAAAGTGGGCGATGTGCTGTCCGGCCAGGTCGATGGCGAGCGCCGCGGCGCCACCATCCTCAACCACTCGGCAACGCACCTGCTGCATGCCGCCCTGCGCGAAGTGCTGGGCACCCACGTGCAGCAGAAGGGCTCGCTGGTCGCGCCGGACCGCCTGCGTTTCGACTTCTCGCACTTCCAGCCGATCAGCGCGGAAGAACTGGCGCTGATCGAGCGCAAGGTCAACCAGCAGGTACGCGCAAACAACGCGGCCGAAGTCCACAACATGGGCATGCAGGAAGCGCTGGACTTCGGCGCGATGGCCCTGTTCGGCGAGAAGTACGGCGAGCACGTGCGCGTGCTGAAGATGGGTGACTACTCCACTGAGCTGTGCGGTGGTACCCACGTCAACCGTACCGGCGACATCGGCCTGTTCAAGATCACCTCCGAGGGCGGTGTCTCGGCCGGCGTGCGCCGTATCGAGGCGGTCACCGGCCAGGGCGCCCTGGATTACGTGGACGCCGAGGAGGCCCGCCTGGCCGAAGCCGCTGAACTGCTCGGCGGCAGCGCCGCCGACGTGGTCGAGAAGATCCGTGCCCTCGGCCAGCGCCAGAAGCAGCTGGAGCGCGAACTGGAGGCCGTGAAGGCCAAGGTCGCCGCCGGCGCCACGGCCGACCTGTCCGGCCAGGCCGTCGAGGTTGCCGGCGTGAAGGTGCTGGCCGCCCGCCTGGAGGGCTTCGACGCCAAGGCCCTGCGTGACGCCATGGACCGCCTCAAGCAGCAGCTGGGCGACGCGGTGATCGTGCTGGCCGGCGCCCAGGACGGCAAGGCTGCCCTGGTTGCGGGTGTGAACGGCAGTGCAATGGGCAAGGTCAAGGCCGGGGAACTGTTGTCCCATATCGCTAGTCAGATCGGGGGCAAGGGCGGCGGACGCCCGGACCTCGCCCAGGGTGGTGGCGAGGACGGGCCCGCCCTTGCCACTGCACTGGCTGCAGTCGTCGAATGGGTCAGCCCCCGCCTGTGATGAACCTGGCCGTCCCCCTCCTTGTAGGAGCGGGACGGCTGACGGTACCATTGCGAATCTTTTCCCTTTGTCGTGGTAGCGCTTCTTGACGGAGCGTCAAGCCGGTGGGGGATACCCTTCCACACGGTTCCATGGAGACTTACAAAAATGTTGATCCTGACTCGCCGCGTCGGCGAAACCCTGATGATCGGTGACTCGGTGAGCGTCACCGTGCTTGGCGTCAAGGGTAACCAGGTGCGTATCGGCATCACCGCGCCGAAGGACGTCGCTGTGCATCGCGAAGAGATCTATCAGCGCATCCAGCGTGGTGATGAAGCCGGTGGCACCGGCAGCGAAAATTCTGCCGAATAACGCTTTACCTTCGCACTCGATTAACGTTATGATTCACGCCCCGCTGAGGTGCAACGCACCAGACGCGGAGAAAACCCCGGAGTGATGCCCGAGTGGCCGAAGGGGCTCCCCTGCTAAGGGAGTATAGGGTCAAAAGCTCTATCGAGGGTTCGAATCCCTCTCACTCCGCCAGATACAAAGAAGCGCCTGCAGATCCTCGATCTGCAGGCGTTTTTCTTTGTTCAACGCGGTAACACACGGCCGCGCCGCACGGGCGTTGTGCAGGCCTAGTGGGTGGTGCCAGCCGCGTCCTGCCCGACTTCGGGCGAGGAATAGAGCCTGGGCTCCGGCACCGCATGACCCGGATGAGCGGGCGGCGCAATGCCGCTTGGCGTTTCGCGCCAGAGAATTGCCAGTGTGCAGTCATTGGCACGTTGCCTGCACATTCTTTCTGCTTTGCGTTGTGCGGCGTCCGCCGTCTTTTCCCCAAGTGCAAAGCCCATGGCGACGGTGCCGGTAGCGATCGCCGAATATCCCATCGCGGTAGTCGTGGCAGTCTGCGCGCAGTTGCGGGACCGAACGGCGCAGTGCTGCAGTGCGCGCTGCATCGCAGCCGACAGCGTGCTGTGGTTCATGGCGTAGCCGTAGCGGCCATCGTCGTCGTAGACGATGGCGGAGGCCGCGTTGGCGCCGGCTGACAGGCACAGCAACAGGCCAAGTGACAGGGGGCGCATCCAGTTCATTCCCATCTCCATTTTCTGCTGATGGTGGATCAGACCGGGTTTGAAGCGCAACGTTGCCGCCACTACGCCGAGCCCGCAGTTCATCGAACCGCGGGCGGCGCCATCGGTTGACCGTCAGAGCCTAACCGTCACCCCCACCTGGAAACCACGCCCCGGCAACGGCGCGATGTACTTCAACGGCGAGTTGTGCGGGCGTGCTTCTTCATTGAGCAGATTGCTGCCGTTGACGAACACCTCCATGCCGGCGATGTAGCTGTTGCGTACCGGCAGCTCACGGCTGACCTGCAGGTCGACCAGGTTGAAGGCATCCAGTGGCACTTCCTCGCTGACGTTGCGGCCGAGGTACTTCTGCGTGTCGTAGTAGGTGCTCGACAGCTGCGCCTTCCAACCCTCGCGTTGCCACTGCAGATTGGCGCCGTAGCGGTTGGTCGGCATGTTCGGCAGGTACTCGCCGTCGTTGTGGGCACGCAGCGAATCGGGGTGATCGGCCTTGTTCTTCACCAGGTCGGCGAAGGCGGAGATGTTCAACGTGCCATAGCGGCCAAGGTCCAGGGCCTGCGATGCGTCGATCTCGAAGCCCTTCACCGTGGTGTCGGTCTGCTTCCAGTATTTCAGCGGCAGGCGGTTGGCGGTCTGCACGCCCGAGTAACCCAGGTACAGATAGTTCTCGTACTTCATCCGATACGCGGTGGCCGACAGTTCGAACCCTCCGATATGGAACAGGCCGGTCAGCTCCAGGTTTTTCGCGCGCTCGGGCTCGAGGTTCTGGTTGCCTTCTTCCTGGGTCATCACCGAGTAGTGCGCGTTGCTCGCATACAACTCATTGATCTCCGGTGCGCGCTGCGAGGACGAGTAGCGCACCTTGGCGGCGAACAACGGACCGAGCTCGACATACGATCCCAAGCTGTAGCTGTTGAGCCGGTAGTCGCGGTCCTGCAGTTTCGTGTTGGCGGCATTGCGCGCGGTCTTGAAGCGGCTTGGTTGCAGGTCATGGTCAACGCGCTCGTGGCGCACGCCAGCGTCGAAACTGGCCCAGCCGAAGTCCAGCGTCTCCTTCAGGAACATCGCGTTGCTGCGGGTGTCGACGTCAGGCAGGTAGCGCAGCGAGCCGCTGCCGGTGACATCACGCGACTGGTGGCTGTAACCGAGCAGGCCGCTGAGCGGACCGACACGCTGATGGCTCAACAGCAGTTCGGCCTGGGTGCTCTCGAAATCGTAGTCGTTGGCCCGGGTGGCACCCAGCCGTTCGCCCGAAGTGTTGTCCAGCTTCGAAACACGCAGTTCGGCGCGCTCGAACCACGGCAGCGGATCACGCAACAGGGCTTCCAGTGCGTAGCGTTCCTGCTCGATCACTACGCCCACCGGCAATGCGTTGGCGTAGTTGGAACCGAACGACAGGTTCTGCATCGAGAACCCGGGCACGCCGTATTCGCTGTCCTTGGCATCGATGCTGACACCCACGTAACCACGGTCGAAGAACAGGGTCGACCCGAACGCCACCTGCGAATTTCTCGCGTAGCTGTTGCCCAACCGGTGATGGTAATCGGGCGTCACGTCGTTGTTGATCTGCTTCTGCACGTACGAAGGCGTGCCGGGTACGTAGGCCGGGTTGACCGGATTGATGTAGGTGCGGCGCTGCCAGACCGAAGTCGGATTGTTGGTGTAGAAGGAGAAATCGCCGTCGGCCCAGTCCGGGTTCTCGGTCATGAACTGGTCGATGTAAGGTTGCGAGGCCTTGTTGTAGATCTGCTGGACGCGCGCCTCCTTCTGGCAGCTGTCGGCCAGCGCCGAGTTGACGCCGCCGGTCGGCGGAAACAGTCGGGTGTTGCAGACACTGGCCTTGCTGTTGCCGGGGATGTCGTAGTGCGAGATGCGCTGGCGCGAGACCTGCAGGTTGGTCGAGAGGTCGCGCTGATTGTTGAAGTTCATGCGGAAGCCCTGCGCGTCGGCGGCATTGAAGCCCTTGCGCAGGACCAGTTCCATCGACTGGTCCTTGTCTTCCATGCTGCGCGGGATCAGGCCCGGATCGATCTCCACGCTGCCTCCGATCGCATTGCCGCCGTAGCGCACGGTGTCGGAGGACTTGTTGACGGTCACACTGCGTACGAACAGCGGATCGAACGGAATGTTGATGTCGCCGCTGATCGCGTTCATGCCGAGGATGGACTGGCCGTCCTGCAGGATCTGCACGCGGTTGCCGCTGAGGCTGCGGATGACCGGAGCGCCCGCGTTTGGCCCGAAGGCGCTGCTCTGCACGCCGGAGACGTGTTCGAGCAGGCCGCCGAGGGTGCGGTTCTGCGCATGTGGGTTGTCGACAGTGACCCGGGTATCGATGCGCGAGGGCTGGGAGGCCTGGACCTGGAGGGTGGGGAGGGTGGGTTCGTCTGCGGCCTGGGCGGTGTGGACGGCGAACAGAATGGCAGCAGCAAGCAGATGGCGACGCATGACACGCTCCGTGAAGATTACGTGAAATGTTATAACGTAACTATTGCGGGCAACAAGGGCGTTTTGGCTCTAGTCGCGAGGCCGAACGCACGGGACGCGCGAATGAGGTTGCCGGCCGTTCAGCGCTCTGCCTTGTGCGGGGCGCCGATGCTGTGCACGATCCGGATGCTGCGCCCCACAGCGCTTCACGCAGCATCTTCTTCACGGAAACGGAGCAACGTATGAAGCTGCTGTCCGCTGTGTTTTTGTCTGCGCTTTCGCTGGCCGCCGTTCCGGCGCTGGCCGTGGAGGCTTCGCCCTCACCGCTGCTGGGACGCTGGTCGCTGGACATTGCCACCTCGGCGCTGCCCGAGGCGCAGCGCCCGAAACAGGTGGTGCTGGAATTCAAGGATGCCGGGGGTGGACGCTGGAGTTCGCACGTCGACATCGTGCTGCACGACGGCAGGACCATGAAGTCCGATGGCACGCTGTCCCTCGACGGTACGCCGGGGCCCTTGTCCGGCACCTACGGCGCGGACAAGGCCAACCTGAAACTGCCGGCGCCGAACACCCTGGTGATGCAGCTGGTGGACCACGACACGCCGGCCTCCACCCGCATCTATACCGTGGCGGCCGACCGTACGACGATGACCGAGACCAAGGCGTTCTACGGTCACGACGGTACGCCGATCCTGCAGACCAATCTGTTCAAGCGAATACCGTAGCGGCGCCGCCTGCACCACGCCCGCACAGCGGGCGTGGTGAATGCAGCAGCCTTATACCGCGGCCGGGTCGCGCTTGCCGGCGTCGATGCCGTACCTGTCGATGGCCTCCTGCATCCGCGAGCGTTCGATGCGGCCTTCGTCGGCCAGCGACTTCAGGGCGGCCAGCACGATGAAGTGGCGATCCACTTCGAAGAACGTGCGCAGCGACTCACGCGTGTCGGAACGGCCGAAGCCATCGGTACCGAGTGCGATGAAGCGGCGGTCGTTGATGAAGGGACGTATCTGGTCGCCTACGATCTTCATGTAGTCGGTGGCCACCACCACCGGGCCATCCTGGCCCTGCAGGCACTCCTGCACGTAGGGTACGCGCGGTTCCTCAGCCGGGTGCAGCAGGTTCCAGCGTTCGGCAGCCAGGCCATCGCGGCGCAGTTCGGTCAGGCTGGTCGCGCTCCAGACATCGCTGGCGATGCCGAAGTCCTGCAGCAGCAGTTTCGCCGCGGCTTCCACCTCGCGCAGGATCGAACCGCTGCCCATCAACTGCACGCGTGGCTGCGAGGCGCTGTCGGCCGCTGCCGGATGCAGCAGATACAGGCCCTTCAGGATGCCCGCTTCCACGCCCTCCGGCAGTGCCGGCTGCGGGTAGTTCTCGTTGAGCACGGTGATGTAGTAGTAGATGTCTTCCTGCTCGACATACATGCGGCGCAGACCGTCGTGGATGATCACCGCCAGCTCGTAGTTGTAGGTCGGGTCGTAGGACACGCAGCTGGGAATCACCGACGACAGCACGTGGCTGTGGCCGTCATCGTGCTGCAGGCCTTCGCCCATCAGCGTGGTGCGGCCGGAGGTGGCACCCAGCAGGAATCCACGGGTGCGCGCATCGGCGGCGGCCCAGGCCAGGTCACCGACGCGCTGCAGGCCGAACATCGAGTAGAAGATGTAGAACGGGATCGTCGCCAGGCCGTGGTTGCTGTAGGCGGTACCGGCCGCGATCCACGAGCAGATCGCACCGGATTCGTTGATGCCTTCCTGCAGGATCTGGCCGTCCTTGGCTTCCTTGTAGTAGCTCAGCTGGCCGGCATCCTGCGGGGTGTACAGCTGGCCAAGGTAGGAGTGGATGCCGATCTGGCGGAACAGGCCTTCCATGCCGAAGGTGCGCGATTCATCGGGCACGATCGGAATGACCAGCTTGCCCAGCTCCGGGTCCTTCAGCAGGCTGGTGAGGATGCGCACGAAGCCCATGGTGGTGGATTGGCCGCGATCGCCGCTGCCCTGCAGCTGGGTGTTGAAGATCGACAGCGGCGGCAGCGGCAGCGGATCGACCTTCGCCAGCCGCGCCGGCAGCTGGCCGCCCTGGATGCGGCGGCGCTCGGCGAAGTAGGCCGCCTCGGGGCTGCCCGGCTCCGGTCGCAGATACGGCATGTCCTCCAGCTGCTCGTCGCTGACCGGCAGGTTGAAGCGATCGCGGAAGGCACGCACCGCATCGGCGCTCATCTTCTTCAGCTGGTGGTTGATGTTCTGGCCTTCGCCGGCTTCGCCCATGCCGAAACCCTTGACCGTCTTGGCCAGGATCACTGTCGGCCGGCCGCGGGTGTTCACCGCCTGCTGGTAGGCAGCGAAGACCTTCTGCGGATCATGGCCGCCACGCGCCAGCGCCCAGATATCGTCGTCGCTCATGTGCGCGACCAGTTCCAGCAGCTCAGGGTAGCGGCCGAAGAAATGCTCGCGCACATAGGCACCGCTCTGCGACTTGAAGGTCTGGTAGTCACCATCCACGCATTCCATCATGCGCTGGCGCAGCAGGCCGCTGTGGTCGCGGGCCAGCAGGTCGTCCCAGCCGCTGCCCCAGATCAGCTTGATCACGTTCCAGCCGGCCGCGCGGAAGGTGCCTTCCAGTTCCTGGATGACCTTGGCGTTGCCGCGCACCGGACCGTCCAGGCGCTGCAGATTGCAATTGACCACGAACACGATGTTGTCCAGCCGCTCGCGGCCGGCCAGGGAAATTGCCGCCAGCGATTCGGGCTGGTCCATTTCGCCATCGCCGAGGAAGGCCCAGACCTTGCGGCCCTGGTGCTCTTTCAGGCCGCGGTATTCCAGGTAGCGCATGTAGCGCGCCTGGTAGGCAGCGGTCAACGGGCCCAGCCCCATCGACACGGTGGGGAACTGCCAGAACTCCGGCATCAGGCGCGGGTGCGGATATGAGGACAGGCCTTCGCGGCCGGCTTCGCGGCGGAAGTTGTCCATCCGTGCCGGATCGATGCGGCCTTCCACGTACGCGCGGCCGTAGATCCCTGGCGCGGAGTGGCCCTGGATGTAGATCATGTCGCCGTCGAAGGTGTCGGTACGGCCACGAAAGAAATGATCGAAGCCCACGTCGTACAGCACTGCCGCCGACTGGTAGGTGGCGATGTGGCCGCCGACGTTGGAATGCTTGCCGGCACGCAGCACCATCACCATCGCGTTCCAGCGGATCATCGCGTTCAGGCGGCGCTCGATGGCCAGGTCACCCGGGTAGGCCGGCTGGCGCTCGGGCGGGATGGTGTTGACGTAGGCGGTCCAGGCACGGGTATGCAGGTCGCCGTGCTGCCGGGCGTCCAGATCGCTCAGCTGGTCGATCAGGTAGTGCGCGCGCGGCCGGCCGCCGGCCTGCATCACCGCCTCCAGCGATTCACGCCACTCCTGGGTTTCCAGTGGATCGGTATCGAAGGGAATGAGGGCTTGGTTCATGGCTGTCTCCAGAGGGCGCCGGTCGGAGGTCTGCCTGGGCGACAACACCGGCAGGGCGCACAGCACTGGAGCGGGGTCGCAATGGCGGGCGCCGTGACGCGAAGGGCGACCGTGGCGGCCACCGAGAAGACAAGCGTATGCCTGCCCCCCACGCCTCGATAGGCGGGCGGGGCTTGGGTCTCTGGCAAGCAAGGGTTGGTGCCGCGCGCCGTATCATGGGCCGATGCGCTGGGCGCGGCCGCTGATCAGGCCGGGGACAGCCCCGGCAGGAACACCGGGATGATCGCCACGCCGACGCCCAGCAGGCACCAGGCGACGACGGGCAACCAGCGCGCCAGGCGTTGGGCGGGTTCCGGTGCACGACGACCGCCGATCCACAACAGCAGCGTGAGCACACCTAGCGCATAGGCGAGGACGACGATCACCGGATGCACATGGATGACCCGGCTGGGCGGCCACATCTGCTGCTGGTAGGCGGTGGTGTGGGCGACCAGCAGCAGGAACAGCAGGCTGCTGAGGGTGTTGATCGCGGTGCGGGCGTTCATTGCGGGGCACTCCTTGTGCCGGCTGCCGGGACATTGCAGGGGCCGCATTCTAGCGGCTGCCTGCCGGTCGTTGAAACGCCACTGTCATCGATGGCGGTCACCCTGCGGGGCTTTCCAGCCTCGGGGTGGTTGGCCGGCCGTGAACAGCGTGAGGATCTGGGAGAAAAGCTACGCGCTGCGGCGCCGGCTACTGCGTGGCTTCTTCCTGCGTCGCGGTTCGGCCAGCGAGGATGCCGAAGACCTGGCGCAGGAGGTCTACCTGCGCCTGCTGCGCAGCACCGGCGAAGATGCCGATGCGGTCGAGAACCCGGAAGCCTACCTGTTCACCGTGGCGGCCAACCTGGCGCGCGAGCATGCGCGCGCGCGGTCGTCGCTGCCGCCGCTGGAAGACGTCGACCTGCTGGCCGAAGTGCTGAAAAGCGAAGAAGACATCGAAGGTGATTTCGAGCGTGCGCAGCGCTGGAACGATATCCGCAGCACCATCGCACGACTGCCGGCAACCACGCGGCGGGTGATGGAGCTGCACTACCGCGACGGGCTGGACTGCCCGGCAATCAGCCAGCAGCTGCAGGTGTCGGTGCACATGGTGCGCAAGCACATCGGCAAGGGGCTGGAGGCCTGCAGGAAGGTGCTGGGCGCCAGGGAGCTCACATGAACCGGACCTCATCGCCCGTGGCCGACGACACGATCGCCTGCGAGGCCATGGACTGGTTCCTGGGCAACCGCGAGGGGCCGTTGGATGAGGCCGGGCGCCTCGCGTTCCTGGACTGGATGAAGCGCTCGCCGGAGCATGTGCGCGCCTACTTGCGCGTCCTCTCGTTGCACCGGCAGGTGGGCGAAGCGCTGCAATCGTCGTTGGCTGACGAGGCGCCGCCGCTGCGGGAGGCGACGTCGGCCAAGGTAGTGCCGCTGTTCGGTGGCGTGCACGCGCCGCCGCGCGCTGTGCCGCGGCGTGGTCGTGCGCGCTGGTGGGTGGCAGCTGCCGCAGCCTGTATCACCCTGCTCGGCGTGGGCCTGGTTCCGCAGGTGATGCCCACCGAGCAGCTTTACAGTGCCGGACAGGGTGAACTTCGCGACCTGGTGCTGCCCGACCAGACCCAGGTGCGGCTCAACGCGGACAGCCGCCTGCGGGTACGCATGGGCTGGTTCAGCCGCAAGGTGGAGCTGCTGCAGGGTGAGGCCACGTTCGACATCGCCCGCGACCGCCGTCCGTTCGAGGTGCAGGTGAACGGCCTGGAGATCCGGGATATCGGCACGGTATTCGATGTATCGCGACGGCTGCAGAGCACGCGCATCGGCGTGGTCTCCGGCGAGGTGGAGGTATGGAGCCAGGGTGCGGACGCCCGGCGTCTTGCGCAGCTGGGCGAAGGCCGAGTGGTGCAGGTCGACGCGGGCAGCCATGCGGTCGAGTCCTTGGACCTACCATTGTCGATGCTGCTGGATTGGCAGCAACGCAAGGTGTCCTTCCTGGATGAGCGGCTGGACGAGGTGGCCGCTGCCTTCAACCGGCACAACCAGGTGCAGGTGCGCGTGCTGGACGAAGGCGCGGCATCGGCACGGTTGTCGGGCAGTCTCGATGCGCATCGCATCGGTGCACTGCAGGCCTTCCTCGAACGCGACCCGCGTTTCGTGGTGAGGCGCGAAGGCGACACCGTGCGGGTTGGCAGTCGCTGAGGCCGAAATGGCCGTGGAGTGTCAAAAAAAATTCATCGAATCCGCGTTCTCCACTTCGGTGGATGCGGGCTCTTACTTGGGAGAAGCCGCTGCCGAGCCACGCAGCGGCGCCTGCTGCCTTCTCTCTCTTCCAAGGACCCGTGATGCGCAACACGCTCTACCTGTCGATCATCCTCGCCCTGTCTCCCTGCAGCGTGCCGCTGGCCTTCGCCGCCGGTGCCGATGGCCTGGAGGCGCGTGTATCCACGCCGATCGCGGCGCAGCCGTTGGCGCGTGCGCTGGAGCAGTTGTCGCGCGGTTCCGGGGTGCAGTTCCTGTACTCGGCCGGCGGTGATGCCCGCATGGCCGGTGCGGTGCCGCGAGGTGCCACCGTCAGGCAGGCGCTGGACGCGCTGCTGGCCGGTACCGGCCTGGGGTACACCGTGGTGGATGGCAATGTCATCGCCATCGATCCGGCGCCAGCACGCAACCAACCGAAGCCGGCCGCGCCGAAGCCGCGCGAGGCCGAGGCAATGGTGGCGCCGACCCTGGACACGGTGAAGGTGATTGCTGCACATGAGGTCATCGACCAGAAGAAGCGCTCACCGGTGATCAAGGATTCGGTGGTGTACGACGAGATGGACAGCTACGGCGACGAGACCCTGGCCGAGAGCCTGATGGCCGCTCCAGGCCTGAGTGCGGTGGAGGATGCCGGCGAGCCACGTTACGTGACCGTGCGCGGCGTACAGGCCAACCTCAACTACACCACCATCGATGGCATCGCGATTGCCAGCGTGGGAGGCAGTGGCTCCGGCGAGCGAATGAACAACCTGCAGCTGATTCCCAGCGACATCGGCACCCGTACCGACATCTACAAGAGCTTCAGTGCGGAGCAGGCACCGGATGCGATCGGCGGCGTGATCGACATCATCAGCCGCAGTGCCTTCGACCGGTCAGGCAAGTACGTGTTTGCCGATGTGGCAGGCATCTATTCCACCGCCGAGACCAACGTCGAGCGCAGCGCAGGCGGCAACCACGAGACCCTGGGTCACTTCGGCAAGAGCGCCAAGATGGTGTTCTCCAACCAGTTTGGTGTCGACCAGGAGTTCGGCATCGTTGCGGTGGCACGCTACGAGCAGCGTTCGCGCAACAGCGTCAAGCGCTGGGTGGAGTCGAACTACTACTACAACGACGCTGGCAAATACCTCACCGACGGTACCACGGGCCCGGACGAGGCCAAGGGCTGGAACGGGCTGCGTGCGCCTGGCAACTTCAGCACTGGCACCTATACCAACTTCATCACCAACTTCGGTGGCTCCGCCAAGCTTGAGTGGAAGCCCTTGGATGATCCGTTCTACGCATCGTTGCTGCTGTATTCGTACCGGTTCTACGAGAACTCTACGATGAACAAGACGGATCTGTACGGCAACGCCAAGTTTCCGGTCCGCAACCAGACCGAGGACAGCGGTACCACCCAGATCAACAGCATCTACATCAAGAACCGCCACGACCGCTGGGACCGCAGCAACCGTGGCGCCATCGCCAGCTTCAACTGGGACATCGGCGACCGTTCGCGCCTGACCCTGCGCGGTGGCCACACCGAAGAGACCTTCCACAACAGCCAGGTCTACTGGGGTGTACGCGCCTACCCCAGCAATCTGTTCGTCGACTACGAGAACGACAGCCACGGGTTCCCCAACGCGGTGGCGGTTTCCGATTCCAGCCTGCTGACCAGTTCCGCATTCAAGCTCAATCCGGCGCAGGCCTACGTCTCCCCGCGCGATGCCAAGGAGAGCATCGACAACCTGCGCGCCGATTTCAGCTACAACATCGACGCCGATGCGCGTGGCTTCGGCCTGGCCACCGGCGCCGAGTACCGCCACCTGAAGATCTGGCAGGACATCGACTTCGACTACTTCAAGAGCAGCGCCACGCTCAACGACTACCTGTATCCGGGTTCGACACTGCTGGGCAGCGTGCCCGGCTTCCCGCTGATCGACAACCGCAAGTGGACCGAGGAACTGCTGCCGAAACTGGGCAGCAACAATGCGGCGTATCCGAATGCCAACTTCACCAGCGACTACAAGTACGTGGAGGACATCACCAATGCCTATGTATCCGCGCACTACGCCTGGGACCGGCTGCTGCTGATCGGCGGCCTGCGCTACGACCACACCCGCTTCGATGCCTACAGTCCGTTCAGCGATGATGGCGGCGCTACCTATACCTCTGCGTTCCGCAACACGAGCGGTGGCTACAACAACCTGCTGCCCTCGTTGAACGCAACCTTCAAGCTCACCGAGGACCAGCGCCTGCGCTTCTCCGCCAGCCGCACGCTGGGCCGGCCGACGCCGAGCAACATCGCCCAGGCCACCAGCACCAGCTGTGGCGATGACGAGGAGGGCAGGGGCTTCTGCACCATCAAGCAGGGCAATGCCGATCTGCAGCCGCGCCGTTCCACCAACATCGACCTTGCATGGGACCTGTACTTCAACGGCAACAACGGCCTGGTCTCGGTGGCGTTGTTCGACAAGGTGATCAAGGACGACATCTACACCCTGACCACCTTCGAGAACGTGGGTGACACCCGCTACCGGGTGACTCAGCCGATGAACACCGATGAGTCCACGCTGCGCGGTGTCGAGTTCGCGGTGGCCAACCGCAACCTGCAGTGGGGCAGCCAGCGTTTCGACATGTACTTCAACGCCACGCGGCTGGAAGGCCAGACCGACTACCGCATCAGTGATGGCACCGCGCGCCGCCTGGACCGGCTGCTGTATCAGCCGGACTGGTCGCTCAATGGTTCGGTGATCTGGCGCATGCCGTGGAGGAGCGCGCAGCTGCGCCTTTCCGGAACCTACCGCAGCCGGATGCTGGTCGACTTCGGTGACACCGAATGGCTGGATTCGTACTACGACCCGTACATGACGTTCAACATGGCCTTCAGCCACAAAGTCGGCAGGCACGTGACGCTGAAGTATGAAGCCAAGAACCTGTTCAACACCCAGCCGACCTACAGCACCGGCCCGAATGGGCGCTTCCGTACCGAGATCGACGACTACGGCCGCTTCTTCTACTTCCACATCATCTACAACTGAGGGCAGCGCCGTGGATACGATCAATCGCAGGCGATTCCTGGCCCTGGCCGGCCTGTCTGCTGCCGGCGCCTGGATGGGCACGGCACACGCGCTGGCCGCGCAGGCCGATGCCACCGCGCTGAACCCGCGCAACCTGCTGGCCAAGCCGCGCTTTGCCAGCACGCCCTTCACCCTGGGCGTGGCCTCGGGTGATCCCTCGGCCGATGGCATGGTGCTGTGGACACGGCTGGCGACCGAGCCGCTGGTGTTCGGCGGTGGCATGCCGGCCCGGCCGATGGTGGTCGAGTGGCAGCTGGCAGCAGACGAAGGCATGCGCAGAGTGGTACGCCAGGGTTCGGCAATGGCGCATCCCGAACTCGGCCACGCGGTGCACGTGGAGCTGGACGGGCTGGCGCCCGGACGGCCCTACTGGTACCGCTTCACCGTAGGCGGCCACGCCAGCGCAGTGGGTTGCACGCGCACGCTGCCGGCAGCCACGGCAGCGGTGGATCGCGTTCGCTTCGTGGTGGCCGGTTGCCAGCATTACGAAGAAGGCCACTACACCGCGTGGCGACGCATCGCCGAGGAACCACTCGATTTCGTCTTCCACTACGGTGACTACATCTACGAAGGCGAAAGCCAGCCGGGCCTGCGGAAGATGAACGGACAGCCGTTCACCAACCTGCGCAACCACGTCGGCCCGCAGATCTATACGCTGGATGATTACCGCCGCCGATACGCCCAGTACAAGAGCGATGCCGACCTGCAGGCCGCCCATGCGTCGGCACCGTGGTTCGTCACCTTCGATGACCACGAAGTGGACAACAACTGGGCCGGCGCCGAAGACCAGGACGATACGCCCAGCGAAGTGTTCCTGCTGCGCCGCGCGCAGGCGTTCCAGGCCTACTACGAGAACATGCCGCTGCGCCGTTCGGCGTTCCCGCGCGACGGCCGCATGCAGATGTACCGGCGCGCACGCTATGGCACGCTGATGGACCTGCACCTGCTCGACACCCGCCAGTACCGCAGCAAGCAGGTGAACATGGCGCTGCGCGAGGAGGTGGAATCGCCGGAGCGCAGCATTGTGGGGGCGAAGCAGGAACGCTGGCTGTTCGACGGCCTGGCCGATGCGGCGCCGCGCTGGCATACCATCGCCCACCAGGTGGCGCTGGGCAACTACATGCGCGAGAAGGACGGGGTAGTGCAGTCGTCCGACGACCAGTGGTCGGGCTATCTGGACAGCCGCCGGCGCCTGCTCGATCACATCCAGAAGGTGGGCTTCGGCAACGTGGTGACCGCCTGCGGCGACGCGCATCGCCACTATGCCAGCGATCTGGTGCAGGACCACCGTGACTCGGGCGTGGTCTCCAGCGAGTTCCTCGCCACGTCGATCACCTCCGGCGCCGATGGCCAGGGTGTGGACGCGTATGCCAGGAACCAGCTTGCCCACAGCCCCTATCTGAAGGCGACCACCGACAAGCGTGGCTACGTGCTGTGCGATGTCACCCGCGATGCGTGGATCGGCGACATGAAGACGCTGGATACGGTGATGCGACCGAACGGTACCATGCAGAGCTGGAAGCGCTACGCGGTGGAGCACGGCCGGCCGGGGCTGCAGGAGGCCTGAATCTACCGGTCTGCGCTGTAGAGCCGAGCCCACGCTCGGCTGCTTTTTTCGGGGCAATGCGACCAGGGCGAAAGCAGCCGAGCATGTGCTCGGCTCTACAGGGATTCTTCAATCGTGCTCGAACCGCAGCGGCTCGGTGCCCATCGCCGGGTCACTGGTGCCGGGGCGCCCATCCTCGGCGCGGCCGGCCAAACGCAGCACACTCCCACCCGCGCTGACGCGCAGGTCATACCAGCCGGCGGTAGGCGTAGCATCCCACGCCAATGAAGTCTGCGCATGTGCGGGCAGCGCCAATGTCTGTTCGGGCATGTGTCCTGCATAGGCGCCGCCGTGCACGCGCACCTGCTGTGCACTGTCACCCAGATTGCGCAGGCGGAGCCGCAGTTGGTCATCGACGCGATCGATTGAAGCATGCACGGCAGGACCCGTGGCCGCCCCCTGGAAGTGGCGGTGGAAGCCGTTCGGGCCCAGCAGCCACAGGTCATAGCGGCCTTGGGCATCGAGCGGCCAGCGCTCGCGCAGCGGCATGCCCGGCAGCAGCGTGTAGCGGCGTGGCACCGCATCCAGCCGCAGCCGGTCGTAGACATGCAGCACAGCCGCTGCGCCTTCGCAGGACAACGTCAGGTCCACGCCCGCAGCGTCGACCGCAGCGATCGATGCCTGCGGCCGGTAGGGCAGGGCACGCGCCGGGCGTACACCGCTTTCCTGTTTCGCTGGTTTCAGCCCCTCTTGCAGCGTGGGCACGGTGCGTCCCGGCAAGGCAGCGGCGCGTGCGGCAACCGCACTCACGTCGGGCAGGCCGCGGACGAACGGGCGGGTATCGCGCTGGGCAAAGTCGAACGCATTGCTGAGGTCGCCGCAGACCGCGCGGCGCCACGGCGAGATGTCCGGTGCGGGCACGCCAAAGCGGCGCTCGATCAGCCGTATGACCGAGGTGTGGTCGTACACCTGCGAATCGACCCAGCCGCCGCGACTCCACGGCGAGATCACGTACAGGGGCACGCGCGGTCCCAGACCGTACGGGCGCCCGCGCAGTTCGGCGAGATCGTACTTTTCGTCACCCGGTGCCGGGTGCCGGTGGTACTCGCCTTCGGTGTTGACCGAGGACACACCCGCCCAGCCACCGTCCACCGGCGAAGGCGGGGCAGGGGGCGGCATGTGGTCGAAGAAGCCATCGTTCTCGTCGAACATCAGCAGCAGGGCGGTGCGGCTCCACACGTCCGGATCGGCGGTCAGCGCATCCAGCACGCGTGCGGTATAGGCCGCGCCCTGTGCCGGGCTGGACGGGCCAGGATGTTCGCTGCCTGCCGCGTCGGCGATGATGAAGCTGACCTGCGGCAGGCGCCCGTCAATGACGTCCTGACGCAGCTGCGTCAGGCCCCGCGTGCTGACCCCGCGCGCGCGCAGCTGCGGGTCATGCCCTGGCGCCGCGCGGTGGGCCTGGCGGAAGGCCTCGAAACCCGCCAGCGGGTTGTCGGTGAAGTTGTCGGCCATGTCCTGGTAGATCTGCCAGGACACGCCGGCGTTCTGCAGGCGCTCGACATAGCTGGTCCAGCGGTAGGACGCCGGATGCCCGCCGTGTTCGGGGAAGTTGTCATGCGAGTTGGCGATTACCGGGCCACCGGCACGGGCCTGTGCATCGTTGTGGCCGGTCCACAGGAACACCCGGTTCGGGTTGGTGCCGGCCTGCATGGCGCAGTGGTACGCATCGCAGATCGTGAAGGCATCGGCCAGCGCGAACTGGAACGGCAGGTCGCTGCGCTGGAAGTAGCCCATCGAGTGGTTCTGCTTGGCCTTCGGCCAGTGCCCCATGCGCCCGTGGTCCCAGGCACGCTGGGCGTCTGGCCAGGTGTGCGGCGTGCCTTCCACCCGCATGTAGCCGAAGTGCGCGGCGGTATCCAGCGGGAACGGTGCGATCGCCCGCGTGCCACTGGCATCGGGTTGCAGCCACAGGCTGCGGGTGCGGCCACCTGCTTGCAGCGCGGCGGCCGGGGCGACGAACCGATCACCGAAGCCACGTACCCCCGGCAGCGTGCCGAAGTAGTGGTCGAACGAACGGTTCTCCTGCATGAACACCACGATGTGCTGCAGGTCTTCGAGGCTGCGCGTCTGCGCGGCAGGGGCGATCGCTGCGGCCCGGGCGATGCTGGGCAGCAGCGGAGAAAGGCCGGCGGCAACGCCGGCCTGCAACAACCGGCGTCGGCCGATATCGGTCACGGGCTCACTCACAGGTCTACGCGGAAGGAGATGCCGACGGTGCGCGGAGCGCCGATGAAGGCGTTGTCGCGGCCGTCCACCCCTGCAAGATACCGCTTGTCGGTGAGATTGCTCACCACCAGGTTGGCACCCATGCCCTTCAGGCGCGGCGACAGCCCCTGCAGGTCGAAGCCGATGTTGGCGTTGAACACGGTGGCCGAGGGCAGCGTGTTGACGTTGGCGGCATCAAGGTAGCGCGTGCCCAGGTAACGGCCGGACAGGCCGAAGTTCCAGTTGGCGCCCTGCCAGTCGGCCGACAGCACCAGGGTGTTCTCCGGCTGGCCGATCACCTTGGCGCCGTCGACGATGCCCAGCTGGGCATCACGCGCGGCATTGCCGCTGCCCAGGTACTTGGAGCGGTTGTAGGTGTAGGCCGCGTTGATCCGCCAGCCGTTGTTCCACCCATAGCCGAACGCGGCTTCCAGGCCGTTGCTTTCCACGCCGCCGAAGTTCTCGTAGACACCATCGGTCTCGCCCAGGTAGTCGATGCCACTGACGAAACCTGCCGGCAGATAGACGATGCGGTTGTCGAACTTGATGTTGTAAAGCGTGACCGAGGCGGTCAGCGGCCAGCGGCTGATGCGCATGCCCACTTCAATGTTGTCGGCGGTTTCGGGCTCGACGTTGCGGAAGCGCTGCGGGTCGGTCTCGCCAAGCACGCCGGAGGGGATGGCGGCGAAGTTCTGCGAGAAGCCGGCGAACAGCTCCATGCCTTCCACACCCGGTGCCCAGGTGACGCCGGTGGACAACAGTGGATCGGACCTGGAATCGGATTTGACGTGCTCGCTGGCACCGATCACGCGGCGGCGCGACTGGTCGACGAAGAACTGCTTCACGCCCAGGCGCGCGCTGAACGGACCGAAGCGGGCCACGTCCTCGACGTAGTACATCTGCTCGTCGACCTTGTACTTGTCCTCGAACTGCACCCAGTACGGCTGGTGGTCGAAGGCGATGTCCTGGCCGACGTTGAGCAGGCGGTGCCAGTCACGGCGTGCCGAACGGTCCAGCTTCTCCACCCAGAGGCCGCCACGGATGGTGTTGTCGATCGCACCGAAGGTCTGCCGCCATTCGACGTCGGCGGTCACGCCCATGCGGTCGTTGTCGTAGTGGGTGTGGCGGTAGGACTGCGCGCCCAGCACGTTGCCCGCGTAGCAGTTCGGATCGTACTCGGCGGTGAAGCCCAGGCGCGGGGTGCAGCTGGTCAGGCGCTGCGCGGCGCTGCCATCGGTATTGACGAAGAAGATCTGGCCACGGTTGCTGCCGCCGTACACGGTTTTGCCACCGAGATATTCCGATTCGGGGCGGCCCGCACCCTCATCGCTGACCTGCGCCAGGTAGGGTGGCAGCCAGTCGCCACGACCTTCCATGCGGTGCCCGTAGGCGGCCACCGAGGCCTTGAACCCGTTGCCGCCGTCGAAGGCCGCACGCAGGTAGCCGAAGGTGTTCTCGCGCAGTGCACGCGAGCCGGAGCGGTAGTTCTGGTCCAGGTAGGGAATGCCGGTGAGGGTCCCCACCAGGTTGTCACGATCCGGATTGGTGGCGAAGCCCTTCGGTGAGACGCTGGTGTATTCCGGCTCGTCGGCATCGTTGTAGGACAGGTAGCCGGTCAGCGTCCAGCGGTCCAGTTCGGTGATGAACTTGCCGGCGATGTGGTCGTTGCTGGTCTTGCCGCTGCCATCGATCCAGTCATGCACGCGCGCCGACGAGGCGCTGACCCAGGCACGGGTGTGGCCGCCGAGCAGGCCGGTGTCGTAGCGCACGTAGTACTTGCGCGCCTCGTTGTCACCGGCGCCGACCACGAAGCGCAGACGGCTGTCCTGCAGCGGATCGCTGGTGAGGAAGTTCAGGGTGCCGCCGAGGGCCTCGTTCGAGCGCGAGGAGATATCAGCGGTGCCCTGGCTGACTTCCACCGTTTCCAGGTCCAGGGTGTCGATGTAGCGGTTGGCCAGCGAGCCGCCGCCGTAGCCGGAGCCGCCGTTGGGCAGGCCGTCGATGGTGGTGCCGATCTGCTGCGTATCGCGGTTGGTGACGAAGCCACGCATGCTGATCTGCGTGCCCCACACCGACGAACCGGTAGCGTCGGCCTCGCTGACCACCACGCCCGGCACTTCGTTCAGCGCATCGTTGACGCTGCTCATCACCGTCTGCCGGTTCAGTGTTTCTGCGCGCACCGACGTCTTGGCGTAGCTGGTGGCCTGGCCGATCACCTGTACCTGGTCCAGGGTACGGGCATCGCTGCTGTGCGCTTCGCCCGTATCGCCCTGCGGTGCTTCTGCGAGGGCGTCCAGGGCGGGGGCGATCAGCACGGCAAGCAGCGAGACACGGGGAAAACGCGCAAACGTTCGCATTGAAACCGGACCTTCAGGGGAGGGAAGCCCCGGAGTGTCGGCAGCGCCCATGACATCGGCATGACGCGGCGAAGCAGGAACCGTGTTGTGTGACGGCCGGTTCCAATGGCTTCTGCTCAGTACCGCGCGTCCTTGGGTTTCGGGTCGCGCGGCCAGTCCTTGGCCTTGTTGGCGAAGTCCGGGCGTGGCTGGTTGATGAAGTAGCTGGCGATGTCCACCGCATCCTGGTCGGGCATCACCTGCTGGCCCAGTGGCGGTTCACGGGTCACTGCCGGCGGCATGTTGTGTTTGACGAAACCGGCGGCCTTGTACAGGCGCGCCATGCCGGCGCCGATGTTGAAGCTGTGGTCGCCCCACAGCGGCGGGAAAGCGATGTCACCGCTGGCGTCGCGCCGGCCTTCGCCATTGTCGCCATGGCAGGCAGCGCACTGCACGGCGTACAGCGCCTGGCCACGGATCGGGTCCGGGACCAGCGTGCTGTCGATGGGCCCCTCACTGGGGGCAGCCACCCTTGCACCCACTGGCACAGGGCTGCTCAGCCACGCCATGTAGTCGAGCATCGCACGCATCTGCGGCGAGTCCTTCGGCAGCGGCTTGCCGTTCATTGAACGCTGCAGGCAGCCGTTGATGCGCTCGGTCAGCCCGATCACCTTGCCCGGACGCGGCATGTAGCGCGGATAGGCGCCGCCGCCGGTGTTGAAGTAGTGATTGCCGAACGGCCGCTTGCCTTCGGCCATGTGGCACGAGTTGCAGTTCAGATCGTTGCCGACGTTGTCCGGCAGCAGCCGTGCGGTCTCGTTGAGGAGGCGGCGGCCGAGCATCACCGACTCGGCATTGCCGAGCCCGGCGATTTCTTCGGCGCTGGGTGCACGGTAGTGGCCGACCACCTTGCCCTGCGCATCGAGAATATCGATCGTGCTGGCCACGGCGGCATCCAGATCCGGGTACAGATGACGATAGGCGAGGGTACCGGCACCGGCCAGCACCACGAGGCTGATCGCACTGCCGATCAGCAGGCGGGAACGCGTGCGCGAACGCTTCATCGTGCGGCCTCCTGCGGAACGTAGTGCACCGGCTTGTCGCGCACCACCCGGCGCATGCGCGCCACGTCGACCTCGCTCACTGCGCTGGCCTGGTTGCCCCAGCTGCTGCGGATGAAGGTCAGGATCTGTGCCAGCTGCGCGTTCGGCAGCTGCTCGAAGCCCGGCATGGTGAAGGCCATGCGGTCATGCGGGGTATGCGGCGTGCGGCCGCCGATCAAGGTCACCTGCACCAGCGAACTGGGGTCATCGGCGAACACGATCGAGTTGCCGGCCAGGGCCGGATAGACGCGGGGCATGCCGCGCCCGTCGGCACGGTGGCAGGCCTGGCAGTGCTCCGCATAGGCCAGCGAACCGGCAACACGGTAGTCGCCGCTGCGCAGTGCGGCGGTGGTCGTGTCGCTGCCGGGCGACCACTGTGCGCTGCGTCCTTCGCGGGCGGGCAGCTGCTTCAGGTAGCGGGCCATCGCCAGCAGGTCAGCGTCGGACAGGTACTGCGTGCTGTGCTCGACCACGTCGGCCATGCCGCCGAAGGCCGCCGATCGATCGGTGCGGCCGGTGCGCAGGAAGTCCACGATCTCGCCCTCGCTCCAGCTGGCCAGGCCGGTCGATTCATTGCGCAGGTTCTTCGCATACCAGCCTTCCAGCACCGAGCCGGAAAGGAACTGCCGGCCCCCATCATCGGCCATGGCCTTCTCCTGGAACGCCAGGCCGCGTGGCGTATGGCAGGCACCGCAATGGGCCAGGCCTTCCACCAGTTCAGCGCCGCGCTGCTGGCCGGCATCCAGTTTCGGATCCGGGCTGAAGCTGCGTGGGCGCGCGAACAGCAGCTGCCACCAGGCCAATGGCCAGCGCATGTTGGCCGGCCACGGGATGGTGCTGTCGGCGTTGTCCTGTTTCACCGGTTGCACCGAGCCCATGAAGTAGGCGTACAACGCCTTGACCTCGGCATCGCTGGCGATTACATACGAGGCGTACGGCATGGCCGGATACAACGGCTGGCCATCGTGGCGGATGCCACGGCGCACCGCGCGCTCGAAGTCGGCGTAGTCGTAGGCGCCAATGCCGGTGTCCGGATCGGGCGTGATGTTGGTCGAGTAGATCGTGCCCATCGGCGTCTGCATGCCAAGGCCACCGGCGAACGGCTTGCCGCCGGGCGCGGTGTGGCAGGCCGCGCAGTCGGCCGCGCGCGACAGGTACTGTCCCTGCGTGATCAGCGCCGGATCGTGGATGTCGACCTGCGCGGTCTGTCGCGGTGCGAACCAGTAGGGCGTGGTGCGGGCGACGCCGTAGGCGGCGGCCAGCGTGGCGACCAGGGCAATGGCGAGCTTGAACGAGGTGCGCATGGCGGCACTGTGGGCAATCGTGCCGGCGTATTCATTGATCCGGATCAATGCCGAGGTCAATCGCGCCATTGTGACAACCTGAATCGTTCCTGCGTTGTCATCAAGCCGTCATCCACGCGCGATAGATGGCCCACGCGCGCGTCGCTAACCTGCCACGCTGTCGCACCTGTTCCCCGATTGCCCATGAAGCGCCTGCTGCTGTTGTTGCTGGCGTGCGCCGGCCTGTGGCTGGCTGCATGCTCGTCCTCGATCAATGCCTCGTCCACCTCGCTCGCCGATCGGCTGATCGCGCCGGGTGGCGTATCGACCCTGCTCGATCGTCCGCGCATTGCCGCGGCCATTGCCGAACTGCCCAATCGCCACGGCTTCGCGCCGGGCCGCGATGGCGTGCCGATCTTCTGGCGTGTGTTCGATCCTGGCGATTACGGCGCGCGTTATCACTACCTGCCGCAGCGCCACGAGAACGGCCTGCCGCTGGATACCGGCTTGAGCCTGGCAGTACCGCGACCGTTCCGCGCGCAGGCACCGCGCGGCACCGTGGTGCTGCTGCACGGCTGGATGATGAATGGTGATTCGATGCTGCCGTGGTCGTTGCAGCTGGCCGAATCCGGCTACCGCGTGGTCACGCTCGACCTGCGCAACCATGGACAGTCCGGTACTGGGCCGTCGGGCTATGGCACCTATGAATCCGACGATGTGGTGGATGTAATCGGCGAGCTGCGCGCACGTGGTGAAGTGACCGGCCCGCTGTACCTGTTCGGCGTGTCCTATGGCGCCGCCACAGCGGTATTCACCGCCGACAAGCTCGGCGACCAGGTGGAAGGCGTGGTGGCGATGGAATCGTTCGCCAATGCCGGTGTAGCGATCCGCACGATGATCCCGCACCTGATGGGGCTGCAGCCGGAAGGCCTGAAGGCGCAGGCGATGGCGTCGTACGCGCGCTGGCGCTACGGCGGCCAGGACATCAACCAGGTGATCGCCGACGCCAGCCGTCGCATCGACGTCGATCTGGACCGCGTCGACGTCGCGCGTGCGCTGGCCGATACCCGCGCCTGCGTGCTGCTGCTGCACGGGCAGGGCGATCAGCACATACCCGTCAGCCAGGGCCGCGAACTGGCCCAGGCCAACCCGCGCGCGCACTACATCGAGATGCGCGGCGAAGACCATATCACCCTGCCGCTGCGGCTGGATCTGCTGGCCGGAGTGGTTGACGACTGGATGGCGCGCGACGAGCACCACCCGCAGAGCGCATGCCCGGCGCCGCAGCTGCCGGCCCAGGCCGAATGGCTGGCACAC
Source organism: Stenotrophomonas sp. CASM101 (assembly GCF_049384845.1). Taxonomy (NCBI): domain Bacteria; kingdom Pseudomonadati; phylum Pseudomonadota; class Gammaproteobacteria; order Lysobacterales; family Lysobacteraceae; genus Stenotrophomonas; species Stenotrophomonas sp. CASM101. Next base: position 3,382 of record NZ_JBMRFR010000020.1, on the reverse strand, counting down.
GGCTGAAAAAGGGGACGGAGGGGATTAAGTCGTTTGCAGCACACCCGTGGCAGATGCGACTTAATCCCCTCCGTCCCCTTTTTTGTCAGGCCACGCGTCGGGCCAGTGAGCGGGCGGAGGCAGCTACGCCCAGCAGCAGTACGGCTACGCACAGGAAGGCAAAGCCGAGGCTGGTGGCATGCGCCACTGCGCCGATCGCCGCCGGGCCGGCGAGGATGCCGGCGTAACCCAGTGTGGTCACTGCAGTGATGGCGATGCTCTCCGGCATCACCCGCTGCTGGCCGGCCATCGAGAACAGTGCCGGCACGATGTTGGCGCAGCCCAGCCCGACCAGCACATAGCCCGCCAGCGCCACCGGGAACGAGGGCACCAGCGTGGCCAGGGTGAAGCCTGCTGCGGAGGTGATGCCGCCGAAGACCAGGGTGCGGGTGCGGCCGAGGCGCTCGACGATGCCGTCGCCGAACAGGCGCATCGCGGTCATCGCCAGGGTGAACAACGCGAAGCCGGCGCCGGCCTGGTCACGCGGCACCTGCCGCACTTCGGCCAGGAACACCGCGCTCCAGTCCAGCATCGAGCCCTCGGCGAGGAACACCACGAACGCCAGCACGCCGATGAACAGCACCACGCCGTGCGGCAGTGCCAGCAACGGTCCTTCATGCAGGATCCGTTGTGGGCGCCAATGCGGCGCCGACAGAACCGCAACCAGCAGCAGTGCTGCCACTGAGGCCAGCGCGGCCAGCCACAGCGGCGTGCCCAGAATCAGCAGGCCGGTCATGCAGCCGGCGCCGACGAAGCCACCGATGCTGTAGAAGGCGTGGAAGCCGGACATCATTGCGCGCCCGGCGTCGCGCTCTACCGCGACCGCCTGCATGTTCATCGCACAATCCAGTGCACCGACGCCGGCGCCGAACACGAACAGCGCCGCGCCCAGCGCCACCGGCGAGGGCGCCAGCACCAGCAAGGGCAGGGCGCACAGCATCATCGCGCAGGTGATCACCATCACCCGGCGGCAGCCCAGCCGCCCGGTCAGCGCACCCGCCAACGGCATCGCCAGCAGCGAGCCGAGCCCGAGGCACAGCAGCACGGCACCAAGGCTGGCATCGGTCAGCCCGGCCTTGGCCTTGGCATAGGGCACCATCGGCGCCCACGCGGCGGTGGCGAATCCAGGAATGAAGAAGGCGGCACGGGTGGCGTGCTGCTGGGCACGCGGGGATGAAGGCGTCATGCGAGGGCGGGTCCGGATAAACGCTGCCATGAAAGCGTTTCCGGTCGTGTCGGGCAAGGGGCATTCGGGTCACCGAAGGCCGAATACGATTGCGGCCCATGCGCAGCGGGCCCGGCGATGCCTTTCCGCATCACCGGGCCACGTCTTCAGGACAGGGCGTGTTTACAGCGGCAGGTCGAACACCAGCACTTCGGCGTCGTTGCCGTTCTCCAGGGTCAGCTGGGCTTCGTCACTGACCTGCAGCGCATCACCGGCTTCCAGGGTGATGCCGTTGACCTGCAGCTGGCCACGCGCCACCTGCACATAGGCGCCACGACCGTTGCCAAGCGCGTGGTGCAGCTTCTGGCCACCATCGAGGATGGTGGCGAAGATGCGGGCATCCTGGTGGATGCGCAGCGAACCGTCGGCACCGTCCGGCGAGGCGATCAGGCGCAGCTGGCCGCGCTTGGTCTCCGGCGCGAAGTGGGTCTCCTCGTAGGACGGCGTGATGTTCTCGGTGTCCGGGAAGATCCAGATCTGCAGGAAGTGCACGGTCTCGTCGGCCGAGTGGTTGAATTCGCTGTGGGTGACGCCGCTGCCGGCGCTCATGCGCTGCACGTCGCCATAGCGCAGCACCGAACCGGTGCCCATCGAGTCCTTGTGTTCCAGCGCACCGCCCAGCACGTAGGAGATGATTTCCATGTTGCTGTGGCCGTGGGTGCCGAAGCCCTGGCCGCCGATCACCTTGTCTTCGTTGATCACCCGCAGCGGGCCGAAGCTGACGTAGCGGGGGTCGTAGTAGTTGGCGAAGGAGAAGGTATGGCGCGAGGACAGCCAGCCATGCTCGGCCAGGCCACGGGTAGCGCTCTTGCGGATCTGCAGCATGATGGAATCTCCTTGTTCGATGGTTTCGATGGGGCGGGGTGGACCGGTAGCCGCTGTGTTTCCCCGTTGGAGAGAAGTATCTGCTTGCGCCCGGGGTTTTAAAAACGGATAGTTTTGACAGCCATCATCGAAAAATTCGAATGCTCAAGCTCAGCCTCGATGCCCTGCAGATCCTGGATGCCATCGACCGCCGCGGCTCGTTTGCGGGCGCTGGCAAGGCGCTGCACAAGGTGCCCTCGACCATCTCCTACACCGTGGCCAAGCTGGAGGAGGACCTGGGCGTGCAGCTGTTCGACCGGGTTGGCCCGCGCGCCGAGCTGACCGCAGCTGGCCGCGCGCTGCTGGACGAGGGTCGGCACCTGCTGCGTGCAGCCCGCGAGCTGGAACTGCGGGTGCGCCGGGTGGCGTCGGGCTGGGAGACCGAGCTGACGCTGGCGGTGGACTCGGTGTTTCCGACCTGGCTGCTCGGCCCGGACATCGCCGCGTTTCGAGAGGCCGAGGCACCGACCCGGCTGCGATTGATCGGCGAGGCCCTGTCCGGCACCTGGGAGGCCCTGCTGGACCGCCGTGCCGACCTGCTGGTCGGCGCGCCGGGCGAGGGCCCCAGCGGCGGTGGCTACGTCGTCGAGCCGCTGGGTACGGTGGCGTTCGTGTTCGCGGTCGCGCCCGGTCATCCGTTGGCGGCAGTGCCAGGCGTGCTCGGTCGCGAGCAGCTGGTCGAACACTGCGCGATCGCGGTCTCCGATTCCGCGCGCAGGCTTCTGCCGCGCACGGTCGGCCTGTTGATGGGGCAGGAGATGCTGACGGTGCCGGACATGGCCAGCAAGCTGAAGCTGCAGTGCGAAGGCGTGGGCTTCGGCTTCCTGCCCGAGCCGTGCGCGCGCGCTGCGGTGGCGCGTGGCCAGCTGGTGATCCGCGAGGTGGAGGAGCACAAGCCGGAAGAGACCTTCTGGCTGGCCTGGCGCACCGGCGAGGACGGCGCCGCACTGCGTTGGTGGCGCGAGCGCTTGCGCAGGCCGGAGCTGCTGTCGCAGTGGTGGCAGGCAATGGCCAGGGGGTAGGGGTTTGGCAGGGCTGCGTCCTGCACCCGCCGAAGCAACAGCTATGGCCGAAGCAACAGCAACAGCAACAGCAACAGCTGGTTTCCTGAGGGATGGCGGGGTGGGTCCGGTTGCGGGAGACGCCGTAAACCCGTCCATGGGGGCTTGGCCGCGGCATCCATGCCGCGGACACTCCCGCAACCGGACCCACCCCGCCATCGACGGTTTCCCGCGATCTGTCGGAAATACTCTT
>NZ_JBMRFR010000019.1:0-64946 GCF_049384845.1 Stenotrophomonas sp. CASM101 | reverse complement strand
TGCTTGGAAAGCTAAGCGCCCTCACCCATGGGGGCTCGGTCGCGCCATCCATGGCGCTCACGCCCCCGCAACCGGACCCACCCCGCCTTCGACAGTTTCCTGCCATCTGTCGGAACGGCGTATTGCTCTGGTGGGTGTCGACCTTGGTCGACACGGTAGATCCACGCCATGCGTGGATCCTTTTCGATCAATTGTCGAAATATTCGATTCCGATGGATTTGATCCACGCAAAGCGTGGATAGACCATCCGTCACCGGAGATCTGTCGAAGGCGGGGCGGTGTGGGTTGGCAGGACCGTTGGCGCCATGGATGGCGCCATCGAGCCCCCATGGGTAAGGGCGCTTTGCTTGCGAAGCACTGCTACGCAAGCGCCCGAACGCCCAGCCGCCAGCGGCTGGGCCGGACCGCGGAGCGGGGTTTACGGCGTGTCCTGCCAACCCACACCGCCCCGCCCAACAAGTAGAAAGCCAGAGCCGCCTTGGCCTTTCGCGTTGCTCCGGTTCGTAGCAGGTGCAGGGCTGCAAGCCCTGCCGAACCCCTAGAACGGAGCCGCAGACTCGAACGCGAGCACCTCGCCCGTCACCGGGTGGGTGAACTGCAGGCTGCACGCATGCAGATGCACGCGCTGCGCCGGTGCCGCGTCATACAGCACGTCGCCAACAATCGGATGGCCAATACTGGCCATGTGCAACCGCAGCTGATGGCTGCGGCCGGTGATCGGTTCCAACGCCACGCGCGTGCGCCGCGCTTCAACATCGCGCACCAGCACGCGCCAACGCGTCAGCGCCGGCTTGCCGCGCTCATGGTCGACCCTCTGCTTCGGCCGGTTCGGCCAGTCCACGATCAGCGGCAGGTCCACTTCGCCGGTGTCGCGTTCGAGCAGCCCCTGCACCACCGCTTCATACCGCTTGCCAACCTGGCGCTGCTCGAACTGCATCGACAACGCCGCCTGCATGTCCTTGCCGCGCGCATGCAGCAGCAGGCCGGAAGTCACCTGGTCCAGGCGGTGCACGGTCAACGCATCCGGATACAGCGCCTGCAGGCGCGCGACCACGCAGTCCTGGTTCTCGGCGCTGCGGCCGGGTACGGACAACAGGCCAGCCGGCTTCTCGGCCACCAGCAGTGCGTCATCGATGTAGTGCAGGTGGATCATGCGGTTCCAGGAATTCCAAATGAAAACGGGGAAGCCGAAGCCTCCCCGCTTTCCGCGTACCAACCAGCGGTCGGTACCTACCTTGATGGAAGACGTACCGTCCGGAGCCGGTACCGCCTGCATCAGCCCAGCAGGTGGGCGACGCCGGCGCGCTCTTCTTCCAGCTCGGCCAGGGTCTTGTCGATGTACTTCTGGCTGAAGTCGTCGATCGGCAGATCCTTGACCAGGGTGTACTTGCCGTTCTCGGTGGTCACGGCAAAACCGAAGATCACGCCTTCCGGAATGCCGTAGGAACCGTCGGACGGCACGCCCATGGTGACCCACTTGCCGTTGCTGCCCAGCACCCAGTCACGCACGTGGTCGATGGCGGCGTTGGCGGCCGAAGCAGCCGAGGACGAGCCGCGGGCTTCGATGATCGCCGCGCCGCGCTTGCCGACGGTCGGGATGAAGGTGTTGGCGTTCCACTCCTGGTCGTTGATCGCATCGGCGATCGACGCACCATCGGCGGTGGCGAAACGGTAGTCCGGGTACATGGTCGGGCTGTGGTTGCCCCACACCACCAGCTTCTCCATGCCACCGACCGGCTTGCCGAGCTTGGCCGACAGCTGGCTCAGCGCGCGGTTGTGGTCCAGGCGCAGCATGGCGGTGAAGTTTTCCGGCTTCAGGTCCGGGGCCGACTTCATGGCGATGTAGGCGTTGGTGTTGGCCGGGTTGCCGACCACCAGCACCTTCACGTCACGGCTGGCGACCTTGTTCAGCGCCGCGCCCTGGGCGGTGAAGATCTTGGCGTTTTCCAGCAGCAGGTCCTTGCGCTCCATGCCCGGGCCGCGCGGACGCGCGCCGACCAGCAGGGCGATGTCGGCGTCCTTGAACGCGACTTCGGCGTCATCGGTGCCGACCATGCCGGCCAGCAGCGGGAAGGCGCAGTCTTCCAGCTCCATCATCACGCCCTTCAGGGCGGCCTGGGCCTTGTCGACCGGCAGTTCCAGCAGCTGCAGGATGACCGGCTGGTCCTTGCCCAGCATTTCGCCGGAGGCGATGCGGAACAGCAGGGCATAACCGATCTGGCCGGCGGCGCCGGTCACGGCAACACGAACGGGTGCTTTCATGGGGGTTTCCTCTTGCTTGCAAGCGTTTGATGGGACGCCGCGGGCGGAGCCACGCAGGCCTGGCGGGCGGCGGGGAACAGGGAAACGGCCACCCGTGGGTGGCCGTTTCGAAGGGGGATCAGGCGGCGAGGTGCTTGTTCCACTCGGCGACGCGGTCGGCCTGGGCGGCCAGCACGGCGTCGACGTCGCCTTCCAGGGTGATCGAATGGATCACGTCGCCCTGCTTGACCGAATCGACGATGGCCTGGCCTTCCAGGACCTTGCCGAAGACGGTGTGGCGGCCGTCCAGCCAATCGGTCTTGATGTGGGTGATGAAGAACTGGCTGCCGTTGGTGTTCGGGCCGGCGTTGGCCATCGACAGCGAGCCGACCTCATGCTTCACGCCATTCTTTTCGTCTTCGAACTTGTAGCCCGGGCCGCCGGTTCCACGGCCCTGCGGGCAGCCGCCCTGGATCATGAAGTCGGCGATCACGCGATGGAAGATCAGGCCGTCATAGAAGCCGTGCTTGACCAGGTTCACGAAGTTGGCCACGGTCAGCGGCGCCTTGTCGGCGAACAGCTCGACCTTGATCGGGCCCTGGGTGGTGTCGAAAGTGGCGATGAGGGACATGAAGATCCTTGATGCAGAGGGGAACGCGTCTAGCCACCTAGTTTACACCTGCCTTGCGGCGGCGGCGGCTTCGACCATGGGCGCAGACCCGGGCTTCAGCCGCCGGCGGGGCAGCCCGCGCGACGGTCTGGCGGCCTCGGCCGTGTGGCGGCCCAGCTGAATGGGCCCCGTGACGGGCGTGAAATCCACCTTTTCGCGAATCGTCAAGTTCGACGTATAATGTTGGACTTCTTTTTCCAAATCCGGCGCCGACTGGCCCCCTTTCGTATGTCCATCGAAAATCTTCGCAACATCGCCATCGTCGCCCACGTCGACCATGGCAAGACCACCCTGGTCGACCAGCTGCTGAAGCAGTCCGGCACCCTGTCCGAGCGTACCGTCCTCGCCGAGCGCGTGATGGACAGCAACGACCAGGAAAAGGAACGCGGCATCACCATCCTGGCCAAGAACACCGCCATCACCTGGGAAGACAAGAAGACCGGCATCAAGAACCGGATCAACATCGTCGACACCCCCGGCCACGCCGACTTCGGCGGTGAGGTCGAGCGCGTGCTGTCGATGGTCGACACCGTGCTGATCCTGGTCGATGCGATGGACGGTCCCATGCCGCAGACCCGCTTCGTTACCCAGAAGGCCTTCGCGATGGGCTTCAAGCCGATCGTCGTGGTCAACAAGGTCGACCGTCCGGGCGCCCGTCCGGAGTGGGTGATCGACCAGGTCTTCGACCTGTTCGACAAGCTCGGTGCCACCAACGAGCAGCTGGACTTCCCGATCGTCTACGCCTCGGGCCTGAATGGCTACGCCGGCCTGGAAGACACCGTGCGCGACGGCGACATGACCCCGCTGTACGAAGCGATCATGAAGCACGCGCCGAAGCCGGAAGTGGACCCGGAAGGCCCGTTCCAGATGCGCATCAGCCAGCTGGACTACAACAACTTCGTGGGCGTGATCGGCATCGGCCGCATCCAGCGCGGCACCCTGAAGAAAAACATGCAGGTCGCGGTCATCGACCGTGAAGGCAAGAAGCGCAACGGCAAGGTGCTGCAGGTGCTGGGCTTCATGGGCCTGGAGCGCATCGAGCAGGATTCGGCCGAGGCCGGCGACATCGTGGCCATCTCCGGCATCCAGGAGCTGACCATCTCCGACACCATCTGCGCACCGGACTTCCCGGAAGCCCTGCCGGCACTGACCGTCGACGAGCCGACCATCTCGATGACCTTCCAGGTGAACAACTCGCCGTTCGCAGGCAACAAGGACCTGTCCGGTGGCAAGTTCCTGACCAGCCGCCAGATCAAGGACCGCCTGGACCGTGAAAAGGTCCACAACGTGGCCCTGAAGGTCGAGCAGCTGGAAGACGCCGACAAGTTCCTGGTCTCCGGCCGTGGCGAACTGCACCTGTCGGTGCTGATCGAGAACATGCGCCGCGAAGGCTACGAGCTGGCCGTGTCGCGCCCGGAAGTGATCATCAAGGAAATCGACGGCCAGCTGATGGAGCCGATCGAGCAGCTGGTGGTGGACATCGAAGAAGTCCACCAGGGCGGCGTGATGGAAAAGCTGGGCACCCGCAAGGGCCAGTTGAAGAACATGGAATCGGACGGCAAGGGCCGCGTGCGCCTGGAATACCAGATCCCGGCCCGTGGCCTGATTGGTTTCCAGAACGAGTTCAAGACCCTGACCCAGGGTTCGGGCCTGCTGTTCCATGTGTTCGACCACTACGGCCCGAAGGAACAGGGCGCGATCGCCAAGCGCATCAACGGCGTGATGATCGCCAATGCGCCGGGCGTCACCCCGGCCTACTCGCTGGGCCCACTGCAGGAACGCGGCAAGCTCTTCGCCGCCGAAGGTGACAACGTGTATGAAGGCCAGCTGGTCGGCATCCACTCCAAGGACAACGACCTGACCGTCAACGCGATCAAGACCAAGCCGCTGACCAACATGCGCGCTTCGGGCAAGGATGATGCGATCCAGCTGACCCCGGCGATCAAGTACTCGCTGGAACAGGCCCTGGACTTCATCGAAGACGACGAGCTGGTCGAGATCACCCCGAAGGAGATCCGCCTGCGCAAGAAGTTCCTGACCGAGAGCGACCGCAAGAAGGCTTCGCGCGGCGGCTGAGCCAGCACCCCGTGAGCCAGAGCGGCTACAACCCGGATCCACACCGGCATCCGGGCCTGCACGTCATCGCCCTGCTCGAAGCGAGCAAGGCGATGCTGGCACTGTTGGCTGCCACCGGGCTGGAAGTGCTCGGACCGCAGCCGCTGCGGCACGGCATCATGGCCCTGATCCGGCGTTTCAGCCTGGATCCGGACCACGGCACCCTGCCCTCGCTGCTGCACATGATCAGCCCCGACGCGGTCCACCTGGCCGCGGCGGGGATGATCGGTTACGGACTGCTGCACCTGGTCGAAGCCTGGGGCCTGTGGCGGGCCAAGGCCTGGGCCTCCTGGCTGGGTTGCCTGACCGCTGCCCTGTACCTGCCTTTCGACATCTTCGCGATCATCCGCCATCCCGGCTGGCCGTCGTGGACGATCCTGGCCATCAACCTGATCGTGGTCTACGTACTCGCCCGCGACCTGCGCAAGCGCCACCGCTGAGCACTCGCTACACTGGGGATTGGAGCCGACCAAGCCGCCCCATGCGCCCGTCCTTGCCGCCTCTGCTGACCTGCCTGCTCGCCGCGCTGCCGGCGCTGCTTTCGGCTGGCTGCAGCCCGGCCACGCCCAGCGCGCATGCGGCCGAACCTGCGAGCCGCAACGTGCCGTTCCCGTACGCCGAAACCGATATTGCCGACCTGCAGGCGCGGATGACCGCCGGTGAACTGGACAGCACCACCCTGACCCAGGCCTACCTGCAGCGCATCGCCGCCCTGGACCGCGCCGGGCCGCGCCTGCGCGCGGTGATCGAGCTCAACTCCGATGCCCTGAAGGAAGCCGCCGCGCGCGACCGCGAGCGCCGTAGCGGCCACCTGCGCGGCCCGCTGCACGGCATCCCGCTGCTGTTGAAGGACAACATCAACGCCGCGCCGATGGCCACCAGTGCCGGCTCTCTGGCCCTGCAGAGCTTCCGTCCGGACGATGCCTACCTGGTGCGCCGGCTGCGCGATGCCGGCGCCATCGTGCTGGGCAAGACCAACCTCAGCGAATGGGCCAATTTCCGCGGCAATGATTCGATCTCCGGCTGGAGCGCGCGCGGCGGCCAGACCCGCAATCCCTATCGGCTGAGCCATTCGCCCTGTGGCTCCAGCAGCGGCAGCGCGGTAGCCGTGGCCGCCAACCTCGCCAGCGCAGCAATCGGTACCGAAACCGACGGCAGCATCGTCTGCCCGGCGGCGATCAATGGCATCGTCGGCCTCAAGCCGACGGTAGGCCTGGTCAGCCGCGACGGCATCATCCCGATTTCCTTCAGCCAGGACACCGCCGGTCCGATGGCGCGCAGTGTCGCCGACGCTGCCGCCGTGCTGACCGCGATCGCCGGCCGCGATGATGCCGACCCGGCCACCGCGACCATGCCCGGCCGCGCGGTCTACGACTACACCGCGCGACTGGACCCCCAGGGCCTGCGCGGCAAGCGCATCGGACTGCTGCAGACACCCCTGCTGAAGTACCGGGGCATGCCGCCACTGATCGAACAGGCGGCGACCGAGCTGCGTCGCGCCGGCGCCGTGGTGGTGCCGGTGGAGCTGCCCAACCAGGGCGCTTGGGCCGAGGCCGAGCGCACGCTGCTGCTGTACGAATTCAAGGCCGGGCTGGAGCGCTACTTCAGCGCCCATCGCGCCCCGCTGCGCAGCCTGGCCGAACTGATCGCCTTCAACCAGGCGCACAGCAAGCAGGAGCTGGGCCTGTTCGGCCAGGAACTGCTGGTGGCGGCCGACGCCACCGCCGGCCTGGCCGACCCGGCCTATATCCGCGCGCGCAGCGATGCACGCCGGTTGGCGGGCCCGGAAGGCATTGACGCTGCCCTCGCCGCCCACCAGCTTGATGCGCTGGTGGCCCCCACCACCGGCGTGGCGTGGCCGATCCGCAGCGAAGGCGACGATTTCCCCGGCGAGAGCTACAGCGCTGCCGCTGTGGCTGGCTATCCCAGCCTGACTGTGCCGATGGGCCAGATCAACGGCCTTCCCGTCGGCCTGCTGTTCATGGGCACCGCCTGGAGCGAGCCGAAGCTGATCGAGATGGCCTACGCCTACGAGCAGCGCACGCGCGCACGGCGCCCGCCGCACTTCGATACCGACGCGCTGATCGACGCTGGCGAGCCGTGATCGTGTTTCTGTAGAGCCGAGCCCACGCTCGGCTTCAACGGAAAATCGAAAGCAACCGAGCATGGCTCGGCTCTACAGCGGCTGGTCGGGCTCCGCTGGCACGATCGCCGCCTCACCGTCTTCAGCCCCCGGCGAACGCACATCTGCAGTGCGTGCACGAGGACCACGCGGCATGTCCAGCTCGTCTGCATGCTGCAGTCGCGCACGCACCTGCGGCAGCGACTGCGGATGCTCACGCGCGAGGAAATCGAGCATGCGCTCGCGTACCAGGCAACGCAGGTCGAACGCGTCGCCGGAGCTGCGCGCACTGACCAGCAGGCGGATCTGGATTGCACGCTCACTGGTTTCAGTCACCTGGGTCACGCAGACTCGGCCATCCCACAACGCTTCGCCCCGGCAGATGCGCTCCAGTTCAGCACGGATCGCCGCAATCGGGGCACGATAATCCAGCCACAGGAAGGCTGTGCCGAGCAGGTCGGCACTACGCCGCGTCCAGTTCTGGAACGGGTTCTCGATGAACCAGGTCAACGGCACCACCATCCGCCGCTCATCCCAGATACGCACCACCACGTAACTGCTTCCGATCTCCTCGATGCGTCCCCACTCGCCTTCCACGATCACCACGTCATCCAGGCGGATCGGCTGCGTCAACGCGATCTGCAGGCCGGCGATCAGGTTGCCGAACACCGGCTTGGCCGCGATACCGGCCACCAGGCCGATCAGGCCGGCCGAGGCCAGCAGCGCGGTACCGATCTTCTGCACCATCGGAAACGTCAGCAGCACCAGCGATGCGCCCAGCACGATGATGCCGCCCATCAGCACCCGGCTGAGCACGCGCGTCTGGGTCTGGATGCGGCGCGCCTCCAGATTGTCGGAGACATCAATGGGATGGCTGCGCAGGATTGCGCGCTCGCCCGCCGCCACCGCACGTACCAGCAACCAGATGAAGCAGGCAGTCAACGCGATGTGCAGCACATGCTGCAGATGGCCCAGCAACGGATCCTGCAGCGGCGTGGCCTGCAGGGCGGGAATCAACAGCAGCAACGGCCACGCGGTGGCCATCGGCAGGCCGAGCACGCGCCCGATGCGCGCGCGCCGTCGATCACGCCCTTTCAGCCGGTGATAGATCCACAGGATCAGCCACGCGCCGATGCCCCCCACCAATGCGGCCAAACCCAATGGCCATGCATAGGCCTGCATGTGCTCCCAAGGCACTCTTGCCACCTCCACGTGAAAGCGTGAACGGACAGCCTCGCGCATGGCGCATGAGCGTCACGTCAGTCGTTCGTAAGGAGGGTGTTGATCGGCAGGGCTCGCAGCCCTGCACCTGCTGCGAGCCGAAGCAACAGCAACAGCCGAAGCAGAAGCGGGTTTCCGTGGGGTGGCGGGGCGGTGTGGGTGGGCAGGACCGTTGGCGCCATGGATGGCGCCATCGAGCCCCCATGGATGGGTTTACGGCGTGTCCTGACCACCCACACCGCCCCGCCACCCCACGGAATGCCGCTTCGGCTTTTGCCGTTGATTGCAGCAGGTGCAGGGCTGCAAGCCCTGCCGAAAAACCCTTACCGCACTTGCTCCTGCTTGCGTACGATCGCCATCGCGATCTCCAGCGACTGCTCGTAGTTCAACCGCGGGTCCACCGTTGAACGATACGCGCGCTCCAGGTCGCGCTCGGTCAGTTCGCGCGCGCCGCCGATGCACTCGGTCACGTCCTCGCCGGTCAGTTCCAGATGCACACCGCCCAGGCGCGTACCGGCGGCCGCATGCAGGTCGAACGACATCTCCACCTCGCCACGCACGTTGTCGAAGCGACGTGTCTTGAAACCGTTGGCGGTGCTTTCGGTATTGCCATGCATCGCATCGCACACCCACAGCACGCGGCGACCATCACGCTTGACCGCGTCCAGCAGCGGCGGCAGTTTCTCGGCGATCTGCGCGGCACCCATGCGGTGGATGAAGCTCAGGCGGCCCGGCTCGTCATGCGGGTTGAGCACATCGATCAGGCGCAGCAGCTGGTCCGGCGTCACCGACGGGCCCACCTTGATCGCAATCGGATTGCGCACGCCACGCAGGTATTCCACGTGCGCGCCATCCAGCGCAGCCGTGCGCATGCCGATCCACGGGTAATGCGTGCTCAGGTTCAACCAGCCCTGCTGGCGGGGCACCTGGCGGGTCAGTGCCTGCTCGTACGGCAACAGCAGCGCTTCATGCGAGGTGTAGAAGTCGATGCGGTTGAGGTTGTGCACGCGGGCCCCGGCCAACGTCTCCATGAAATGCACGGCATCGCCGATCGAGGCCACCATCTTCTGGTACTCGGCGGCCAGCGGCGAATGGCTCACCCATTCCAGGTTCCAGTACTCGGGGTGGTGCAGGTCGGCGAAACCACCATCGATCAGCGCCCGTACGAAGTTCATCGTCATCGCCGAATGCGCGTGCGCCTGCAGCATCCGCTTCGGGTCCGGCAGGCGCGCGGCTTCGGTAAACGCCGGGGCATTGATCACGTCACCGCGGTAGCTGGGCAGGGTCACGCCGTCACGGGTCTCGGTGTCGGCCGAACGCGGCTTGGCGTACTGGCCGGCGAAGCGACCCACGCGGATCACCGGCTGGCGCAGCCCATGCACCAGCACCAGGCTCATCTGCAGCAGCACCTTCAGGCGGTTGGAGATGGTGCCCGATTCGCAGTCGCTGAAGTTCTCGGCGCAGTCGCCGCCCTGCAGCAGGAAGCGCTTGCCCTCCTGGGCCTCCGCCAACTGCTGCTTCAGGGCCAGGATCTCCCACGAGGTGACCAGCGGCGGCAGCCGCTTCAGCTCGTGCAGGGCAGCGTCCAGCGCCACCGGGTCCGGGTAGGTCGGCATCTGCAGCGCGGTCTTGCCACGCCAGCTCTCCGGCGACCAGGCAGCGCCGGTGGCGGCTGCGACGGGATCGGGGACAGGCGAAACGGCGGACAGGCTCATTGCAGGCATCCGGAGGTGGGGGACGTTCATGGTCGCAGAGCCGACCGCTGTCGCAAAGGGCCGAACGGCGTCTGCACATGACTGAACGCCGGGGAAAGGGCATCGCGATTGGCCAAAAGCGGCATGCCCACGGCCAGCCGGTCAGGCGCATGATTCGCCACGCACTGTTACGAAGTAACACTCAATCCCCAATGGCCCCTTCCACAGCCTATCCGCCATGAAGCCCTCCCTGCTTGCTACCGGCATCACCTTCGCCCTGACCCTGGCCAGCCTGCCTTCCCTCGCCGTGGCCGCCGATGCCGCCGCTCCCGTGAAGGACCTCGACGCGGTCACCGTCCACGCCCAGCTCGACCAGGCCCGCAACACGCTGTCGCCGGACATCGGCAGCAGCCAGTACCAGATCACCGCCGAGGACATCCAGAAGCAGCCGCTGGGCGCCTCCGCGCCGCTCAGCCAGGTGCTGCTGCAGGCGCCCGGCGTGGTCCAGGATTCCTACGGCGGCGTGCACGTGCGCGGCGACCACGCCAATCTGCAGTACCGCATCAACGGCGTGCTGCTGCCCGAATCGATCTCGGGCTTCGGCCAGACGCTGGATGCACGCACCATCAAGAGCATCCGCCTGATGGATGGCGCGCTGCCGGCGCAGTTCGGCGAGCGCACCGCTGCAGTGGTCGACATCACCACCCGCAGCGGCGCCGAGCTCGGCAACAGCGGCAGCGCCGGGCTGGCCGCAGGCTCGTTCGGCAAGATCAATCCCAACGCCTCGTGGTGGGGCAACCAGGGGCGCTGGAGCTGGTTCCTGACTGGCAACTACGACCAGAACGAGGTTGGCCTGGAGAACCCGACCCGCTCGCGCAAGCCGCTGCACGACGACACCCACCAGGGCAAAGCGTTCGCTGACCTTACCTACCTCGTCAACGAGAACACCCGCCTGAGCGTGTTCGCCGGCTTTGCCAACAATCGCTTCCAGATCCCGGTCAACCCCGGGCAGACGCCGCAGTTCGGTTACCTCGATACCACCACCTTCGACTCCAGCCAGCTGGATGAAACCCAGCGCGAGGCCACCCGCTTCGGCATGCTGGTGCTGCAGGGCACGTTGGGCAGCACCGCATATCAGCTCTCGGCCGGGCAGCGCTACAGCGATGTGGCATTCCATCCGGATGTCGTCGGCGACCTGGTGTTCAGTGGCGTCGCCTCGCAGGTGCAACGCAGCAACCGCGCCAACACGCTGCAGGCCGATTTCTCCACCCCACTGGGCAACGACCACACGCTGCGCTATGGCCTGTACGGCAACTACGAGAATGCGCGGGCCAGCAACAGCAGCTGGGTGTTTCCGGTCGATGACGCCGGCCAGCAGTCCAGCACCACACCGCTGCTGATACCTGACCGCAGTGCCTTCCATGCCAGCACGCTGGCGCTGTACGTGCAGGATGAATGGAAGATCGGCGACGACTGGACCGTCAACTACGGCCTGCGCGGAGATCGCTACAAGGCCTTTGGCCACACCGAGGGCCAGCTCAGCCCCCGCATGGGAGTGGTCTGGAATGCCAGCGACAGCACCACCGTGCATGCCGGCTATTCGCGTTACTTCACGCCACCGGCCAGTGAGCTGATCGCCAGCAGCGATATCGCCCTATACGACGGCACCACCAACCAGCAGCCCAGCGGCGGCAACAACACGCCACTGGCCGAACGCAGCGACTACTACGACATCGGCGTGTCGCAGCAGGTGGGCGACCACCTCACCCTGGGCTTGGACGCCTACGATCGCCGCGTTGCGCGCCTGCAGGACGAAGGCCAGTTCGGCGCCGCCTACATCTACTCGACGTTCAACTATCGCCGTGGCCACATCCGTGGGCTGGAGTTCAGTGCCGACTACAGCAACGGCCCGTTCAGCGCCTACTTCAACGCGGCGTACAACAAGGCCATCGGCACCCAGGTGATCACCAGCCAGTACAACCTCGATCCGGACGCGCTGGCCTATGTGGCCGACCACTGGATCCACCTCGACCACGACCAGAAACTGACCTCATCGGGTGGCTTCAGCTACGCCTTTGCCGGACACAACCGGATCGGTGCCAACTACGTGTTCGGCAGCGGCCTGCGTTCGGACATCGAGGGCGTACCCAACGGCGGCGAGCTGCCGTCGTACCTGCAGGTGAACCTCAGCGCCGGGCACGACTTCAATGCCGACAGCGGCCATCCGTTGCACGTCCAACTGGCCGTGATCAACGCACTGGATCGCAGCTACCAGCTGCGCGACGGTGGCGGTGTCGGCGTCTTCGCCCCGCAGTGGGGACCGCGCCGAGGTGCTTACCTGAGCCTGCAGCAGGATTTCTGAGGTAGCGCCGGCCGCTGGCCGGTATTCCCACGGTGTGCCGGCCAGCGGCCGGCACTACCCTGCGTTCAGCGCTTGACCCTGCGCAGCGACACCACCAGCGCCCACAGCGCCAGCAGCACGAACCACACGCCCGACCACATCGGCATGGTCAGGCCCAGGAAGGTCCAGTCGATGTTGCCGCAGTTGCCGGTACCGGTGAGCACCGTGCGGAACACTTCCAGCGGCCCCATGGTCTCGCGCAGGAAGCTCAGCGGCGGGCCGCAGGTCGCGCCCATCTCCGGCGGCAGCATCTGCACGTAGACGTGGCGCGCGGCAATGCCGACGCCTACCGCGGCGGCAATGAAGGCGAGAATCCCGTAGGTCGCGCGTCCCGGGCGGTTGGACGGCCCGTGCAGCGCACCGATCAGGAACAGCAGGCCCAGCGCGGCGAAGGCCAGCCGCTGGAAGATGCACAGCGGACACGGCTCCAGGCCCATCTTGAGCTGCAGGAAGATCGCGTAGCCGAGCAGGCCCGCGCAGATCAGGAAGCCCAGGAAGAACTGGGCGCGGAAGGGCCAGCGCAGTGGATTCATCGTCAACGCTCGAATGGATCAGGGCGCCAAGCGTAACCGAGAGCGCGCGCCATTCGAACCGCCACAGGTGACGCCTGTCGGAACGGTGCGGGTCGCATTGTGCCGCAGGTAGCGCCGGGCCATGCCCGGCGAGCGTAGCGGATACGGAAACGCCGGGCATGGCCCGGCGCTACCAGAACGCAAAAGCCCGGCAGAGGCCGGGCTTTCGCTGTGTCGCGTTGGAGCGGTCCGATTACTCGGCCACTTCCTCGGCCACGACCGGACGGTCGACCAGCTCGACGTAGGCCATCGGCGCGTTGTCGCCGGCGCGGAAACCGCACTTCAGCAGGCGCAGGTAGCCGCCCGGACGGTTCGCGTAGCGCGGGCCCAGGATGGTGAACAGGTTGCCCACCGCTTCGTTGTCGCGCAGGCGGGCGAAGGCCAGACGGCGGTTGGCGACGGAGTCGACCTTGGCCAGGGTGATCAGCGGCTCGGCAACGCGGCGCAGTTCCTTGGCCTTCGGCAGGGTGGTCTTGATCAGCTCGTGCTTGAACAGCGAGGCGGCCATGTTCTTGAACATCGCTTCGCGGTGGGCGCTGGTGCGGCTGAACTTACGGCCAGACTTCTGGTGACGCATGGTGATATTCCTTGGTTAATGATGAGGCTGTGCGGATCGTTGTCGCCATCCTGGCGTTGCTGCGCGGACTGCGGTTGGTCCTGGCCCTCCGTCCTGGACGGCCTGCCCGCGAACCTGCGGTTCGTCGTGGCGTGTTGTGTTGCGTTGAAGGCTCCACCGCGAACGGTGGAGCCTTCAGGCATTACCGATATCAGCCCAGCATGCCGTGGCTGGCGACGCCGGCCGGCGGCCAGTTCTCCAGCTTCATGCCGAGCGACAGGCCGCGCTGAGCCAGCACTTCCTTGATCTCGGTGAGCGACTTCTTGCCCAGGTTCGGGGTCTTCAGCAGCTCCACTTCGGTCTTCTGGATCAGATCGCCGATGTAGTAGATGCTTTCAGCCTTCAGGCAGTTGGCCGAACGCACGGTCAGCTCCAGATCGTCGATCGGGCGCAGCAGCACCGGATCCACGCCGTTGTTGGCCGGCTTGGCCGCACCGCGGTCGCGGTGGGTGAAGTCACCGAACACCGACAGCTGGTCGCTGAGGATGTCGGCGGCGGTGCGCACGGCTTCCTCGGCATCGATGGTGCCGTTGGTCTCGATATCGATGACCAGCTTGTCCAGGTCGGTACGCTGTTCGACGCGGGCCGCTTCCACGGCATAGGCGACGCGGCGGACCGGCGAGAACGAGGCATCCAGGACCAGGCGGCCGATGGCACGGGTTTCTTCGTCCGGACGACGACGCGCGGCAGCCGGCTGGTAGCCGAAACCACGTTCGATCTTCAGACGCATGTTGATCGCCGTGTCCTTGGTCAGGTGGCAGATCACATGGTCGCCGTTCAGGATCTCCACATTGTGGTCGACCTTGATGTCGGCAGCGGTGACAACGCCCGGGCCCTGCTTGGACAGGGACAGGGTGGCGCTGTCGCCGGAGTGCATACGGATGGCCACGTCCTTCAGGTTCAGCAGGACTTCGAGCACGTCCTCCTGCAGACCTTCGACCGTGGTGTACTCATGCAACACGCCGTCGATTTCGACTTCCGTGATGGCGAAGCCCGGGATGGACGACAGCAGCACGCGACGCAGGGCGTTGCCCAGCGTATGCCCGTAACCCCGCTCCAAAGGTTCGATAACGACCTTTGCACGGGTGTCGGTAAGGCGTTCGATCTGCGGACCGCGAGGACGCAGAACCTGGTTGGCGGTAACCGTCATGTTGCGGGTTCTCCTAGTGAACCCCCGGCCGTCGCCGGGGGCTCTCCAATGTGAATTACTTCGAATACAGCTCGACGATCAGCGCTTCGTTGATGTCCGCAGGCAGATCCGAACGATCCGGAACGGCCTTGAAGATGCCGGTGAACTTGCCGGAATCCACTTCAACCCACGACGGGCTCAGGTCATGCTGGGCGGCGACGGTCAGGGCTTCCTGGACGCGCAGCTGCTTGGCAGCCTTTTCAGACAGGGCGATGGCGTCGCCAGCCTTGACCTGGTACGAAGCCAGGTTGACCGACTTGCCATTCACGGTGACGCCGCGGTGCGACACCAGCTGACGAGCAGCCGGACGGGTCACGGCGAAGCCCATGCGGTAGACGACGTTGTCCAGGCGGGTTTCCAGCAGCTGCAGCAGGTTCTCGCCGGTGTTGCCCTTCTTGGTCGAGGCCTTCTTGTAGTAGTTGCGGAACTGACGCTCCAGCAGGCCGTAGATACGCTTGACCTTCTGCTTTTCACGCAGCTGGGTGGCGTAGTCGGACAGCTTGCCCTTGCGGGCAGTGGCGCCGTGCTGGCCGGGCTTCTGCTCCAGCTTGCACTTGGAGTCCAGCGCACGCGCCGGGCTCTTCAGGGACAGGTCGGCGCCTTCGCGACGGGCGAGCTTACAGGTAGGACCGATATAACGAGCCATTTCTTATCGCTCCCTTTAGACGCGACGCTTCTTCGGCGGACGGCACCCGTTGTGCGGGATAGGCGTCACGTCGATGATGTTGGTGATCTTGTAGCCGACGTTGTTCAGCGAACGCACGGCCGACTCACGGCCCGGACCCGGGCCCTTGATGCGGACTTCCAGCGACTTCACGCCGTAGTCCAGCGCAGCACGACCGGCCTTTTCAGCAGCCACCTGGGCAGCGAACGGGGTCGACTTGCGCGAACCGCGGAAGCCAGCGCCACCGGAGGTCGCCCACGACAGAGCATTGCCCTGGCGGTCGGTGATGGTGACGATGGTGTTGTTGAACGAAGCGTGGACGTGGGCAACGCCGTCGGTGACGACGCGCTTGATCTTCTTCTTGGTCTTAGCAGCGGGCTTAGCCATTTCTCAGTCCCTTACTTCTTGATCGCCTTGCGCGGACCCTTGCGGGTGCGGGCGTTGGTACGGGTGCGCTGGCCACGCAGCGGGAGGCCACGACGGTGACGCAGGCCGCGGTAGCAGCCCAGGTCCATCAGGCGCTTGATCGCGATGCCGATCTCACGGCGCAGATCGCCTTCCACGATGTACTTGCCGACTTCGGCGCGCAGGCGCTCGATTTCCGGCTCCGACAGATCGCGGATCTTGGTGGTCGAAGCAACGCCTGCGACTTCGCAGACCTTCTTCGAACGGGTACGGCCGATGCCGTAAATGCTTTGCAACCCGACCCAGACGTGCTTCTGGGCTGGCAGGTTGACGCCTGCAATACGCGCCATGACGCGGTTCTCCAGCTGAGTGATGGCCGACAGCGCGCCTCGGGCACGCCAATCCGGCAGGATGGATCAAAAAAGTGAACTAGCGATACTAACAAGGTTCCGGTTTACATGGAAGCCCGTGAAACCACTGGTTTCATGAACCCGGCCTGGGGAGTGTGCCCAGGCTCCGGCGCCGGATGGGGTTGGACCCGGGGTATCCCCCGGGGCCGCCCGCGCTACTCCAGCGCGGGACCACCTCATCACACCCCCACCCGGAACCGCTGCGGGGGCCGCCCTTCGTTTGTGTGGCCGGAGTCCGCGAAGCGGAGGGACCATCACGTCAGGAAGACGAAAGTATAACAGGCCAATCAGCCGCGGGCAAAACCGCCGCGGTTGCCGCCCTTCAGGTTGGCCTTCTTCAGCAGGCTCTCGTACTGGTGGGACATCAGGTGCGCCTGCACCTGGGCGATGAAGTCCATCACCACCACCACCACGATCAGCAGCGAAGTACCGCCGAAGTAGAACGAGGCGTTCAGCTGCGTGCGCATCAGTTCCGGCAGCAGGCAGACGATCACCAGGTAGGCCGAGCCGGCCGCGGTCAGGCGGGTCAGCACGCCGTCGATGTAATCGGCGGTGGCCTTGCCCGGACGGATGCCCGGAATCAGCGCGCCCGACTTCTTCAGGTTGTCAGCGGTTTCCTGGGAGTTGAACACCAGCGCGGTATAGAAGAACGCGAAACCGGTGATCAGCGCAGCGAACACGATCATGTGCAGCGGCTCGCCCGGGCCCAGGGCATTGGCGACCTTCTGCAGGACCTGGCCGAAGCTGCTCTGGTTGGCCGCCTGGCCGGACCACATGGCCAGGGTGGCCGGGAAGGCCAGCAGGCTCGAGGCGAAGATTGCCGGAATGACGCCGGCCATGTTGAGCTTCAGCGGCAGGAACGAGGTCTGGTTCATGTACGCGTTGCGACCGCCCTGGCGGCGTGCGTAGTTGACCGTGATCCGGCGCTGGCCACGCTCGACGAACACCACGAAGAAGGTGAACGCGAGCACGACAATGGCGATCAGCAGCAGCTGGATGAACTGGATGTTGCCGTCGCGGTAGGCGTCGAAGGTGTGGATGATCGCACCCGGCAGGCCAGCGACGATACCGGCGAAGATGATCAGCGACACGCCGTTGCCGATGCCGCGCTCGGTGACCTGCTCACCGACCCACATCAGGAACATGGTGCCGGCGGTCAGCGCGACCACGGCGGTGAGCACGAAGCCCATGCCCGGCGCATACACGACCGGAGCGCCCGACGGCGAGACCTGGCCCTGCAGGGCCAGTGCGATCGAACCGCCCTGCACCACTGCCAGCAGCACGGCGCCGATGCGCGAATACTGGGTGATCTTGCGGCGGCCGGACTCACCTTCCTTCTGCATCGCCTTCAGGGCGGGGAAGATGTGCACGGCCAGCTGCATCACGATCGATGCCGAGATGTACGGCATCACGTTCAGCGCGAAGATGCTGAAACGGTGCAGGGCGCCGCCCGAGAACATGTTGAACATGTCCACGATGCCGCCGCCCTGCTGTTGCATCATGGCAAGCATGGCATCGGGATTGACGCCCGGCACCGGCACGTAGCAGCCGATGCGATAGACGATCAAAGCCCCGACGACGAACAGCAAACGTTGGCGAAGTTCAGTGAACTTGCCCATTCCGCCCGCGAGGTTACCGATGCCAGCTTGCGCCATGATTTTCTTACTCCGTTACGCTGCCGCCGGCAGCTTCGATCGCGGCCTTGGCACCCGCCGTGGCAGCAATACCCTTCAGGGTGAACGCCTTGGTCACTTCGCCCTTGACGACGACCTTGGCCTTCTTGGCAGTGCTCGGAACCAGCTTGGCAGCACGCAGGGCGGCGAAGTCGATCTCACCGGCCGGCAGCTTGTCCAGTGCGTACAGCAGCACTTCAGCGGTGTCCTTGGCGATCGGCGAACGGAAGCCGATCTTCGGCAGACGACGCTGCATGGGGGTCTGGCCGCCTTCGAAGCCAGCCTTGATCTTGCCGCCACCCTTGCGGGCGAACGAACCCTTGTGGCCGCGGCCGGCAGTCTTGCCCAGGCCCGAGCCGATACCGCGACCGACGCGGGTACGCTCGGTGCGGGCGCCCGGTGCCGGGCTCAGTTCATTGAGACGCAGAGTCATGGTCGATTACTCCTCAACCTGGACGAGGTACTGAACCTTGTTGATCAGGCCGCGCACCTGCGGGCTGTCCTTCAGTTCACGCACATCGTTGAGCTTGTTCAGGCCCAGCGCACGCACCGACAGGCGGTGACGCGACTGGGTGCCACGCAGGCCACGCACCAGGCGGACCTTGACAGTCTTGTTGGACTCATTAGCCATGGTTGAGTTCCTCCACCTTCTTGCCGCGCTTGGCCGCGATGCGAGCCGGCGACTGTGCAGCAGCCAGGCCCTTCACGGTGGCACGCACCAGGTTGATCGGGTTGCGCGAACCGGTGGCCTTGGCCAGCACGTTCTTCACGCCAACGGCTTCCAGCACGGCGCGCATGGCACCGCCGGCGATCACGCCGGTACCTTCCGAAGCCGGCTGCATGAACACGCGGGCTGCGCCGTGACCATCCTTGATGGTGTGCCACAGGGTGCCGTTGTTCAGGTCAACGCTGACCAGGTTCTTGCGGGCCTGTTCCATCGACTTCTGGATGGCAACCGGCACTTCGCGGGCCTTGCCATAGCCGAAACCGACCTTGCCTTCGCCGTCGCCGACGACGGTCAGGGCGGTGAAGGTGAACTGGCGGCCACCCTTGACGGTCTTGCTGACGCGGTTGACCGCGACCAGCTTTTCGATCATGCCGTCGTCGATCTTCTCTTCGCGGTTACGGTCGCGATCGCGACCCCGCTGCTGACGCTCTTCTGCCATGTTGATTCCTTGGTTGTTTGGGTATGTACGGCTCGAAGCCGCTTATGGTTGTGGCGTGACGCGTTGTTCCGGTGGGCCGCTGCAGAAGAGCGGCGCCGTCCAGCCTCACTCAGGCTGGCGAGCAGGTGGGCAGGAGGCCAATGGCCCCCTGCCCTTGTCCCTTAGAACTGCAGGCCGGCTTCGCGGGCGGCTTCTGCCAGGGCCTTGATGCGGCCGTGGTAGCGGTAGCCCGAACGATCGAAGGCAACCTTCTCGATGCCGGCGGCCTTGGCGCGCTCGGCAACGATGCGGCCAACCTTGGCAGCAGCATCGGCGTTCTTGCCGTTCTTCAGGCCTTCGATGACGTCGGCCTGGGTGGTGTTGGCAGCAGCCAGCACCTTGGAGCCGTCGGCGGTGAAGACCTGGGCGTACAGGTGCTGGCCGGTGCGCAGCACCGACAGGCGGGCGACGCCGAGCTCACGGATGTGGGCACGGGTCGACTTGGCGCGACGCAGGCGGGCGATGTTCTTGTTCATTTTGATTATTCCTTGAAAGCTGAAGGAAGAGCTTTTCCCTGAGAAGTCCGCACAGGGATGTGCGGGCTCTTGCGAGGGACTCGCGCTTATGCCTTCTTGGCTTCCTTACGGATGATGACTTCGTCGGAGTACTTCACGCCCTTGCCCTTGTACGGTTCCGGCTTGCGGAACGCACGGATCTTGGCGGCAACTTCACCGACGACCTGCTTGTCAGCGCCCTGGACCAGGATCTCGGTCTGGGTCGGGGTCGACAGCGTGATGCCTTCCGGCGCCACGAACACGACCGGGTGCGAGAAGCCCAGCGACAGGTTCAGGTCCTTGCCCTGCATGGCAGCGCGGTAACCCACGCCCACCAGCTCCAGCTTGCGCTCGAAGCCTTCGGACACGCCCTTGACCATGTTGGACAGGATCGCACGCACGGTACCGGTCAGTGCGACCAGGTCGGCGCTTTCGGTGCTCAGGGTGGCAACGCCGTTGTCGACGTTGATGGCAATACCGGCCGGCTTGGCCAGCGACAGGGTGCCCTTCGGGCCCTTGGCGGTGACGCTGTCCGACTGGACGTTCAGTTCAACCTTACCCAGGGTAATCGGCTTCTTGGCTACGCGGGACATAGTTCTACTCCTTTCGCCTTAGGCCACGAAGCACAGGACTTCGCCGCCGACGCCCAGCTGGCGCGCCTGCGCATCAGTCATGATGCCCTTGGAGGTGGAAATGATGGAGATACCCAGGCCGTTCATGACCTTCGGCAGCTCGCTCTTGCCGCGGTACTGGCGCAGGCCCGAACGCGAGAAGCGCTTCAGGGTCGCGATGACCGGCTTGCCTTCGAAATACTTCAGCACGATTTCCAGCTCGGACTTGTTGTTTTCCAGCTGGGTCACGCGCAGGTCGGCGATGTAACCCTCGTCCTTCAGGACCTGGGCGATCGCAACCTTGATCTTGGACGACGGGGCTTTCACCGTCTGCTTGCCCACCGCGGCCGCATTCTTGATGCGGACCAGCAGGTCGGCGATGGGATCAGTCATGCTCATATGAGTACCTTTGAGTGCACCGATATCCGCTTTCGCGAAAATCTGTTGTCTCCTGGAAACGGGCCAGGTCCCTTGATGCAGCGGGCCGGAAGCCCACTCCTACGACCCCGTTTGCGCAGGGCAAGACGCGGGAGTATACGCCAAAAGAGCCCGGCTTGCGCCGGGCTCCTCGGTTTTTTTGCGTCGGGAAAGCTGAATGCCTCCCCTGCCCGGTTCAGGAACCCCGAAGGGGCTCCTGAACGCAGGGCCGGCTGGGGTTACCAGCTGGCCTTGCGCAGACCCGGCACGTCGCCACGCATGGTGGCTTCACGCAGCTTGTTACGGCCCAGGCCGAACTTGCTGTAGACGCCACGCGGACGACCCGACAGCTCGCAACGATTACGCTGGCGGCTCGGCGACGAATCGCGCGGCAGCTTGGCCAGCTTGGTTGCGGCCTCGATCTTCTCTTCGTAGGTCGCGTCCACGGAGGACACGATCTTCTTCAGAGCCGCACGCTTTTCAGCGTACTTCTTGGCCAGCTTTTCCCGCTTGATGTCGCGGTTGACCATGGAGGTCTTTGCCATTTCGGTTTCCTCGACAGATCAGTTACGGAACGGGAACTTGAACGCTGCCAGCAGCGCCTTCGCTTCCGCGTCGGTCTTCGCAGTGGTGGTGATGGCGATATCCATGCCGCGGATCGCGTCGACGGCGTCGAAGTCGATTTCCGGGAAGATGATCTGTTCCTTCACACCCATGTTGAAGTTGCCACGGCCGTCGAAGGAACGACCGGAAACACCACGGAAGTCGCGCACGCGCGGCAGCGAGATGTTGATCAGGCGGTCCAGGAACTCGTACATCTTGTGGCGACGCAGCGTGGTCTTGCAGCCGATCGGCCAACCATCACGGATCTTGAACGACGCAACCGAGATACGCGACTTGGTGACAACCGGCTTCTGGCCGGAAATCTTGGTCATGTCCGCGACGGCGTTTTCCAGGATCTTCTTGTTGGTGGCAGCCTCGCCGACACCCATGTTCAGGGTGACCTTGACGAGCTTCGGTACTTCCATCGGATTGGTGTAGCCGAACTGCTTCATCAGCGCCGGCACCACTTCTTCCTTGTAGATCTTTTCGAGACGGGAAGTCATCTTCACATTCCTCAGGCGTCGAGCGCCTCACCGCTGGAGCGGAACACACGCAGTTTGCGTCCATCCTCCAGCACCTTGAAGCCAACGCGTTCGCCCTTGCCCGAAGCCGGGTTCAGCACGTTCACGTTGGAGATATGGATCGAAGCTTCGCGCTCGACCACGCCGCCGGCAACACCTGCCTGCGGGTTCGGCTTGGTGTGGCGCTTGACGATGTTCACGTTGGCGACGACCACACGGTCGCCGTCGACGCGGACGACTTCGCCCTGCTTGCCCTTGTCCTTGCCAGCGTTGACGACAACCTGGTCGCCCTTCTTGATACGGTTAGCCATGATTATCTCCTGTCGCTCACAGCACTTCGGGAGCGAGCGAGACGATCTTCATGAACTTCTCCGAACGAAGTTCACGGGTCACCGGCCCGAAGATACGGGTACCGATCGGCTCCTGCTTGTTGTTCAGCAGGACGGCCGCGTTGCCGTCGAAGCGGATCAGCGAACCGTCGGCGCGACGCACACCCTTGCGGGTACGCACCACGACGGCGTCATACACTTCACCCTTCTTGACCTTGCCGCGCGGAATCGCATCCTTCACGGTGACCTTGATGATGTCGCCGATGCCGGCGTAACGGCGCTTGGAACCACCCAGCACCTTGAAGCACATCACCTGCTTGGCACCCGAATTGTCCGCGACGTCAAGGTAGCTCTGCATCTGGATCATGATTCAGACTCCTTATTCAGCCGCACGCGTGATGACTTCCACCACGCGCCAGTTCTTGGTCTTGGACATCGGAGCAATCTCGGTCACGCGGACGACATCGCCTTCCTTGCAGGCGTTGTCGGCATCGTGGGCGTGCAGCTTGGTCGAGCGCTTGATGTACTTGCCGTACAGCGCGTGCTTGACCTGACGCTCAACCAGGACGGTAACCGTCTTGTCCATCTTGTTGCTGACGACACGGCCTTCGACCGTGCGCAGCGTCTTCTTTTCAGTATTGTCGCTCATAGCGGCCATCCTTACTTCGTGCTGCCGAGCAGGGTCTTGACGCGAGCAATCTCGCGACGGACCCGGCGAATGTCGTGGGTCTTCGGCAGCTGGCCGGTGACCTGCTGCATACGGACAGAGAACTGTTCCTTACGCAGGTCGATCAGGTGGGCCTTGAGTTCGTCAGCCGACTTTTCACGGAGAGTTTTGATATCCATCAGCGCACCGTACGGGTCACGAAAGTGGTGGTGACCGAGAGCTTGGCGGCGGCCAGGCGGAACGCCTCGCGAGCCACTTCCTCGGAAACACCCTCGATTTCATAGATCATGCGGCCGGGCTGGATCTGGGCCACCCAGTATTCCACGTTACCCTTACCCGAACCCATTCGGACTTCGATGGGCTTCTTGGTGATGGGCTTGTCGGGGAACACGCGGATCCACATCTTGCCGCCGCGCTTGACGTAGCGGCTGATCGAGCGGCGGGCCGCTTCGATCTGGCGCGCGGTCAGCTGACCGTGTGCGGTTGCCTTCAGGCCGTATTCGCCGAAGCTGACAGCGTTGGCGCTCC
This sequence comes from Stenotrophomonas sp. CASM101, assembly GCF_049384845.1. Lineage (NCBI taxonomy): Bacteria > Pseudomonadati > Pseudomonadota > Gammaproteobacteria > Lysobacterales > Lysobacteraceae > Stenotrophomonas > Stenotrophomonas sp. CASM101. The sequence goes on along the minus strand of NZ_JBMRFR010000019.1, from coordinate 41,578 downwards.
AGCTCAGGCCATCGTTACGGCCCTTGTGTACCTTGCGGTACTTGGTTCGCTTGGGTTGCAACATTGTCGTTACCTCGCTTCACGGGCCGGGCGCTGACGGTCACCACGGTCGCCGCGATCGTGACGATCGTTGCGCGACGGAGTGTCGTCCTGCTTTTCCTGGCCAACCTGGGAGAAATCGAAGACCTCGCCCTTGTAGATCCAGACCTTGATGCCGATGATGCCGTAGGTCGTCTTGGCTTCAGCGAAGCCATAGTCGATGTCGGCACGCAGGGTGTGCAGCGGCACGCGGCCTTCGCGGTACCACTCCGAACGGGCGATTTCTGCACCGTTGAGGCGGCCACCGACGTTGACCTTGATGCCCAGGGCACCCAGGCGCATCGCGTTGCCGACCGAGCGCTTCATTGCACGGCGGAACATGATGCGACGCTCCAGCTGCTGGGCGATCGACTCGGCAACGAGCTGCGCGTCCAGTTCCGGCTTGCGCACTTCGGTGACGTTGATGTGCGCCGGGACGCCCATCATCTCGCTCACTTCCTTGCGCAGCTTCTCGATGTCCTCACCGCGCTTGCCGATCACCACGCCCGGACGGGCGGTGTGGATCGTCACGCGAGCGGTCTTGGCCGGACGCTCGATCAGGATCTTGCTGATGCCGGCCTGGGCCAGCTTCTTGCGCAGCATGTCGCGCACTTTCAGGTCGGCTGCCAGGTAACCGGCGAACTCGGCCTTGTTGGCGTACCACTTGGAGTTCCAGTCCTTGGAAATGCCGAGGCGGATACCAATCGGATGAACTTTATGACCCATGGTCTTTTCCTTATCCGCTTACTTGGCGGCGCCCACAACCACAGTGATGTGGCTGGTGCGCTTGAGGATGCGGGTACCGCGGCCTTTCGCCCGCGCCATGAAACGCTTCAGGGTCGGACCTTCATCAACCATGATGGTCTGAACCTTCAGCTCGTCGACGTCGGCGCCCTGGTTGTTCTCGGCATTGGCAATAGCCGACTCCACCACCTTCTTGATCAGGTGGGCAGCCTTCTTGTCCGAGAACTTCAGCAGGTTGACCGCACGTTCGGCCGGCAGACCGCGCACCTGGTCAGCGACCAGACGAGCCTTCTGCGGGGAGATGCGCGCAGTGCGCAGGATGGCTTTCGCTTCCATTGTCATCTCTCCTTACTTGCCCGACTTCTTGTCACCACCGTGACCCTTGAAGGTCCGGGTGATGGCAAATTCGCCGAGCTTGTGGCCGACCATGTTCTCGTTGACGAGAACCGGGATGTGGTTCTTGCCGTTATGCACGGCAATGGTGATGCCTACCATGTCAGGCAGGATCATCGAACGGCGCGACCAGGTCTTGATCGGCTTCTTGCTGCCCGCAGCGGCCTCCACCTTCTTGACGAGGTGGTGATCGACGAACGGGCCCTTCTTGAGTGAACGTGCCATGGTCGATTAGCCCCTACGATCGCGGACGATGAACTGCTGAGTGCGCTTGTTATGGCGCGTCTTGTAACCCTTGGTCGGGACACCCCACGGGGTGACCGGATGCGGGTTACCCTGGCCGGCCTTGGCCTCACCACCACCGTGCGGGTGGTCAACCGGGTTCATGGCAGCACCACGAACGGTCGGGCGGACGCCGCGCCAACGCTTGGCACCGGCCTTGCCCAGCTTTTCCAGGCTGTGCTCGTCGTTGCCGACTTCGCCGATGGTGGCGCAGCACTCGACCGGCACCTTGCGCATTTCACCCGAGCGCAGGCGCAGGGTGGCGTAGATGCCTTCGCGGGCCACCAGCTGCACGGCCGCACCGGCGGCGCGGGCGATCTGAGCGCCCTTGCCGGGCTTCAGTTCGATGCAGTGGATGGTGGTACCGACCGGGATGTTGCGCAGCGGCAGGGTGTTGCCAGCCTTGATCGGGGCATCCGAACCAGCGATCACCTGATCACCGGCCTTCAGGCCCTTCGGGGCGATGATGTAGCGGCGCTCACCGTCGACGTAGCACAGCAGGGCGATGTGGGCGGTGCGGTTCGGATCGTATTCGATGCGTTCCACGCGCGCCGGGATGCCCAGCTTGTTGCGCTTGAAGTCGATGATGCGGTAGTGCTGCTTGGCACCACCACCGACGTGACGCACGGTGATGCGGCCATGGTGGTTACGACCACCCGAGCGGCTCTGCGACTCGACCAGGGCAGCGTGCGGAGCACCCTTGTGCAGGTCGGGAGTGACCACGCGCACGGCCGAACGGCGGCCGGGGGAAGTGGGCTTGAATTTCATCAATGGCATGGGATGTACCTCAGGCCTTGGCCGTTACATCGATCGACTGGCCATCGGCCAGGCGAACGTACGCCTTGCGCCAATCGCCGCGGCGGCCAGCACGGTTACGGAAGGACTTGTTCTTGCCCTTCACGTTGACCACGTTGACAGCTTCGACCTTGACGTCGAACAGCTGCTCAACCGCGGCCTTTACATCGGCCTTGGTGGCTTCGTTCGAAACTTCGAAGACATACTGGTTGGAGAGTTCCTGCAGGCGCGCGGTCTTTTCGGAGACACGCGGGGCACGCAGCACGCTGAAGATTTTTTCGTTGCTGTTCATGCCAGCCACTCCTCGACCTTCTTGACCGCGTCAGCGGTGATGACGACCGTGTCGGCACCCACCAGCGAGACCGGATCCAGGCCCTGGACGTCACGCACCTGCACGTACGGCAGATTGCGGGCGGACAGGTACAGGTGCTCGGACGCTTCTTCGGTGACGATCAGCGGGCGCTTGCCCACTTCCAGGCCGGCCAGCTTGGCGACCAGACCCTTCGTGTTGGTCACTTCGACGTCGAAGGACTCCACGATGGTCAGACGGCCCTGACGGTTCAGCTCGGACAGGATCGCGCACATGGCGGCACGGTACTGCTTACGATTGACCTTCTGCTCGAAGCTGCGCGGCTTGGCCGCGAAGGTGACACCGCCGCCGACGAAGATCGGAGCCGTCAGTGCGCCATGACGCGCGCCGCCGCCCTTCTGCTTCTTCGACTTCTTGGTGGTACCAGCCACTTCGGAGCGAGTCTTCTGTGCCTTGGTGCCGGCGCGACCGGCGTTGCGGTAAGCAACGACGACCTGGTGGACCAGATCTTCGCTGAAATCGCGACCGAACACGGCTTCGGAGACCGAGACCTTGTTGTTGCTACCCGTGATAACGAGTTCCATCGTCATCTCTCCTTATGCCTTGCTCGCCGGACGGACGATCACATCGCCACCGGCCGCGCCCGGAACGGCGCCGCGAACGGCGATCAGACCGCGCTCGACGTCGACCTTGACCACTTCCAGGTTCTGGGTGCTCTGCTGCACCGCGCCCATGTGGCCCGACATCTTCTTGCCCGGGAAAACGCGACCCGGGGTCTGGCGCTGACCCAGCGAACCCGGCGCGCGATGCGACAGCGAGTTACCGTGGGTTGCATCGCCCATACGGAAGTTGTGGCGCTTGATGGTGCCCTGGAAGCCCTTACCCTTGGTGACACCCTGGACGTCGACGATCTGGCCGACTTCGAAGATGTCCGCCTTGACTTCGCCGCCAACGGCGAAATCGCCGAGCTGCGCGTCTTCAACGCGGAATTCCCACAGGCCACGACCCGCTTCCACCTTCGCCTTGGCGAAGTGGCCGGCTTCCGGCTTGTTGACCAGGGCAGCGCGACGCGCGCCGACGGTCACCTGCACGGCGCTGTAGCCGTCGGTTTCGACGGTCTTGATCTGCGCGATGCGGTTCGGGGTTGCTTCGATCAGGGTCACCGGGATGGAGCGGCCATCTTCAGTGAACACGCGGCTCATGCCGGCCTTGCGGCCCACGAAGCCCAACGAATACTTCTTCGTCATGGTCGTAGTCCTCAGGTCAGCTTGATCTGAACGTCGACGCCGGCAGCCAGTTCGAGCTTCATCAGCGCGTCCACGGTCTTGTCATTCGGGTCAACGATATCGAGCACGCGCTTGTGCGTGCGGGTCTCGTACTGGTCACGCGCGTCCTTGTCGACGTGCGGGGAGACGAGAACGGTGTAGCGCTCGATCTTGGTCGGCAGCGGGATCGGGCCACGCACTTGCGCGCCGGTCCGCTTTGCCGTTTCAACGATCTCGCTGGCCGAACGGTCGATCAGACGATGATCGAACGCTTTCAGCCGGATCCGGATCTTTTGGTCCGCCATGGCGGTAGGTTCCTTCGTTAAAAGAGCGACAGACAAAGCCTCTGGGTTGCTTTGCCCCATGAAATTCCTGAATACGGACGGCCCACACTCCTGCAGGCCGACAAGGTCACTCCATAGACCTCAAAAACGTAGGCAGACCAGTTTCCCGGCCTGCCCAGACGTAGAAGCATAATGGCACGCAAGGCAGCTGTCAACAGTCGCCTGTTGACGCCGCCTGAATGGCATTGACCCTTCCTGGTCCGGGGAACACAAGGCACATCCTGTGCCTGCTTTCCCATTTGATACGCCCCGATGCCCTACCCAGGCAACATCGGGGCGCAGATACTACCAGATTACTCGATGATCTTCGAGACCACGCCGGCGCCGACGGTGCGGCCGCCTTCGCGGATGGCGAAGCGCAGGCCTTCGTCCATCGCCACCGGGTTGATCAGGGTGACGACCATCTTGACGTTGTCACCCGGCATCACCATTTCGACGCCTTCCGGCAGTGCAGCTGCGCCGGTGATGTCGGTGGTGCGGAAGTAGAACTGCGGACGGTAGCCGTTGAAGAACGGGGTGTGACGGCCGCCTTCGTCCTTCGACAGGACGTAGACTTCACCCTCGAACTTGGTGTGCGGCTTGATCGTGCCCGGCTTGGCCAGCACCTGGCCACGCTCGACGTCGTCACGCTTGGTGCCGCGCAGCAGCAGGCCAGCGTTGTCGCCTGCCTGACCCTGGTCCAGCAGCTTGCGGAACATTTCAACGCCGGTCACGGTGGTCTTCTGCACCGGACGGATGCCGACGATTTCGATTTCGTCGCCGACCTTGATCACGCCGCGCTCGATACGGCCGGTCACCACGGTGCCGCGGCCCGAGATCGAGAACACGTCTTCCACCGGCATCAGGAACGGCTTGTCGATCGCACGCTCCGGCTCCGGAATCCAGCTGTCCAGGGCATCGACCAGCTTCAGGATGGCCGGCACGCCGATGTCGCTCTGGTCACCTTCCAGCGCCAGGCGGGCCGAACCGGCGATGATCGGGGTGTCGTCGCCCGGGAAGTCGTACTTGCTCAGCAGCTCACGCACTTCCATCTCGACCAGCTCGAGCAGCTCGGCGTCGTCCACCATGTCGGCCTTGTTCAGGAACACGACGATGTACGGCACGCCGACCTGACGCGACAGCAGGATGTGCTCGCGGGTCTGCGGCATCGGGCCGTCAGCGGCCGAGCACACCAGGATCGCGCCGTCCATCTGGGCAGCACCGGTGATCATGTTCTTGACGTAGTCAGCGTGGCCCGGGCAGTCAACGTGGGCGTAGTGACGGATCGGGGATTCGTATTCGACGTGCGCGGTCGAGATCGTGATGCCACGCGCCTTTTCTTCCGGAGCGGCGTCGATCGAGGAGTAATCCTTGAACTCGCCACCGAAGCGCTCGGCACCGATCTTGGTCAGTGCGGCGGTCAGCGTGGTCTTGCCGTGGTCGACGTGACCGATGGTGCCGACGTTGACGTGCGGCTTGGTGCGCTCGAACTTACCCTTTGCCATTGTTCTATACCTTGATTGTTCGTAAATGGTTTCAAGAGAGGCTGAGCGAGGCTCAGCCCTTCTTCATGACGGCTTCGGCGATGTTGGTCGGAGCCGGCTCGTAGTGATCGAATTCCATGGTGAAGGTGGCGCGGCCCTGGGTCTGCGAACGCAGCGCAGTGGCGTAGCCGAACATTTCACCCAGCGGGATCATCGCGTTGATGATGCTGGCCGAACCGTCACCGGTGGTGTCGGAACCCTGCAGCACGCCGCGACGACGGCTGACGTCGCCCATCACGTCACCCTGGTAATCCTCCGGGGTCACGATCTCGACCTTCATGATCGGCTCCAGCAGCACCGGCTTGGCCTTGGCGAAGCCCTGCTTGAAGGCCATCGACGAAGCCAGCTTGAACGCCATTTCCGAGGAGTCGACGTCGTGGTACGAACCGAACACCAGCTTCACCTTGACGTCCACGACCGGGAAGCCAGCCAGCGGGCCGCTGGTGATGGTTTCGCGCAGGCCCTTTTCAACCGACGGAATGAATTCCTTCGGGATCACGCCGCCGGTGATGTCGTTGATGAACAGGAAATCGTCCTTGATCATCGGAGCGATCTTCGGATCGGCACGATCTTCAGCGGTGATCGGCGACAGCTCGATCACGACGTGACCGTACTGACCCTTACCACCGGACTGCTTGGCGTGCTTGTAGTCCGACTTGACGTCAGCCAGGGTGATGGTTTCGCGGTAGGCCACCTGCGGCGCGCCGACGTTGGCTTCAACGTTGAACTCGCGCTTCAGGCGGTCGACGATGATGTCCAGGTGCAGCTCGCCCATGCCCGAGATGATGGTCTGGCCGGATTCTTCGTCGGTCTTGACGCGGAACGACGGATCTTCCTGCGCAAGGCGCCCCAGCGCCAGACCCATCTTTTCCTGGTCCGACTTGGTCTTCGGCTCGACGGCCATCGAGATCACCGGCTCCGGGAACGTCATGCGCTCCAGGATGATCGGCGCATCCACGGCGCACAGGGTGTCACCGGTGGTGGTGTCCTTCAGGCCCACGGCAGCAGCGATGTCACCAGCCAGAACTTCCTTGATTTCCTCGCGGTTGTTCGAGTGCATCTGCAGGATGCGGCCGATGCGCTCCTTCTTGCCCTTCACCGAGTTCAGCACGGTGTCGCCACCGTTCAGGGTGCCCGAGTAGACACGGAAGAAGGTCAGCGCGCCGACGAACGGGTCGGTGATGATCTTGAAGGCCAGCGACGAGAACGGCGCCTTGTCGTCCGACTTGCGGGTCATTTCGACGGTGTCGTCGTCAACGTCCACGCCCTTCACGTCCGGCACGTCGACCGGCGACGGCAGCAGCTGGATCACGCCGTCCAGCATGGCCTGCACGCCCTTGTTCTTGAAGGCCGAGCCGCAGTACATCGGCACGATCTCGGTGGCCAGGGTACGGGTACGCAGCGCGTTGATGATTTCGGCCTCGGCCAGCTCTTCGCCGCCCAGGTACTTTTCCATCAGCTCTTCGCTGGCTTCAGCAGCGGTCTCGACCATGAACTGGCGAGCTTCTTCCGCAGCCGCCTGCAGATCGGCCGGGATGTCGCTGTACTCGAACTTCATGCCCTGCGAGGCTTCATCCCAGTGGATGGCCTTCATCTTCAGCAGGTCGACAACGCCCTTGAAGTTGTCTTCAGCGCCGATCGGCAGCTGCATCGGCACGGCAACCGCGCCCAGCTTGGCCTTCAGCTGGCCGACGACCTTCTGGAAGTTGGCACCGGTGCGGTCCATCTTGTTGACGAACGCGATGCGCGGCACGTGGTACTTGTTGGCCTGGCGCCACACGGTTTCCGACTGCGGCTGCACGCCACCGACGGCGCACAGGACGAAGACGGCACCGTCGAGCACGCGCAGCGAGCGCTCAACTTCGATGGTGAAGTCGACGTGCCCCGGGGTGTCGATGATGTTGAAGCGGTGCTCCGGCAGGGACTTGTCCATGCCCTTCCAGAACGCGGTGGTGGCAGCGGACTGGATCGTGATGCCACGCTCCTGCTCCTGCTCCATCCAGTCCATGGTGGCGGCGCCGTCGTGCACTTCACCGATCTTGTGGCTCTTGCCGGTGTAGAACAGGATGCGCTCGGACGTGGTGGTCTTGCCGGCATCGATGTGAGCCATGATGCCGAAGTTACGGTAACGCTCGATGGGAGTGGAACGGGCCACGGGAGCCTCTCAGATTTCTTGGATTTCGGATGGCCGAACGCCGCCTTTCGGCGGCCTTCGGATTGGCGCAGTCTTTCTGGGACCGCGAGGCAGCACGCACCGAAGTGGTGCTGCCCTGCCTGTTTTACAAGGCCGTCAAACTCACCAGCGGTAGTGGGCGAATGCCTTGTTGGCTTCGGCCATGCGGTGGGTTTCTTCGCGCTTCTTGATGGCGCCGCCACGGTTTTCCGAGGCGTCGATCAGTTCAGCAGCCAGCTTCTTCGGCATGGTGTTCTCGCCGCGCTTGCGCGCGGAGTCGATCAGCCAGCGCATGGCCAGGGCCATCTTGCGCGACGAACGCACTTCGACCGGCACCTGGTAGGTGGCACCACCGACGCGGCGCGACTTGACTTCGACCGCCGGAGCGACGTTGTCCAGAGCCTTCTGCACCAGTTCAATAGCGTTGGCGCTGCTGTTCTTCTCGGTGATCACGTCCATGGCGCCGTACACGATCTTCTCGGCGACGGACTTCTTGCCGCTCTGCATGACCATGTTGATGAAACGGGCGATGGTTTCGCTTCCGTGCTTCGGATCGGGCAGGACGGAACGCTGCGGAGTATTACCCTTACGCGACATTGTGCTCTCTCCTTATGCCTTCGGACGCTTGGCGCCGTACTTGGAACGGGCCTGGCGACGCTTGGCAACGCCGGCGGCGTCGAGCGAGCCACGAACGGTGTGGTAACGCACACCCGGCAGGTCCTTGACGCGACCGCCGCGGATCAGGACCACGGAGTGCTCCTGCAGGTTGTGGCCTTCACCACCGATGTAGGAAATCACTTCTTCCTGGTTGGTCAGGCGGACCTTGGCAACCTTGCGCAGAGCCGAGTTCGGCTTCTTCGGAGTGGTGGTGTAGACACGGGTGCAGACGCCACGGCGCTGCGGGCACTTGTCGAGCGCCGGCGAGGCACTCTTGTAGGTGGTCGCTTGCCGCGGCTTGCGGACCAGCTGGTTGATCGTCGCCATCAGTAGGTTCTTCTGATTGGTGGCCGGAAAATCCGGCCAGAGATGCGGAAATGTTAAAGCAGGCCAAAATTCTGGCCTGCTGAGACAGACGATTGTAGCAACCTGCCAGGAAAGCAGTCAAACGCCTCCTGTCAAGCCCGCTCCTGATCCCGGAACGTTACTGGGGGGCCTCCATGTACCCCGTTCAGGTTGGCGGGGTGAACCACGAGGTCCACCCTGCCCTGCGCCGGTAGCCCGGGTGGTCCGGCCTTGCGGCCGGACCGGATGCATCATTCTTCGCCCGAGGCCTGTTCAGCTTCAGCTTCAACCACCGCTGCCTCGACCGCAGCCGGAGTGCCGGCCAGGGTCTGCATTTCCGACTCGGTAAGGCCGGAGGCGCCGCGGCGGCGGTTGCTGTGGTACGCCAGGCCGGTACCGGCCGGAATCAGGCGACCCACGATGACGTTTTCCTTCAGGCCGCGCAGGTTGTCCGAGGTGCCGCGGACGGCCGCTTCGGTCAACACACGGGTGGTTTCCTGGAACGACGCGGCCGAGATGAACGATTCGGTCGCCAGCGAGGCCTTGGTGATACCCAGCAGCACCGGATCGAAACGAGCCGGCAGCTCGTTGCGGGCCGCGAGGCGCGCATTCTCCTCGATAACGCGCTGGCGCTCCACCTGTTCGCCGTTCAGGAACTTGCTGCTGCCCTGGTCGGTGATCTCGACCTTGCGCAGCATCTGGCGGGTGATCACCTCGATGTGCTTGTCGTTGATCTTCACGCCCTGCAGGCGATACACGTCCTGGATTTCCTTCACCAGGTAGGCAGCCAGCGGTTCGACACCCAGCAGGCGCAGGATGTCCTGCGGGCTCGGCTCGCCGTCCACGATGGTTTCACCCTTGGTGACATGCTCGCCTTCGAACACGATGACCTGGCGGTACTTCGGGATCAGCTCTTCGTGCTCCGAACCATCGGTGTCCTTGATGATCAGGCGCTGCTTGCCCTTGGTGTCCTTGCCGAAGCTGATGATGCCCGAACGCTCGGCCAGCACCGCCGGATCCTTCGGCTTGCGGGCTTCGAACAGATCGGCCACGCGCGGCAGACCACCGGTGATGTCGCGGGTCTTCGACGCTTCCTGCGGAATCTTGGCGACCACGTCACCCACGCCGACGGCAGCGCCGTCCTGCAGGTTGACGATCGAGCGCGGCGGCAGCAGGTACTGCGCCGGCAGATCGGTGCCCGGGATCGACAGGTCATTGCCCTTGGCGTCGACGATGCGCACGATCGGGCGCAGGTCCTTGGCCTGGGTACCACGACGCTTCGGATCGGTGATTTCGCGCGAGGCAAGGCCGGTCAGCTCGTCGGTCTTCTCGATGACGGTGATGCCGTCGACGAAGTCGATGAAGCGGATGAAGCCGGCCACTTCCGACACGATCGGGTGGTTATGCGGATCCCAGTTGGCCACGGTCTGGCCAGCCTTGATCGCATCACCGTCCTTGGACGTGATGGTCGCACCGTACGGCAGCTTGTAACGCTCACGCTCACGACCGTGGGCATCGAGCACCGAGATTTCGCCCGAGCGCGACACCGCCACCAGCGAGCCGTTGGCGTGCTCGACCGACTTGAGGTTGCTGAACTTGACCGAGCCGGTGGTCTTGACGGTGATGTTGTCGACCGCAGCAGCTCGCGACGCCGCACCACCGATGTGGAACGTACGCATGGTCAGCTGGGTACCCGGCTCACCGATGGACTGGGCGGCGATGACGCCGACCGCTTCACCGATGTTGACCAGGTGGCCGCGGGCCAGATCGCGGCCGTAGCAGCGCGAGCAGACACCGAAGGCCGATTCGCAGGAGATGGTCGAGCGGACCTTGATGGTCTGCACGCCGGCATCTTCCAGCTTGGCCACCCAGGCTTCGTCCAGCAGGGTGTTGCGGGTGACGATCGGATCTTCATCGTTGCCCGGCAGGAACACGTCCTCGGCCACCACGCGACCCAGCACGCGGTCCTTCAGCGGCTCGACCACGTCGCCGCCTTCCACGATCGGGGTCATGATCAGGCCTTCGGTGGTACCGCAATCCACCTCGGTGATCACCACGTCCTGCGCGACGTCGACCAGACGACGGGTCAGGTAACCCGAGTTCGCGGTCTTCAGCGCGGTATCGGCCAGACCCTTACGGGCACCGTGGGTGGAGTTGAAGTACTCCTGCACGTTCAGGCCTTCGCGGAAGTTCGCCTTGATGGGCGTCTCGATGATCGAGCCGTCCGGGCGGGCCATCAGGCCGCGCATGCCGGCCAGCTGACGGATCTGCGCCTGCGAACCACGCGCACCGGAGTCGGCCATGATGTACAGCGAGTTCATCGACTTCTGGTCGATGGTCTCACCCTTGGCATTGACCACCTTCTCGGTACCGATGGTGTCCATCATCGCCTTGGCGATGCGCTCGTTGGTGCGCGACCAGATGTCGACCACCTTGTTGTAGCGCTCGCCGGCGGTGACCAGGCCCGACTGGTACTGCTCCTGGATTTCCAGCACTTCGGCTTCGGCCTCGGTGAGGATGCCCTTCTTCTCGTCCGGGATCAGCATGTCGTCGATGCCGATCGAGACGCCGGCACGGGTCGCGTAGGCGAAGCCGGTGTACATCAGCTTGTCAGCGAACACGACCGTGTCCTTCAGGCCCAGCTGGCGGTAGCTGGAGTTGATCAGGCGGCTGATGTTCTTCTTGGTCAGTTCGACATTGGCCAGTGCGAACGGCAGGCCTTCCGGCAGGATTTCAGCCAGCAGGGCGCGACCGATCGTGGTGTCCACGATCGAGGTCTTGTTCTGCTTGTTGCCATCTTCGTCGGTCACCACCTCGGTGATGCGGACCTTGACCTTGGCGTGCAGTTCCACCACGCGGTTGTCGTAGGCGCGCTTGACTTCGGCGATGTTGGCGAAGGCCATGCCCTCGCCCTTCTTGTTCTCCAGCGAGCGGGTCATGTAGTACAGACCCAGCACGACGTCCTGCGACGGCACGATGATCGGCTCGCCGTTGGCCGGCGACAGGATGTTGTTGGTCGACATCATCAGCGCACGCGCTTCCAGCTGGGCTTCCAGCGAGAGCGGCACGTGGACGGCCATCTGGTCACCGTCGAAGTCGGCGTTGAACGCGGTGCAGACCAGCGGGTGCAGCTGGATGGCCTTGCCTTCGATCAGCACCGGCTCGAACGCCTGGATACCCAGACGGTGCAGGGTCGGCGCACGGTTCAGCATCACCGGATGCTCGCGGATGACCTCTTCCAGGATGTCCCAGACTTCGGCTTCTTCGCGCTCGACCAGCTTCTTGGCGGCCTTGATGGTGGTGGCCAGGCCACGACGCTGCAGCTTGGCGAAGACGAACGGCTTGAACAGCTCCAGCGCCATCTTCTTCGGCAGGCCGCACTGGTGCAGGCGCAGGTACGGGCCGACCACGATGACCGAACGGCCCGAGTAGTCGACGCGCTTGCCGAGCAGGTTCTGGCGGAAGCGACCCTGCTTGCCCTTGATCATGTCGGCCAGCGACTTCAGCGGGCGCTTGTTGGTGCCGGTAATGGCACGGCCACGACGGCCGTTGTCCAGCAGCGCATCGACCGACTCCTGCAGCATGCGCTTTTCATTGCGCACGATGATGTCCGGCGCGCTCAGTTCGAGCAGGCGGCGCAGGCGGTTGTTGCGGTTGATGACGCGGCGGTACAGGTCGTTCAGGTCGGAGGTCGCGAAGCGGCCGCCATCCAGCGGGACCAGCGGACGCAGGTCCGGCGGCAGCACCGGCAGCACGGTCATGACCATCCATTCCGGACGGTTGCCCGATTCCAGGAAGGCTTCGATCAGCTTGATGCGCTTGGTGAGGCGCTTGAGCTTGGTTTCCGAACCGGTAGCGGCGATTTCCTCGCGCAGGCGGGTCATTTCCGACTGCAGGTCGATCGTGCGCAGCAGTTCGTACACGGCCTCGGCGCCCATGGCGGCGTCGAAGTCGTCACCGTGCTCCTGGCGGGCCTGCAGGTACTGTTCCTCGGTCAGCAGCTGGCGGCGTTCCAGGGCGGTCAGGCCCGGCTCGGTCACCACGTAGGCTTCGAAATACAGCACGCGCTCGATGTCGCGCAGGGTCATGTCCAGCATCAGGCCGATGCGCGACGGCAGCGACTTCAGGAACCAGATGTGGGCGACCGGCGAGGCCAGGTCGATGTGGCCCATGCGCTCGCGGCGCACCTTGGCCAGGGTCACTTCGGTGCCGCACTTTTCGCAGACCACGCCGCGGTGCTTCATGCGCTTGTACTTGCCGCACAGGCACTCGTAGTCCTTCACCGGTCCGAAGATGGCGGCGCAGAACAGGCCGTCGCGTTCCGGCTTGAAGGTGCGGTAGTTGATGGTTTCCGGCTTCTTCACTTCGCCGAAGGACCACGAACGGATCAGGTCCGGCGAAGCCAGCGCGATCTTGATCGCGTCGAAGTCCAGCGTCTGGCGCTGCTGGTTGAAGAGGTTGAGCAGGTCTTTCATGGTGTTCTCCAGAAGGAGGAATGCTGTGTCGATGGGCTTTCAGTTCACTGCCAGCGGCGCGGCGGTGGAGGCCGCCGCGCCGGCATGGATCAGTTGTCTTCCAGTTCCATGTTGATGGCCAGCGAGCGGATTTCCTTCACGAGCACGTTGAAGGATTCCGGCATGCCCGCGACCATCTCGTGCTCACCGTCGACGATGTTCTTGTACATCTGGTTGCGGCCCTGCACGTCGTCGGACTTCACCGTCAGCATTTCCTGCAGGGTGTAGGCCGCGCCGTAGGCTTCCAGCGCCCAGACTTCCATTTCACCGAAGCGCTGGCCGCCGAACTGCGCCTTGCCGCCCAGCGGCTGCTGGGTGACGAGCGAGTACGGGCCGGTCGAACGGGCGTGCATCTTGTCGTCGACCAGGTGGTTCAGCTTCAGGTAGTGCATGTAACCAACCGTGGTGTGGCGATCGAATGCTTCACCGGTGCGGCCGTCGTACAGCTGGGTCTGGCCACTGCTCGGCAGGTCGGCCAGTTCCAGCATGCGCTTGATTTCCGCTTCGGTGGCGCCGTCGAACACCGGGGTGGCCATCGGCACGCCGTCGGTCAGGTTGCGGGCCAGGCGCAGCAGTTCCTCGTCGCTGAACTGCGACAGGTCGACACGGTTGGCCACGTTGGTATCGTCGTGGTTGTAGATGTCGTCCAGGAACTTGCGCAGGTCGGCCACCGCCGCCTGGGCTTCCAGCATCGCCTGGATCTTGCGACCCAGGCCCTTGGCGGCCCAGCCCAGGTGCACTTCCAGGATCTGGCCGATGTTCATGCGCGACGGCACGCCCAGCGGGTTCAGCACGATATCCACGGTTTCGCCCGAGGCCATGTACGGCATGTCCTCGACCGGCACCACGTTGGAGACCACACCCTTGTTGCCGTGGCGGCCGGCCATCTTGTCGCCCGGCTGGATGCGGCGCTTCACGGCCAGGAACACCTTGACCATCTTCAGCACGCCCGGGGCGAGGTCGTCACCGGCGGTGATCTTGCCGCGCTTGTCGGCGAAGCGACGCTCGAACTCCTTCTCGTGCGCCTGGATCTGCTTCTGTGCGCGCTCGATGGCTTCCGAAGCGTCTTCGTCCTTCATGCGCAGGGCGAACCAGTCAGCCTTCTTCAGGCCATCCAGGAACGCGTCGGTGATCACGTCACCCTTCTTCAGGCCAGCGCCACCGTTGACCACCTTGCCCACGATCTGCGAACGCAGACGCATGTAGATGGCGGCCTCCAGGATGCGGAACTGGTCGTCGAAGTCCTTCTTGACGCGCTTGATTTCAGACTCTTCGATCTGGCGGGCGCGCTTGTCCTTCTCGATGCCGTCGCGGGTGAAGACCTGCACGTCGATGACGGTGCCGTCCATGCCCGGCGGAACGCGCAGCGAGCTGTCCTTCACGTCCGAAGCCTTCTCGCCGAAGATGGCGCGCAGCAGCTTCTCTTCCGGAGTCAGCTGGCTTTCACCCTTCGGGGTGACCTTGCCGACCAGGATGTCGCCGGCACGGACTTCCGCACCGATGTACACCACGCCGCTCTCGTCCAGGCGGTTCAGCGCCTGCTCGGAGACGTTCGGGATGTCGGCGGAGATTTCCTCCGGCCCCAGCTTGGTATCACGCGCGACGCAGGTCAGCTCTTCGATGTGGATCGTGGTGTAACGATCTTCTTCCACCACGCGCTCGGAGAGCAGGATGGAGTCTTCGAAGTTGTAGCCGTTCCACGGCATGAACGCGATCAGCATGTTCTGGCCCAGGGCCAGTTCGCCGATGTCGGTGGACGGACCGTCGGCCAGCACGTCACCGCGGGCGATGACGTCACCCACCTGGACCAGCGGACGCTGGTTGATGCAGGTGTTCTGGTTCGAACGGGTGTACTTGACCAGGTTGTAGATGTCCACGCCCGCGTCGGTGGCGCCAACGATCTCTTCCTCGTTGACCTTGACCA
This sequence comes from Stenotrophomonas sp. CASM101, assembly GCF_049384845.1. Taxonomy (NCBI): domain Bacteria; kingdom Pseudomonadati; phylum Pseudomonadota; class Gammaproteobacteria; order Lysobacterales; family Lysobacteraceae; genus Stenotrophomonas; species Stenotrophomonas sp. CASM101. Next base: position 26,231 of record NZ_JBMRFR010000019.1, on the reverse strand, counting down.
CGATGCGGGCTGCGTCGATCTGCACGATCTCGCCACCACGGCGGGCGTTCACGGTCACGCCGGAGTCACGCGCCACGGCGCGCTCGATGCCGGTACCCACCAGCGGCTTCTGCGCACGCAGGGTCGGCACGGCCTGACGCTGCATGTTGGCGCCCATCAGTGCGCGGTTGGCGTCATCGTGCTCCAGGAACGGAACCAGCGCGGCCGCGATCGACACGGTCTGCATCGGCGAGACGTCCATGAAGTGCACTTCCGCCGGCGGCTTCAGCAGCGATTCGCCCTGGAAGCGGCACGGCACGAACTGCTCGGTCAGGGTGCCCTTGGCGTCGGTCAGCGCGTTGGCCTGCGCAATGACGTACTCGTTTTCTTCGATCGCCGACAGGAACTCGACTTCGTCATAGACCTTGCCGTCCACGACCTTTCGGTACGGGGTCTCGAGGAAACCGTACTGGTTGGTGCGGGCGTACACGGCCAGCGAGTTGATCAGGCCGATGTTCGGGCCTTCCGGGGTTTCGATGGTGCAGACGCGACCGTAATGGGTCGGGTGCACGTCGCGCACTTCGAAGCCGGCGCGCTCACGGGTCAGGCCGCCCGGGCCCAGGGCCGAGACGCGACGCTTGTGCGTCACTTCCGACAGCGGGTTGTTCTGATCCATGAACTGCGACAGCTGCGAGGAGCCGAAGAACTCCTTGATGGCAGCGGCGACCGGCTTGGCGTTGATCAGCTCCTGAGGGGTCAGGCCTTCCGACTCGGCCATCGACAGGCGCTCCTTGACCGCGCGCTCGACGCGGACCAGGCCCACGCGGAACACGTTCTCGGCCATTTCACCGACCGAGCGCACGCGACGGTTGCCCAGGTGATCGATGTCGTCGACCACGCCGCGACCGTTGCGGATCTCGGTCAGGACCTTGATCACGTCGAGGATGTCGGAGCTGTCGCCGTGGGCGGCGACCAGGCGCTTGGACTCTTCGTCGTTGCGCTCACCGAAGTACTTGCTGTCGTACAGCACGGCTTCGCCGGTGGTTTCCTTGCGGCCCACGCGACGGTTGAACTTCATGCGGCCGACCGCGGACAGGTCGTAGCGCTCGAAGGTGAAGAACAGGTTGTGGAACAGGTTCTGCGCGGCATCCTTGGTCGGCGGCTCGCCCGGACGCATCATGCGGTAGATCTCGACCAGCGCTTCCAGCTGGGTCTTGGTCGGGTCGATGCGCAGGGTGTTGGACAGGTACGGACCACGATCCAGGTCGTTCACCCACAGGGTGCCGACCGCGTCCACGCCGGCCTTGCGGAAGGCCTGCAGCTGTTCGTCGGTGATCTCGTCGTTGGCCTGGGCCAGCAGTTCGCCGGTCGAGGCATCGACCACGTCGTGCGACAGGATGCGGCCGACGATGTAGTCGTCCGGCACGGCCAGGGCGGCGATGCCCGAGGCTTCCAGCTGCTTGATGTGGCGCGCGGTGATGCGCTTGCCGGCTTCCACGATGACCTTGTCGCCGTCGGCGAGGTCGAAGCCCAGGGTTTCGCCACGCAGGCGCTCGGGCACCAGCTCCAGCTGGACGCCTTCATCCGGGTTGATGTGGAAGGTGTTGATCTCGAAGAACTCGGCCAGCATCTCTTCGTTGCTGTAACCAAGCGCGCGCAGCAGGATCGACACCGGCAGCTTGCGGCGGCGGTCGATACGGGTGAACAGCGCATCCTTCGGGTCGAACTCGAAGTCCAGCCAGGAACCGCGGTAAGGAATGATGCGGGCGCTGTACAGCAGCTTGCCCGAGCTGTGGGTCTTGCCGCGGTCGTGGTCGAAGAACACGCCCGGCGAGCGGTGCAGCTGCGAGACGATGACGCGCTCGGTACCGTTGACGATGAAGGTGCCGTTCTCGGTCATCAGCGGGATTTCGCCCAGATAGACCTCCTGCTCCTTCACGTACTTGATGGCCTTGGTCGACGACTCACGGTCGTAGATCACCAGGCGCACGGTCACGCGCAGCGGGGCGCCGTAGCTCATGCCACGCTGGCGGCACTCACGCTCGTCGAAGACCGGTTCGCCCAGCTTGTAGCCGACGTATTCCAGAGCAGCGTTGCCGCTGTAGCTGGCGATCGGGAAGACCGACTTCAGCGCAGCGTGCAGGCCGTGGTCCGTGCGCTTGGCCGGATCGACGTTCTCCTGCAGGAATTCACGATAGGAATCCACCTGGATGGCGAGCAGGAACGGCACTTCGAGAATCGAGCGCTGCTTGCCGAAATCCTTGCGGATACGCTTTTTTTCGGTGAACGAATAGGACGTCATGAGGTCTTCCACCTTGTTGTGCGGATCGTGCGCCCACGATCCGAAGGGAACTTGAAATTGTCAGTTGGAAGTCGCTGGTATTGCCGGCACCAGCACGCCTTCTCCCGCTACTTCCAACTGCCAACTCGTCTGCTTCCACTCCCCCGCTGCCGCGCCATGCGCTGGCCTGCCGGGGTTTGACTGCAGCCCGTGTTGGGCTTTTTTCCTGCATTTGAAAAGGTAGAGTCGACTGTTAGTCGACTTCCTTCACAGCAGTCGACTAACAGTCGACTCTACACCACCGCAACAACGACCAAAGGCCGGGGGCTTACGCCCCCAGCCTTGGCTGCATCGCCGCGAATCGATGACGATGCAAGGTAACTGCTTACTTGACTTCGACAGTCGCGCCAGCAGCTTCCAGGTCCTTCTTCATCTTCTCGGCGTCTTCCTTCGAAGCGCCTTCCTTCAGGACGCCACCGGCTTCGGCCAGGTCCTTCGCTTCCTTCAGGCCCAGGCCGGTGATGGCGCGGACGGCCTTGATGACTTCGACCTTCTTGTCGCCGGCCGACTTCAGGGTGACGGTGAACTCGGTCTGCTCTTCAACAGCAGCGGCCGGGCCAGCGGCGGCAGCCACGGCAACCGGAGCAGCGGCGGAGACGCCGAACTTCTCTTCGATGGCCTTGACCAGCTCCATCACTTCCATCAGGGACTTCTCGGCGATGGCGTCGACGATCTGTTCGTTGGTAAGGGACATGATTAATACCTTTGGATGATTTTCTGGGTTGAGGTTCCGTCAGGAACCACGATAAGTCGAAACTCAGGCGGTCTCGGCGGCCGGCTCGGCAGCGTCGGCAGCGACGTCGCCACCACCCTGCTTCTCGCCAACGGCCTTGATGGCGCGGGCAAACATCGTGACCGGCTCGGTCAGGACGCGGGCCAGCATGGCCAGGGCCTGGTCGCGGGTCGGCAGCGAGGCCAGCACTTCGACGTGGCTTGCCGGGAACACTTCGCCACCGATGGCGACGACCTTAGCCTTCAGCTTGTCGTTGCCCTTGGCGGCTTCCTTGATCAGGCGACCGGCAGCGCCGGGCTCCTCGAGCGAGAACGCGTACAGCAGCGGACCAACCATCTGGTCCTGGGCGACTGCGAACTCGGTGCCTTCAACGGCGCGCGAAGCCAGGGTGTTCTTGACAACCTTCAAGAAAACACCGGTTTCACGAGCCTGCTTGCGCATCGCGGTCATCTGGGCGACCGTGGTGCCAGCGTATTCGGCTGCGATCAAGGAGTGGGCCTTGGCGGCGACGTCTGCCAGCTCGGCGACTACTTCTTGCTTCTGGGACAGATTGAGAGCCATTGCACTCCTCCTATTGAACTCCGCTTACGGCTCCTGCCGTGTGCGGTCCTGTGCGGCATCCGTCCTGGACGCCGGGAACATCGGGATGATGTTCCGGGGGTGGGCCGTTCTAGACCTGGAGTGGGCCAACCTGGGAAACCCAGACGTGCGTGAACCAGAAAAACTCCAGAAGGGCACCATCTACGCAGGGTGATTCCGGGGAATCGATTAAGCGCTCATGACTGCTCCGGCGGCGACTCCTTGCCAGATCGAGCTTCCGTGCCCGTCGCCGGTATTGCCACGACCGCGCCTGCGGTCTTTGACGGCTACCGCGGGCGATGCACTGCCAGCGATGCCTTCAAATGTCACGGTCACGGCACCGAAGGTACCGTGACCGCTTGAAACAATTACTTCAGGGTCAGCGACGACTGGTCGACGGTGACGCCCGGGCCCATCGTCGAGCTGACCGAAACCTTCTGCAGGTAGGTGCCCTTGGAGGTGGCCGGCTTGGCCTTGATCAGGTCCAGCAGCAGCGCGGTCAGGTTCGACTTCAGCGCGTCTTCGGCGAAGTCGGCCTTGCCGATGGTGCAGTGGATGATGCCGGCCTTGTCGGTACGGTAACGGACCTGGCCCGACTTGGCGTTCTTCACGGCTTCACCCGGGTTCGGGGAAACGGTGCCGACCTTCGGGTTCGGCATCAGGCCACGCGGGCCCAGCACGGTGCCCAGCTTGCCGACGACGCGCATGGCGTCCGGGGTCGCGATGACGACGTCGTAGTTCAGATCGCCGGCCTGCATCTTCTCGGCCAGGTCATCCATACCGACGGCTTCGGCGCCAGCGGCCAGGGCTTCGTCAGCCTTGGCACCGGCCGGAGCGAACACGGCGACGCGGACCGACTTGCCGGTACCGGCCGGCAGCACGGTGGAGCCACGGACCTGCTGGTCGGACTTCTTCGCATCGACGCCCAGGCGCACAGCGACGTCGATCGACTCGACGAACTTGGCCTTGGTGGCGGTCTTCAGGATGTTGATCGCGTCCTCGAAGGCGTATGCCTTGCCCGGAACGACGGCGGCCTTGATGGCCTTCTCACGCTTGGTCTGTGCCATCTTATTAACCCTCCACCACGAGGCCCATGGAACGGGCAGAGCCAGCGATGGTACGCACGGCGGCGTCCAGATCGGCGGCAGTCAGATCCGGTTCCTTCGCCTTGGCGATCTCTTCCAGCTGCTTACGGGTGACCTTGCCGACCTTCTCGGTGTTCGGGCGCTTGGAGCCCGACGAGATGCCAGCAGCCTTCTTCAGCAGGGTGGTGGCCGGGGTGCTCTTGGTGATGAAGGTGAACGTACGGTCCGAGTAGGCCGTGATGATCACCGGAACCGGCAGGCCCGGCTCGAGCTTCTGCGTGGCAGCGTTGAACGCCTTGCAGAATTCCATGATGTTCAGACCGCGCTGACCCAGCGCAGGGCCGACCGGCGGCGAGGGGTTGGCCTGACCGGCCTTCACCTGCAGCTTGATGTAACCGACAACTTTCTTTGCCATGTGAGTACTCTCCGGGTGCTAGCGCCTTTCGACAACAGGCTCCCCATCGGACCGGGAATCACGCGTCCCGGCATCGCGTTTTGAAATCATGCTGAAGGCCGCCTTGCGGCGGCCTCATCCTGCTGGCTTCCCAGCGGGGAGCCGCGCACTATATCAGGTTTTTTCTTCACATGCCTGAAGTGGCACATAAACGAGAGAAACCGGGCCAAGCCCGGTTTCTGTTCAGGAGCCGAGCATGGCTCGACTCTGCAGCTGGATCAGACGGCTTTTTCGACCTGGCCGAACTCGAGTTCGACCGGAGTAGCGCGACCGAAGATCAGCACGGAAACGCGCAGACGGCTCTTCTCGTAGTTGACTTCTTCGACGACGCCATTGAAATCGTTGAACGGGCCATCGGTGACGCGGACCATCTGGCCCGGCTCGAACAGCACCTTCGGACGCGGCTTCTCGACACCTTCCTGAACGCGGTTCAGGATGGCCTCGGCCTCGGAATCGGCGATCGGCAGCGGACGGTCGGCGGTGCCGCCGATGAAGCCCATGACGCGCGGGGTTTCCTTGACCAGATGCCAGCTTTCGTTGTCGATGCGCGGAATACCGGCTTCTTCGTGGGTCTCGATCTGGACCAGCACATAACCCGGGAAGAACTTGCGCTCGGAGCGGCGCTTCTGGCCAGCGCGCATCTCGACCACTTCTTCGGTCGGGACCAGGACATCGCCGAAGCGCTCTTCCATGCCGTCACGGACGATGCGATCACGCAGGGCCTGCGCCACCGACTTCTCGAAGCCCGAATAGGCGTGAACGACGTACCAACGCTTCATGCAATTCTCCTTAGCGGCTCAGGAACAACTGAACCAGCCACTGAATGACGTAATCGAACCCACCCAGCAACAGACTGAGAATGGTCACCACCACCATCACGACCCAGGTCATGCGGATGGCTTCCTGGCGCGTCGGCCAGACCACCTTGCGCAGTTCGAAGCGCGACTCGGAGAGGAATTCGCGGGTGTCGCGCCCCTTGCCGGTCAGCATGAACACGCCGATACCGCCAACCAGACCGACCACAACCGCCAACGCACGCAGCTGACCCGCCCACGCACCCAGCTGGGTGGCGCGACCGGAATCGGCGGAGAACCAGAACCAGACGAACAGACCGGCCAGCACCAGCAGCGATGCGGCGACGTACTTGACGATATCCCCGCCATTGGCGGAGTTGTCCTTGGAGTGTTCGATCTTGCTGTTCATCCGGCTGTGTCTGCTTTAGCGGCCCAGGCCGCTGGATAAGGTGGGCAGATGGCACGCCAGGAGGGACTCGAACCCCCAACCTGCGGTTTTGGAGACCGCTGCTCTGCCAATTGAGCTACTGGCGTACGTGTTGAAACTTGCCTTCCCTTAGACGGCGAAGGCGGACCGAGGTTCCCGGCCCGCCATTCGCGTAACCGGCGGCGCTATGCAACCACCGGTACTGCAGGCTTACTCGATGATCTTCGAGACCACGCCGGCGCCGACGGTGCGGCCGCCTTCGCGGATGGCGAAGCGCAGGCCTTCGTCCATCGCCACCGGGTTGATCAGGGTGACGACCATCTTGACGTTGTCACCCGGCATCACCATTTCGACGCCTTCCGGCAGTGCAGCTGCGCCGGTGATGTCGGTGGTGCGGAAGTAGAACTGCGGACGGTAGCCGTTGAAGAACGGGGTGTGACGGCCGCCTTCGTCCTTCGACAGGACGTAGACTTCACCCTCGAACTTGGTGTGCGGCTTGATCGTGCCCGGCTTGGCCAGCACCTGGCCACGCTCGACGTCGTCACGCTTGGTGCCGCGCAGCAGCAGGCCAGCGTTGTCGCCTGCCTGACCCTGGTCCAGCAGCTTGCGGAACATTTCAACGCCGGTCACGGTGGTCTTCTGCACCGGACGGATGCCGACGATTTCGATTTCGTCGCCGACCTTGATCACGCCGCGCTCGATACGGCCGGTCACCACGGTGCCGCGGCCCGAGATCGAGAACACGTCTTCCACCGGCATCAGGAACGGCTTGTCGATCGCACGCTCCGGCTCCGGAATCCAGCTGTCCAGGGCATCGACCAGCTTCAGGATAGCCGGCACGCCGATGTCGCTCTGGTCGCCTTCCAGCGCCAGGCGGGCCGAACCGGCGATGATCGGGGTGTCATCGCCCGGGAAGTCGTACTTGCTCAGCAGCTCACGCACTTCCATCTCGACCAGCTCGAGCAGCTCGGCGTCGTCAACCATGTCGGCCTTGTTCAGGAACACGACGATGTACGGCACGCCGACCTGGCGCGACAGCAGGATGTGCTCGCGGGTCTGCGGCATCGGGCCGTCAGCGGCCGAGCACACCAGGATCGCGCCGTCCATCTGGGCGGCACCGGTGATCATGTTCTTGACGTAGTCAGCGTGGCCCGGGCAGTCAACGTGGGCGTAGTGACGGGTCGGGGATTCGTATTCGACGTGCGCGGTCGAGATCGTGATGCCACGTGCCTTTTCTTCCGGAGCGGCGTCGATCGAGGAGTAGTCCTTGAACTCGCCACCGAAGCGCTCGGCACCGATCTTGGTCAGTGCGGCGGTCAGCGTGGTCTTGCCGTGGTCGACGTGACCGATGGTGCCGACATTGACGTGCGGCTTGGTGCGCTCGAACTTACCCTTGGCCATGGCTGCTTATCTCGAATTCGTCTGAGAGGTGATGCTTGAGATGGTGCTCACGAAAGGAATCGAACCTTCGACCTCTTCCTTACCAAGGAAGTGCTCTACCGACTGAGCTACGTGAGCCGAGTTTTGCATTATGACATGAACTCGATAATATTCAAAGTTCATTCAATGGAGCGGGAGACGGGAATCGAACCCGCACCATCAGCTTGGAAGGCTGAGGTTCTACCATTGAACTACTCCCGCGCCGGGAATGTCACAACGTGAAACTGGTGGAGGGAGGTGGATTCGAACCACCGAAGGCGTAAGCCAGCAGATTTACAGTCTGCCCCCGTTGGCCGCTTGGGTATCCCTCCTTACCACCCCAACCCGTTGCCGCCGAAGCGTTGCGGTGTGTGGTGGTGAGCCGCTTATTCTGCTGATGGGACGGGGGGCTGTCAACGCTTTTTTCCATTTTTTTCACACGCTGTCGCAAACCCATTGATACGCAAGGTTATTGCCCGGGAACCGGCAGGGTCTCGTTGGCGAAAATTGCGACATGAGGGACGCCGTCGCCGCCGATCCAGCCCCGATACATGCCCTGGGTGTTGAACGGCGTGGCCATTTTTCCGTCTGCGCCGAGCACGATCGCACCGCCGTCGCCGCCCATCTGCGGAATCGTCTCGTTGATCACGCCCTTGCCGGCCTGCTCCGGGCTCTGCCCCTGGTAGCGCATGCGCGCACAGATCTCGTGCGCGGCCGCAGTGCGGATGTAGTACTCGCCCCACCCGGTGCCGGACACCGCGCAGCGTGCGTCGGCCCAGGTGCCGGCACCGATGATCGGCGAGTCACCGACCCGGCCGTAGCGCTTGTTGGTCATGCCCCCGGTGGAGGTGCCGGCGGCCAGATGCCCCTGCGCGTCCAATGCGACCGCACCAACGGTACCGAAGTGCTTTGCAGTCTCCAGGTCGGCATGTGCCTGGCCACTGGCCTCTTCCTTGAGGGCGCGCTGCAGCTGTTGCCAACGCTTCTCTGTACGGAAGTAGGAGGGATCGACCAGAGGAATGCCCTGCTCGGCCGCGAAGGCTTCGGCGCCCTGCCCGACCATCATCACGTGGCGGGATTTCTGCATCACAGTCTGCGCCAGCAGGATCGGGTTGCGCACCCGTTGCACGCCCGCCACCGCGCCCGCCGCCTGGTTCGCGCCATCCATGACCGCCGCATCCAGCTCGTTGCGGCCGTCGTGGGTGAACACTGCGCCCTTGCCGGCGTTGAAGGTGGGATCGTCCTCCAGCACGGTGATCGCCGCAGTGACCGCTGCGAGCGCAGGGCGACCGGCCACCAGTTCCGCATGACCCTTCAGCAGTGCTGCCCGCAGCGCGTCACGTGCGGCCTTTTCCTCGGCCGGCGACAGGTCCTTGCGCTCGACGCCGGCGCCGCCGTGGATGACCAGCAGCGGTGAAGCGGCCGGTGCGGCCTGGGCAAGCATGGGCAGGGACAGCAGCATAGACAGCGCCAGGCGCAGTTTCATCGGGTACGTCTCCAGCAGGTGGGCAAGGGAGGCATCATCGTAGAGCCGAGCCCATGCTCGGCTGATGCCTCGATTGAAGAGCAGCCGAGCGCGGGCTCGGCTCTACAGCATCCCATGCGTGGCCACAGGATCGCCGGGTCACTGGCGGATGACTTCGATCTCGCCATCGCTGACGTCGGCCACGGCCTGGTAGTCGGCCTCGGCCTGGAAGTCATCCAGGCGCATGCGGCTGCCGCTGGCGACCACCGTTACCGGCACCGCGTGGAAGCGCAGCGGCTCACCTTCGACCAGGCGGTCGGCATCGCGGCCGGGGCTGACCACCCAGACCTTGCCCTCGCCGTCAGCACTGTAGACCTGCGCCTGGCCATCAGGCTCCACGCACAGAGCGGTGTCCTCGTCGACGCCGATGCCGACGATGCCGGGGTCGCCACTGTCCTGGGCGGCGCGCGCCACGAACACGATCAGGCGACCGAGCCGGTCGCGCTTGTCGAAGTGGGTGTCGGTGACCACGCGCTGCAGGTAGGGCATCTGCAGGAAGCCACTGTCCATGGTCACCGCACTGCCCATCGGGTCGGCCAGCGCACCGGCGGAGGTGATGCTGCCGCCGTCCATCGCGCCGTAGGCATAGCCACCGAGGATGGCGAGCCCAGCGCTGGTACCGGCAATCGGCTTGCCGGCGCGCACATGGGCGTTCAGCGCGCGGTTGAGCGCAGTGCCCTTCCAGAAGCGGATGTAGCGCGACTGGTCACCACCGGCAATGAAGATGGCATCGGCGGCGGCAACCACGCGCAGCACGGCCGGATCGTCGGCGCCGCGGCGGCTGTCGAAGACCAGCGTCTGCACTGCGGTGGTACCGCCGATCTCGCGGTACAGGCGGTCCTGCAGCTCATCACTGCCAGAAGCGCGCAGGATCAGCACGCGGCCATTGCCAGCCTGCTTCAGCCACCAGTGGAAGGCCTCCGGCACCCATTCGCCACCGCCCATCAGCATCATGGCCGGTGCGCGCGGACCGGGCCGGGGCGCGTCGAGATCGCCGGCTTCGTAGTAGGCGAAGCCCGGGCCCTGCAGGTCCTGCGCAAGGGCGACCAACGGCACGGCCAAGACCAGCAGCGCCAGCCAGGCGAAGGGGGCACGCACGGTCCGATGGAGGCGTCGCATCTTGATCTCCCTGAACAAAATCGACTTGCAAGCGTTTCCACTCTTTGCCAGATAGGGACCCAGTAGTCAAGGACATGAAAAAGGCGTTAAATGCGCGCGCCCGTTCCGGAAATCTGAATGGGGGACAGGGCCCCTCCTCTGCGGGCCGGCTTCATTTCCGAGAATTCCTCATGCGTAGACAGGCGATGGCGTGGTCGATCCAGCTGGCGTTGATGGGCGTGGCTGCTTCCGCGGCGGCCCAGGCACCGGCTTCCTCTTCGGTGCAACAACTGGACGCGGTGCAGGTCACCGGCTCGCGCATTCCGCGCGCCCAGGTGGAAGGCCCCGCCCCGATCACGGTGATCAACGCCGAACAGATCCGCTCCAGCGGCTTCACCAGCGTGCCGGACGTGCTGCGTGCAATGACCCAGAACGGCGGTGAGACGCAGAGCCAGCAGTCCTCCAGCGGCGCCGACTTCTCGCCCGGCGCCCAGCAGGTGGACCTGCGTGGCCTCGGCCCGAACCACACGCTGGTACTGGTCAACGGCCGCCGCATCGCCGACTTCCCGATGCCGTTCAAGGGCCGCAGCAACTTCACCGACGTCTCCAACATCCCGCTGGGAATGATCGAGCGCATCGAAGTGCTGACCGGCAGTGCCTCGGCCATCTACGGCTCGGACGCGATCGCCGGCGTGGTCAACTTCATCCTGAAGAAAAAGGCCGACGGCACCACGATCGACATGCGCATGGGCACCACCAGCGAAGGCGGTGGCGAGTCGTTCGACATGAGCCTGGCCAGCGGCTTCAGCCGCGGCAACTTCAACGCCGTGTACAGCGTCGAGCTGCAGTCGCAGACCCCGCTGTGGGCCTATGAGCGCGACATCCAGGATTCGACCCAGGACGGCCCCACCGAGGGCTCGCGCATCGCCCGCCGCGCTTACCTGCGTACGGACTACAACGACGATTACCTGGATCCGGGCGCGGCCACCTGCGAAGCGCTGGCCGGGCAGAACCAGGGCAGCACCTACCGCGCCTACCGCCCGCGCTACGGTTACTACTGCGGCAGCGACAGCTCGATCGGCTACGGCACCATCCTCAGCAAGCGCCGCGGCGCCAATGGCTACGCCTCGCTGAGCTACGACTTCGACAACGGCCAGCAATGGTTCGCCGATGTGCAGCTGGGCTACCACACGATGTCGCTGATGCGCGACGTCACCAAGTGGGGCCGCATGGACGCCAATGGCGATGAGTCGGGCTACTTCAACAACCAGGCCACCGGCGAGATCGAGTTCTGGCAGCGCCAGTTCTCACCCGAGGAAATGGGGGGCCTGCGCAATGCGATGGTACGCAGCACGCAGAAGACCTTCAGCGTGACCACCGGCTTCAAGGGCAATCTGGCCGGCAACTGGGACTACGAAGCGGCGCTGAGCCATTCGCAGTACCAGTCGCGGATCAGCTGGGCGCAGATCATCGCCGCCAAGGCCAATGACCTGTTCCTGGGCCCGCAGCAGGGCGTGGACGACGACGGTTTCCCGATCTACAACGCGGACCCGTCGCGGCTGTACCGGCCGCTGACCCGCGCCGAGTACGATTCGATTGCCGCACGCACTACCTATTCGCCGAAGTCGCGCACCGAGACGGCTGCATTCACGCTGACCAATTCCGCGCTGTTCGGCCTGCCGGGCGGTGATGCCGGGTTCGCCGCGACCGTGGAAGTGGGCCAGCAGGCCTATGCGCTGAATCCCGATCCGCTGGCCACGCAGTACTACTACTACAGCTGGAAGGATTCGGACGGCCAGGGCTCGCGCAACCGCTGGGCGACCGCCGCCGAGCTGCGCATGCCGCTGCACGAGACGGTCAACCTGAGCGTGGCCGGCCGCTACGACCAGTACCGCTATTCCGGCCACACCATCGGCAAGGCGACCTGGAGCGGCGGTCTGGAATGGCGCCCGATCGACACGCTGCTGGTGCGCGGTTCGTATGGCACCGCGTTCCGCGCGCCGGACCTGCACTACGTGTTCGCCGGACCGGGCAACGACGAGACCACCGCCGAAGACCTGTACAGCTGCCGCGCCGATGGCGCTAGCGACTGTTCCGACTACGAGCGCAACCTGATCCGCAGCCGCACCGGCAACCGCCAGCTCGACCCGGAAACCAGCACCTCGTGGAGTGCAGGCTTCGTCTGGTCGCCGGCGATCGGCCTGGACCTGTCCGTGGACTGGTTTGACATCGACATGCGCAAGCAGGTGCAGGACATGGACGTTCGCACGCTCCTGGCCAACGAAGCCAACTGCCGCCTGGGTACTGCCGACATCAACTCGCCGACCTGCGTGGACGCGCTCGACCGCATCACCCGCACCGGTGATGGCCGCCTATACGGCGTGCGCGTCGCTCCGATCAACGTCGCCCGCGAATCGACCTCCGGTATCGACGTCGGCCTGCGCTACCGCATGCAGACCGGCATCGGCGATTTCATCCTCAACGGCACCCACACCTGGGTGAAGAAGCACGATTTCCAGCGCTACCCCGGTGACCCGACCCTGGACCAGTTCGCGGTCAACAGCGGATTCGACATCCCGCGTACCAAGACCAGCCTGAGCGTGACCTGGGAGAAGGACGCGTGGTCGGCGACGGTCTATGGCTCGCGCCTGGGCAAGCTGCCAACTTCGGACAGCTACGACCAGTCGTTCGACTGGGACAGCGGCGACAGCCCGTACGTGAAGGCGACCTACCGCTACAACGCCTCGGTGCAGTACCGCTTCGACGACCACTCGCGCCTGTCGCTGTCGGTGGTCAATGTGTTCAACAAGATGCCGCCGAAGGACACCACGTATACCGCGTACCCGTACTACGACGTGTCCTGGTTCGACAGCGTCGGCCGCACCATCAACCTGCAGTACACCCACAAGTTTGGCGGCACCGCGCTGTAAGGCGCGCCGCCTTGCAGGACGTGGACGACAAGGCCCGCCATTGGCGGGCCTTGTCATTTGCGCTCTGGTAGATGCCCACCTTGGCGGGCACTGTCTCGCCGCGCGCCCACCAAGGTGGGCGGCTATCAGAGCGGGCCACCGGGGTTTTCCACACAATGCGTGGAGAGTGATGGGAACTTGATGTGGACAAGTGGGTTCGAGCGTTGCGATGCAGGCATTTCCGGGCGTGGTTATTTTTTATCCACGCCTCCCGTTGTTTTCCACACCACGCGTGGAAAGCGATGGGAACTTGGTGTGGACAAGTGGGTGCGAGCATTGCAGCGCAGGCGTTTCGAAGCGTGGTGAAAATCTGTCCAGGTCGCGCGGGCGAGCCCCTTGTAGAGCCGAGCCCATGCTCGGCTGATGCCAGCCGGAGCCGAGCGTGGGCTCGGCTCTACATCGGCTTCGCCGGTTTTCCACATGCGGCGTGGAAAGCGATGGGAGTTTGCTGTGGACAAGTGCCGGCGAACATCACGCCGCAAGCGTTTCGCAGCGTGGTGATTTTTTATCCATATTCAGAAACGCGAACGCCCCGCACGAGGCGGGGCGTCCGGGGTCGATCCGATGCCGCTGGATCAGACGTTGAAGCGGAAGTGCAGGATGTCGCCTTCCTGCACGCGGTATTCCTTGCCTTCCAGGCGCAGGCGACCGGCTTCCTTGGCGCCGGCTTCGCCCTTGTACTTGATGAAGTCGTCATACGCGATGGTTTCGGCGCGGATGAAGCCCTTCTCGAAGTCTGTGTGGATGACCGCGGCAGCCTGCGGGGCGGTGGCACCCTTGCGCACCGTCCACGCACGGACTTCCTTCACGCCTGCGGTGAAGTAGGTCTGCAGGCCCAGCAGGCTGTAGGCCGCGTTGATCACGCGGTTCAGGCCCGGCTCGCTCAGGCCCAGGTCGGCCAGGAAGGTATCGCGGTCTTCATCGTCGAGCTGTGACAGCTCTTCCTCGATCGCGGCCGACACCGGCACCACCTGCGCGCCTTCTGCGGCAGCATGCGCGCGCACAGCTTCCAGGTGCGGGTTGTTCTCGAAACCGTCTTCCAGCACGTTGGCGATGTACATCACCGGCTTCAGGGTCAGCAGGAACAGGTCGCGTACCAGCGCCTTTTCTTCATCATCCAGGCCGACCGAACGACCAGCCTTGCCGTCGGACAGTGCCGCCTGCAGCTTGGCCAGCACCGGCTTGCGCGCCGCTGCGTCCTTGTCGCCGCCCTTGGCTGCACGCTCGGCACGGTTCAGCGCCTTCTCGACGCTGTCCAGGTCGGCCAGCGCCAGCTCGGTATCGATGGTTTCGATGTCCGAGATCGGGTCGACCTTGCCGGCCACGTGCACGATGTCACCGTGCTCGAAGCAGCGCACCACGTGGGTGATGGCATCGACTTCGCGGATGTGCGCCAGGAACTTGTTGCCCAGGCCTTCACCGCTGGCGGCACCGGCGACCAGGCCGGCGATGTCGACGAACTCGACCGCGGTCGGGATGACCTTCTGCGGGTTGATGATGCCCGCCAGCTCGTTCAGGCGCGGGTCCGGCACCGGCACGATGCCGACGTTCGGCTCGATGGTGCAGAACGGGAAGTTCGCTGCGGCGATGCCCGCCTTGGTCAGCGCATTGAACAGGGTCGACTTGCCGACGTTGGGCAGGCCGACGATGCCGCATTTGATACCCATGGGTGACAGCTCTCTGGGGTGAAAGTGATTGGGGAAACAGCGACGTGGGCGCTGCTTTTCCAATCATTCTCCGTACCGACCAACGGTCGGTACCTACCGACCTGGTTGACTCCGTACCGACCAACGGTCGGTACCTACCGGCCTGGTTGACTCCGTACCGACCAACGGTCGGTACCTACCGGCCTGGTTGACTCCGTACCGACCAACGGTCGGTACCTACCGGTCTGGTTGACTCCGTACCGGCCAACGGTCGGTACCTACCGGTTATTTCGGGGTGTGCAGGCGCTTCATCGCTTCGTTGAAATCGCCCTGCACCGCCAGCGGCAGCACGTCGATCGCATCGTCGATGGCGCGCGCGATCAGCACGTCATCGTCCTTCGACGGGCGGCCGAGCACCCAACCCACCACGCGGTCCTTGTGGCCGGGGTGGCCAATGCCCACGCGCAGGCGATGGAACTTGCCATGGCCGAGCAGGCGGATGGTGTCGCGCAGGCCGTTCTGACCGCCGTGGCCACCGTCGAACTTCAGCCGTGCCGCGCCGGGCGGCAGGTCCAGTTCGTCGTGGGCCAGCAGGGTTTCCTCCGGCTCGATCTTCCAGAACCGCTGCGCGGCGGTGACCGACTTGCCGCTGAGGTTCATGAAGGTGGCGGGCTTGAGGAGCCACACCGTCTGCCCGGCGATCTCGACCTTGGTGGTCTCACCGAACAGCTTGCTGTCCACATTCCATCGCGCACCGGCTTTCTCCGCCAGGGCCTCAACGAAATGAAACCCGGCATTGTGCCGGGTCCGGGCGTGTTCCGATCCGGGGTTGCCCAGACCGACGATCAGTCGCAGTCCTGCCATGGTTCCTTCCAGTACGGTGCCTGCCCGCAGGCAGGCACCGTAGCGGTATTACTCGGCGGCAGCCGCTTCTTCGTCGGCCGCGTCGGCCTTGCCGGCCTTGGCGGTGACGATGGCGTCGTCGTGGTCCTTGCCCAGCGCCAGGGCCGGGATTTCCACGCCCTTCGGCAGCTTGATGTCGGACAGGTACACCACGTCACCGGCCTTCAGCTCGCCCAGGTCGACTTCGATCGACTCCGGCAGGTCCTTCGGCAGGCAGGTGATGGTCACTTCCTTCAGTTCGTGGGTGACCACGACGTCGGCAGCCTTGCCGGCCGGCGAGGTGTCTTCGTTGACGAAGTGCAGCGGGACCGAAGCGGTCAGGGCTTCGTTCTCGTTCACGCGCTGGAAGTCCAGGTGCATGATCAGCTGCTTGTACGGGTGGCGCTGCATGTCACGCAGCAGGACCTTCTGCACCTGGCCATCCAGGTTCAGGTCCAGGATCGAGGCATAGAACCACTCGTTCTGCTGGGCCAGCCAGATTTCGTTGTGGTCCAGGCTGATGGCGACCGGCTCGGCGTTGCCGCCGTACACGATGGCCGGGATCACACCGGCGTGACGCAGGCGGCGGCTCGCACCCTTACGCTGCAGTTCACGCTTGGTGACCTTGATTTCATGGGTCTTCGACATTTTCGACTACTCAGGTTGTTGCCGCGCCCTGCGGCGTGGCGGTTGAAGATGCTTCCGCGACCAGAAGCACCCGGGGTATGCCCCCGCCGTTGCCGGCAGGGGCGAAAACTCAGTCGACGTACAGCGAGCTGACCGACTCACCGAAGGCGATGCGGCGCATCGTTTCAGCCAGCATTTCCGCCACGCTCAGCTGGCGGATCTTGCTGCACACCCGCGCCGCGTCCTTCAGCGGGATGGTGTCGGTCACCACCAGCTCGTCGAGCTGGGAATTGGTGATGTTGTCCACCGCCGGGCCCGACAGCACCGCGTGGGTGCAGTAGGCGGCGACCTTGAGCGCACCGCGCGCCTTCAGGGCAGCAGCAGCGGCGCACAGGGTGCCGGCGGTGTCGACGATGTCATCGACCATCACGCAGGTCTTGCCTTCGACGTCACCGATGATGTTCATCACGGTGGAGACGTTGGCGCGCGGGCGGCGCTTGTCGATGATCGCCAGGTCGGCGTCATCCAGGCGCTTGGCCACCGCACGGGCACGGACCACGCCGCCCACGTCCGGCGACACAACGATCAGGTTCTCGGTGCCGTAGGCGCGCCAGATGTCGGCCAGCAGCAGCGGGGACGCATACACGTTGTCCACCGGAATATCGAAGAAGCCCTGGATCTGGTCGGCGTGCAGGTCGACGGTCAGCACGCGATCAGCGCCCGCGGTGCTGAACATCTTGGCCGCAAGCTTGGCGGTGATCGGCACGCGCGAGGAGCGCATGCGGCGATCCTGGCGCGAGTAGCCGAAATACGGCACCACGGCGGTGACACTGGCCACCGATGCGCGCTTGAGCGCGTCGATCAGCACCAGCAGCTCCATCAGGTTTTCCGCGCTCGGCGCGCAGGTCGGCTGGATCACGAACACGTCCTGCTTGCGGACGTTCTCTTCGATCTCCACCTGCACTTCGCCATCGGAGAAGTGCGAGACCAGCGCCTTGCCCGGGCGAACCCCCAGTTCCTTGCAGATGTTCTGCGCCAGACGTTTGTTGGCGTTGCCGGAAAAGACCAGCAGGTTCGGGGACTCTTGCATCATGATTGTCTCGGGCGGGGACGAGTGGCGGGGATCCGGAGTCGGCAAGGACCCCGATGGACCCTTGCTGCTGACAACACCGCGGTTGTTTCCACGTCCCGCGCGGGCGATGCGCTGGAAGGCGCGGACACAGCCGCTATTGGCAGGGGCGGTAGGATTCGAACCTACGAATGCCAGGATCAAAACCTGGTGCCTTGGGCCTCTTGGCGACGCCCCTGCAGTGATAAATCAGTGTTGCTCGAGTGCATCCAGCAGTGGCGAACGCGCTACGCCCGCTGCCACCCTTGCCCGCAACTCCTTCGGCAACTTCGACCGTCCCTGCTCTGCGGCAGACTGCGATGCGAACTCGACGAAACAACCACTTCCCGAACCGGTCAGCCGCGCCGTGCCGATGTCGCTCAACGCGGCGAACGCTGCCTCGACGGCAGGCTCACGGCGGCGCAGCACCGGTTCGAACGCGTTCCCGACCAGGGTCCCGGAAGCGAAGTCCTCTATTTTCGCCACTGGGCTGTCGCGCGTCAAATCCGGGTCTGCAAACAGTGCTGGCGTAGGAACATGAACGCCCGGTTCGACCAGCACGTACCAGGCCGGGGCCAGGGTGATCGGCTGCAGGCGCTCGCCCACGCCTTCGGCCCAGGCGTTGCGCCCGCGCACGAATACCGGCACATCTGCGCCCAGGCGCAGGCCCAGCGCCGCCAAAGCCTCTTCATCCAGACCCGCCCGCCACAGCCGGTTCAGCACCACCAGCGCCGTGGCCGCGTCGGACGACCCCCCACCAAACCCACCCCCGGCGGGAACGTGCTTTTCGACGATGATGTCTGCACCTTGCTCGACCTTTGCCGCTTCCTGGAGCAGGCGCGCGGCACGCACCGCCAGGTCATCAGCCTCGGCCACGCCGGCCAGGCCCTCGCCCTCACGGCGCACCTGGCCGTCTTCACGCAGGCGCAGGCCAATGCGATCGCCCCAGTCCAGCAGGCGGAACACGGTCTGCAGCTCGTGGTAGCCGTCGGCGCGGCGGCCGGTGATGTGCAGGAACAGGTTCAGCTTGGCCGGGGCCGGCCACCAGGACCAGCCCGCGTCATCGTGCCCGGCACTCATGGGGCGCCCTGCCCCCACTGGTCCACCAGCAGGCGCACCTTGGCGTCGCCATTGCTGGCCTCGATCCGGCGCGGCAGCGCCGGGCGTCCGGCCTCGGCCGGGTACCAGTCCAGATACTGCACCTGCCAGCCCATCTGCTGCATGCGACGCGGCCGGCCGTCAGCGTCCCGCTCGACCTTCTCCGGACCGGCAGCATCGCCGGCCACCAGGCCACGGATCCACTGCGGCAGCTGGTTGACCGGTATGTCCCAGCCGGTCGCTTCCAGCAGCAGCTGCTGGGCGTCCTCGCCGTCACGCGGCCCGCCGGCCAGTCCTTCCAGGCGGCCGGCTTCGGAATGGGTATCGCCGGCCAGCTTCCAGCTCTGCCGGGTCACCGGCGCGCTCAGCTCGACCACATAGCGGCGTCCTTCCTGCTTCCAGTCGATGCGTCCGCTGCCGCCGTCCTTGCCCTTGCTGACCGCGACCCGGCCCTGGAAAGCCCAGTCCGGCTGTGCCTGCAGCGCGGCCACGCGCGCCGCCTCGGCCTGCGCCGCTTCGGCTGAAACAACCTCGACCACCGCCGGCGCCGGGGTCTTCTGCGTGCCCACGCTGGTACAGGCGGTCACCGCCAGGGTCACGGCCGCCAACAGCAGCGGCCGGATCAGGGAAACACTCATGGATTGAATTTCTCGCGGGCGCGCAGCAGCGCGCGGTTTTCAGGATCGAGCTTGGCCGCTTCTTCGAAGAAGTGGCGGGCCTCGTCATGCTTGCCCAGCACCCAGAGCACTTCGCCAACGTGGGAAGCGATCTCCGGGTCCTTGGCCAGGGTCCAGGCCCGGCGCAGCTGCACCAGTGCTTCTTCCTTGCGACCCAGGCGATACAGCACCCAGCCATAGCTGTCGACGATGGCGGCGTTGTCCGGTTCGGCCACGCGGGCGCGGTCGATCAGCTCCAGCGCTTCCTGCAGGCGGCCGGTACGGTCGGCCAGGGTGTAGCCCAAGGCATTCAGGGCCGGCACGTTTTCCGGGTCGGTCACCAGGATCTTGCGCAGGTCGGCCTCGGCGCGCGGGATATCGTCGCGGCGCTCCCAGGCGAGTGCACGGGCGTACAGCAGGCCGTTGTCATCGGGGTAGGCGGCCAGGCCGCGGGCCAATGCATCCAGTTCGCCGGCACTGTCATCGCCACGCTGGCGCAGTTCAGCCTCCAGCAGATAGGCGTCGCGACGCACATCGTCATCGACCACCGCATCGGACTGGATCGCGTGCACTTCATCCAGGGCCTGCGGCAGGCGCCCGGCCAGGGCCTGGGCGTTGGCCGCACGCAGGCGTGCTTCGCTCAGCTCATCGCCGCCGGGCACGCTGTGGTACCACTGCACCGCCTCCGGATAGCGCTTCAGGTACTCGGCGATCTTGCCCAGCAGCAGGCGCTGCGCCGGGTCCGGCTTGGCCGCCTGCCGCGACAGTTCGTTGTAGAGATTGGACAGCGCTGCCTTGTCGCCCTGCTTGGCCAGCAGCGAGGCGCGCATGCCCCAGGTCTGCACGTCCTGCGGGCCGAACGCCAGCACGCGCTCGGCCGCAGCAGGCTGCCCCAGGCTGTCGTAGGCGATGGCCACCGCATTGCGCAGTTCCGGGTCCTGGCGCGTCTTCGGCTCCACATCGTGCAGCAGCGACAGCGCCTTGTCGGTCTCGCCCGCTTGTTGCAACTGGCTGGCGCGCAGCAGTGCCACACGTGGCTCTTCCGGGAAGCGCTTGACCACCTCATCGATCATCCGCCGCGCCAGCTCGGGCTTTTCCATGCGCAGGGCCAGGCGACCGAACTCCTGCCAGGCCTCGATCTTCGGCGGAATCGCATTGGCATCGACCAGCTCGCCGAGCACCTGCGCCGGCACTGCCGGGTCGCGGCCACCGCCGATCAGCGCGGCCAGAGCGAACCTCCAGCCGCGCTCGTCGGGGTCGGCCAGCAGCGCCTGCAGCTCGGTGCGGGCAGCCTTCACATCGCCCTGGCGCATGGCCAGCGCACCGGCGGCGCTGCGCATGGTCAACGAGCGCGGGGCGCGCTGCTGCCACAGCGCCAGGCCCTTGGCGGCGCTGGCGTCATCGTTGGCGAGCATGGAAATGCGGGTCGCGCGCTCGGCCAGGCCGGCGTCGCCGTCAGTCTGCTGGGCCGCCTGCAGGTACCAGCGCGCCGCCTCGGCCAGCTTGCCGGCCTGCAGCGCGAACTCACCGGCCATCACCGGTTCCAGCGCCAGTTCCTCAGTGGCCGGGGCCCTTACAGGGGCCTTGGCCGGCACCGCCGCCAGGGCCTGGCTGCAGGCCAGGGACAGCAGCAGAACACTGGGGATGCGAATCAATGCGGGCATCGTCGGCATCGGGGCCTTAAAATGTCGTCCAATGGCCAGCAGCTTATCGCAAGCAACTGAACAATGACCCTGTGGGTGCTCGGACTGAATCACCAGACCGCACCGGTGGAGCTGCGCGAACGCGCGGCCTTCGCCGGTGAGGCGTTGCCGCGCGCGCTCGGTTCGCTGCGCGATACCCCGCAGATTGCCGAGGCGGTGCTGCTGTCCACCTGCAACCGCACCGAACTGTACGCCGTGGCCGAGTCGGCACAGGCGCTGGACCAGTGGCTGCGCAGCCAGGCCGGTGACCTGCAGGGCTATCTGTACCAGCATGCCGATGCCGAAGCTGTGCGCCACCTGTTCCGGGTCGCCACCGGGCTGGACTCGATGGTCCTGGGCGAACCGCAGATCCTCGGCCAGGTGAAGGACGCCTGGTCGACCGCGCGCGACCATGGCCTGCTCGGCCAGCGCCTGGACCGCCTGTTCCAGCAGACCTTCTCGGTGGCCAAGCGTGCGCGGACCGATACCCAGATCGGCACCAACCCGGTGTCGGTGGCCTCGGCGGCCGTGCGCCTGGCACAGAACGCGTTCGCCCGTCTGGACGATTCCACCGTGCTGCTGGTCGGTGCCGGCGAGACCATCGAACTGGCTGCACGGCACCTGAGTGAAGGCAAGGTGCGGCGGCTGCTGATCGCCAACCGCACCCTGGCCCACGCGCAGGAACTGGCCAGCCGCCATGGCGGCGTGGCCCTGCCGCTGACCGAACTGGACCGCCACCTGGGCGAGGCCGACGTGGTGTTCTCGGCCACCGCCGCGCGCGAGCCGGTGATCCATCGCGAGATGGTGGCCAAGGCCCTGCGTGCACGCCGGCACAAGCCGATGCTGCTGTTCGACCTGGCCGTGCCGCGCGACATCGAAGCCGAGGTCGGCACGCTCAACGACGCCTTCCTCTACACCGTCGATGACCTGGAACGCGCGGTGGAAGACAACCGTCGTGGCCGCCGCGAGGCCGCTGCCGAGGCCGAGGCGATCATCGACCTGCAGGTATCGCGCTTCATCGAGACCCAGCAGGCCAGCGCCCACCAGGCACCACTGCGGCAGCTGCGCGCGTTCGGCGAAGCCACCCGTGCCGAGCTGCTGGAGCGCGCGCGCCAGCAGCTGGCCAACGGCAAGCCCGCCGACGAAGTGCTGGAACTGCTGGCCCACGGCCTGACCAACCGCCTGCTGCACCCGCCGACCGCCGCACTGCGCGCCGCCGCGCTGAGTGGCGATGCCGACCTGACCCGCGCCGCCGAGCGCCTGTTCCCGGCCACGCCGGGTTACCGCCACCCACCCGTGAGACCCGATGACGCCGACCCTGCGCCGTAAGCTGGAAGCGCTGGCCGAGCGCCGCGAAGAACTGGAACGCCTGCTCGCCGAACCCGATGTGGTCGCCGACAACACCCGTTTCCGCGACCTTTCGCGCGAATTCGCCCAACTTGAACCGGTTGCCACTGCACTGGCCGATGAAGCCCGTGCCAAGGCCGACCTGGCCGCCGCCGAAGGCATGCGCGCCGATCCCGATCTGCGCGAGCTGGCCGACGAGGAGATCGCCGCCGCGCAGGCGCGCCTGCAGGCGCTGGAGCAGGAGCTCGCATTGCTGCTGGTGCCACGCGACCCGCGCGACGAAGGCAACCTGTTCCTGGAAGTGCGCGCCGGCACTGGCGGCGACGAAGCCGCGATCTTCGCTGGCGACCTGTTCCGCATGTACGCCCGCTATGCCGAGCGCCAGGGCTGGAAGGTCGAGATCGAATCGGACAGCCCGGGCGAGCACGGCGGCTACAAGGAGGTGGTGGCACGCGTGGTCGGCCGGGGAGCGTTCTCGCGCCTGAAGTTCGAATCGGGCACGCACCGCGTGCAGCGCGTGCCGGCCACCGAATCGCAGGGCCGCATCCACACCTCGGCGGCCACCGTGGCAATCATTCCGGAGGCCGACGAAGTCGATGACATCGTCATCAACCCCGCCGACCTGAAGGTGGATACGTTCCGCTCGTCCGGCGCCGGTGGCCAGCACGTCAACAAGACCGAGTCGGCGATCCGCATCACCCACCTGCCGACCGGCGTAGTGGTGGAATGCCAGACCGAACGCAGCCAGCACGCCAATCGCGACAAGGCGATGAAGCGCCTGAAGGCGCAGCTGCTCGATGCCGAACGCCAGCGCCAGGACGCGGCGCAGGCCGAATCGCGGCGCCTGCAGGTCGGCAGCGGCGACCGCAGCCAGCGCATCCGCACCTACAACTTCCCGCAGGGCCGGATCACCGACCACCGCGTGGAAGGCCTGACCCTGTACGACCTGCCCAACATCCTGGCCGGCGACCTCGACCCGCTGCTGCAGCGACTCAGCCACGAACACCAGGTCGACGCCCTGGCGCAGTTGTCGGCGGACTGATCACGATGACGGCCTGGCAGCAGCGACAGCACCTGCAGCAGGCGATCGCGCGCCAGCCCGGCGACTTCGTGGCCTGGGTGATGCTGGCCGACCTGGAACTGGAAGCCGGCGACATCGCTGCCGGCGAGCAGGCCGCACGACGCGCACTGCAACTGCGCCCCAACCACCCCGAAGCGCTGGCGCGGCTGGGCCGCGTGGCCTGGATGGCCGGCGCACATGGCGATGCAGCGAAGCTGCTGGGCCAGGCTTCGGCACTGGCCCCGCAGCACCCGGGCATCGCGTTGTGGCTGGGCCATGCGCTGGAAGATGCCGATGATGCCGAAGGGGCGGCGACGGCCTATCGCCGCGCGCATGCGCTGATGCCGGGCGAACCCTATATCGCCGCCCAGCGCCTGGCCTGGCAGCGCCGCCTGTGCGACTGGCAGGACGTGGACGCACTGGCCACACAAGTGCGTGGCGCACTGGCCAGCGGCCAAGGTGTGGTCGAACCGTTCGCGTTCCTCAGCGAGGATGCCACCGCAGCCGAACAGCTGGCCTGCGCGCGCGCGCGCGCTGCGGTGATTGCTTCGGGAGTGCGTCCCCTTCCCGCCACGAAGGTGCGCGGGCGCGGCCCCTTGCGGGTCGGCTTCCTGTCCAATGGCTTTGGCGCCCATCCCACCGGGCTGCTGACCGTGGCCTTGTTCGAGCAGTTGCGTCATGACCCGGCAGTGCAACTGCATCTGTTCGCGTTGAATCGTGATGACGGCAGCCGCATCCGCCAGCGGCTGCAGGCAGCGGCACAGCTGCATGATGTGGCTGGCCTGCGACATGCCGATACCGCCGCACGCATCCGCGCACAGGGCATCGACCTGCTGTTCGACCTGCGCGGATGGGGCGGCGGCGGCACGCCGGAGGTACTGGCGATGCGCCCTGCCCCGCTGCAGTTGAACTGGCTGGCTTACCCCGGCACGTCCGGGGCGCCGTGGATGGATGCCGTGATCGGCGACAGCTTCGTTTTGCCAGTTTCACTGGAGCCGCACTACAGCGAACGGGTGCTGCGCCTGCCGCGTGCCTTCCAGCCCTCGGACAACACCCGCATGCTGGAGCCGGCACCGTCCCGCGCCGAGTGCGGGTTGCCCGGAAACGGCGTCGTGTTCTGCTGCTTCAACAACAGCTACAAGCTCAACCCGCGCAGCATGGGCCGCGCCTTCGCAGTGCTGCAGGCGGTGCCCGGCAGCGTGCTGTGGCTGCTGTCCGGCCCCGGCCATGCCGACGCCCGCCTGCGCAGCGCCGCACAGGCCGCTGGCCTGGACCCAACGCGGCTGGTGTTCATGGCCAAACTGCCGCATCCGCAGTATCTGGCCCGCTATCAGCTGGCCGACCTGTTCCTCGACACGCATCCGTACAGCGCCCACACCACCGCGTCCGACGCGCTGTGGGCCGGCTGCCCGGTGCTGACCTGCCCCGGCGACACGTTCGCCGCGCGCGTGGCCGGCAGCCTCAACCACCATCTGGGGCTGGCGCGGATGAATGTCGCCGACGATGCGGCGTTCATCACCACTGCCAGCGCGCTGGGCAATGACCCGGCGGCGCTGGCCGCGTTGCGCGCTGAACTGGCACAGGCGCGCGAGCGCAGCGGGCTGTTCGACATGGGCGGGTTTGCCCGCGATCTGTCAGCGTTGGTGCAGCAGCTGGCACGTGAGAACGGCTGGACGGGCGCAGCAGGGTAAGCGCGACCAGGTAGCGTCGACATCGCTTGGGCAGCCCCTGCGCTACGCTCGGGCTTCCTCCCCGCGGGTGTGACGATGGCCAAGCTCAAGCGCAAGGACTACGACGAACTGCTGCTGCCTTTGCAGCTGGAACTGACCGCCATGGCGCGCTGGGTGCAGCACAGCGGGCAACGCCTGCTGGTGCTGTTTGAAGGGCGCGACACGGCGGGCAAGGGCGGCGCGATCCAGGCCATCAGCCAGCACCTCAACCCGCGCCAGTGCCGCGTGGTGGCACTGCCCAAGCCCACCGACCGCGAAGCCACGCAGTGGTACTTCCAGCGCTACGCCTCGCACTTGCCCGCCGCCGGCGAGATCGTGCTGATGGACCGCAGCTGGTACAACCGCGCAGGCGTCGAACGGGTGATGGGCTACTGCAGCGAGACCGAGTACCAGCAGTTCCTGCGCCAGGCGCCGGTGTTCGAACAGCTGCTGGTGGACGACGGCATCCTGCTGTTCAAGTACTGGCTGTGCGTGGACCAGGAGCAGCAGGAGAAGCGCTTCGCCGAGCGCCACCTCGATCCGCTGAAGGGCTGGAAGCTGTCCCCGGTGGACCTGAAATCGCGCAGCAAGTACAGCGCCTATACCGAAGCCCGCGAGGCGATGCTGCGCGCGACGCATCGCGAGGCGGCGCCGTGGACGCTGGTGGATTTCAACGACCAGCGGCTGGGCCGGCTGACGCTGGTGCGCAACCTGCTGGACCGGTTGCCGGACACGCGCGTGGATGCGCCGTTGCCGGAGCTGCCGAAGCTGAAGGGCAAGCTGCATCGCGAGCACTACGATGTGCTGAAGCCGATCGAGAACTTCCCGGTCGAGGATTAGGGTGGGTCGGCAGGGCCTGCGGCCCTGCACCTGCTCAAGCAACGGCAACAGCAACAGCCAGAGCGGGATTTCCGTGGAATGGCGGGGCGGTGTCGGAGTGCGGGGACGCCGCAAGTACGTCCTTGTAGGCTTGGCAGCCGCATCCATGCGGCTGACACCCCGCACTCCGACAC